>CAZFJU010000179.1:0-9301 GCA_964518995.1 uncultured Gammaproteobacteria bacterium
CGCATGCGCCGCACGCCGCCGCATATCCTCGTCACGACCCCGGAGTCGCTGTACATCCTGCTGACGTCGGAGTCCGGCCGGCGCATGCTGGCGACCGTTCGTACCGTCATCATCGACGAGATCCACGCCCTCGCGGGCAACAAGCGCGGCGCCCATCTCGCACTGTCGCTCGAGCGGCTCGCGGGCCTGACGGACCGACCGCCGGTGCGGGTCGGTGTGTCCGCGACCACGAAGCCGATCGAGCGGATCGCGGATTTCTTGCTCGGCGCGGCGCCGACGCCTTGCGAGATCGTCGATGTCGGCCATGTGCGTGAGCGTGATCTCGAGCTCGAGCTGCCGTCCGCGCCGCTCGAGCCGATTATGTCGAACGAGGTCTGGGCCGAGACCTACGACAAGCTCGCGGAGATGATTCGCGCGCACCGCACCACGTTGGTGTTCGTGAATACCCGCCGGCTGTGCGAGCGCGCCGCGCGGCATCTGGCGGAGCGGCTCGGCGAGGACGCCGTCACGTCCCATCACGGCAGCCTCGCCAAGGAGCATCGACTGTCGGCCGAGCAGCGCCTGAAGTCCGGGCAGCTCAAGGCCGTGGTCGCCACCTCGTCGCTCGAGCTCGGTATCGACGTCGGCGACGTCGATCTCGTTTGCCAGATTGGCTCGCCGCGCGCGATTGCGGCGTTCCTGCAGCGCGTCGGGCGTTCCGGCCACGGGCTCGGCCGTACGCCGAAGGGTCGGCTGTTTCCGCTGTCGCGCGACGAGCTCGTCGAATGCACGGCGCTGCTGGCGGCCGCCGGCCGCGGCGATCTCGATGCCGTCCGGTCGCCCGGCGCGCCGCTCGACGTGCTTGCGCAGCAGATCGTCGCCGAGGTGGCCCTGGCCGAATGGCGGCTCGACGATCTTTACGCGCGCTTCACGGCGGCGCAGCCCTATCGCGAGCTTACGCGCGCGCGCTTCGATGCGGTCGTCGACATGCTTGCCGAAGGCTTCACGACGCATCGCGGACGGCGCTCCGCGCATCTGCATCTCGACCGCGTGAACGGCATCGTGCGCGCCCGGCGGTCCGCCCGGCTCACAGCGATCACCAACGGCGGCGTGATCCCGGATCAATTCGATTACGACGTAGTCATGCTGCCGGAGGAGTATCCGGTCGGCACGCTGAACGAGGACTTTGCGTTCGATAGCATGCCGGGAGACATCTTCCAGCTCGGCAATACGTCCTACCGGATCCGCAAGATCGTGACGGGCAAGGTCTACGTCGAGGACGCGCATGGCGAGCCGCCGAGCATCCCGTTCTGGTTCGGCGAAGCGCTCGGCCGCAGTGACGAGCTGTCGGCGGCGGTGTCCGAGCTGCGCGCGGGCATCGATCTCGCGCTCGAAACCGGAACGCCGCAGCAGGCGGCGGCGCAGCTCAGCAGCGACGTCGGGGTGCCGGCGGCCGCTGCCGCTCAGCTCATCGACTATCTGGGCGCCGCAAAGGCCGCGTTCGGCGCGCTGCCGACCCACGAGCGGATCGTCTTCGAGCGCTTCTTCGACGAGACCGGCGACAGCCACCTCGTCGTGCATTCGACGTACGGCTCGCGGCTGAACAAGGCGTGGGGACTCGCGCTGCGCAAGCGGTTCTGCCGCCGCTTCAATTTCGAGCTGCAAGCGGCCGCGCTCGAGGATTCGATCGTGCTGTCGCTCGGCACCGTGCACAGTTTCGCGCTCGAGGATGTCGTCCGGTATTTATCGAGCGTGAGCGTGCGGGATGTGCTCACCCAGGCTCTGCTCGGGGCGCCGATGTTTCCGACCTATTGGCGCTGGAACGCGACCAACGCGCTGGCGATTCGCCGCTTTCGCGACGGTAAGCGCGCGCCGCCGCAGTTTCAGCGCAACGATGCGGAGGATCTGCTTTCGACCGTCTTCCCGGAGCAACTTGCCTGCGCGGAGAACCTCGGCGGCGGCGACCGGGAGATCCCCGACCATCCGCTCGTCGAGCAGACGCTTGCAGATTGTCTGCATACGGCGCTCGACGTGCAGGGCCTCGAGCGGCTGCTGGTGCGTATCGAATCCGGCGAGGTCGAGATCCTGTGCCGGGATCTGACGGCGCCGTCGCCGCTCGCTCAGGAGATTCTCGGCGCCAGACCATACGCCTTCCTCGACGATGCGCCCGCGGAGGAGCGGCGCACGCTCGCGGTGCAAAGCCGTCGTTATATGAGCGTCGAGCAGGCCGCCGAGCTCGGCAGGCTGGACAGCGCCGCGATCGAGCGGGTGTGCGAGGAGGCGTGGCCCGATGCGCGGGATCCGGACGAGCTGCATGATGCGCTGGTCACGCTCGGCTTCATGACGCGGGCCGAAGCGGCCGCGACCTCGGCCGAGTGGCCGGACCACTTCGACGTGCTGTGCCGCTCGCGCCGCGCGACCGTGTTCGAGCCGCGCGGCGGCGACACCTTGTGGGTGGCGGCGGAGCGGCTGGCGGATCTGCGTCTCGCGTTGCCGGACGGCCTCGCCGGCGAGAGCGCGGCGGCGTTGCCCGGCCGCGTGGACGATGCAGATACGGCCCTGCGCGAGATCGTGCGCGGCCGGCTCGAGGCCCTCGGCCCGGTAACCGCCACGGAGCTCGCCGCGCCGCTCGGCCTGTCCGCGGCGGCGCTTGCGGTGCCGCTTGCGGCGCTCGAGCAACAGGGCTTCGTGATGCGCGGCCGCTATCGCGCGCTGCTGCCGGCCGACGAGATCGAGGAATGGTGCGAGCGCCGACTGCTCGCTCGGATTCATCGCTATACGTTGAAGCGGCTGCGTAGTGAAATCGAGCCGGTGACGCTCGCGGACTATCAGCGGTTCCTGTTCCGCTGGCAGGGGCTCGGTCCGGATCGGCGCGAGGGCGTCGATGCGCTGCGGGCGGTGCTGGACGAGCTGCAGGGGCTCGCATTGCCTGCGATTGCATGGGAGCGCGAGGTGCTGCCCGCGCGCATCGCCCACTACGACCGCGATCTGCTCGATCGCTTGTCGGGAGCAGGCGAAGCGGTTTGGTGGCGGCCGCGTCCGCGGGCCGCGGTGGTCGGCCCTCGGCCGACGACGGTGGCTGCATCGCCGATCGTGCTGGTGCCGCGCACAGTGCTCGCCGAATGGCGCGAGCTTGCGCAGCGCTCGGCCGGCTTCGCGGGTTTGGATGATCCGCCGCCGTCCTCCGCGGCGGCTCGTATCGAGTCGGTGCTTGCGACGCGCGGCGCGTTGTTCTTCGTCGAGATCGTGCAGGCGAGCGGTCTGCTGCGCGCCCAGGTTGAAGAGGCCCTCGGCGAGCTCGTCGCGCGCGGCCGTGTAACGGCCGATTCGTTCAACGGGCTGCGCGCACTGCTGACGCCGCAGCGGCGGCGCGCCGGCTTCGGCGGCCGCAGCCGGTCGCGAGGCGTGGGCTTTGACGCGGCGGGTCGCTGGGCGCTGGTCGCGCCGTCCGCCGCGATGGTAGACGAAGACGAGAGTTCTGCCACGCGGGGCGACGGCCCGACGCCGGCGGCCGTCGAACATGTGGCTCGTGCGCTGCTGCGCCGCTACGGCGTCGTTTGCCGGGCGATTCTGGGCCGTGAGCTGCTCGCGCCGTCATGGCGGCTGCTGCTGGAAGTGTTCCGACGGTGGGAGACGCGCGGCGAGATCCGCGGCGGCCGCTTCGTGGCGCCGCTCGGCGGTGAGCAGTTTGCGCTGCCGGATGCAATCCCGATGCTGCGCAAGGTGCGGCAGACGGAGGGCAGCGACGAGTGGGTGGTCGTCTCCGCAGCCGACCCCCTCAACTTCGCGCACCTTGCGGGCACCGCGTCGCGCACGCCGGCAGTGCCGTGGCGTCAGCTCCTGTTCCGCCGCGGCAAGCTGGTCGCGGCGCGCGGCGCCGCCGGCATCGAGTGGTTCCAGCGGCTCGATGCGGCGGAGCAGCACCGCGCGCTCGATGCGTTCGACCTCCCGGGCGAGCGTCCGCCGGCGCCGTTCGCCGCGCGGCGGCGCCCCGCTTAGCGCGTGATCAGAACGTGAACGACGCGCGCGCGTAAACGACGCGGCCACGCGGGTCGTGAACCTTTGAATCGTAGCCGCCATTGGTCGCAACGTGCGGCGGATCCTCGTCGAACAGATTGATGACGCCGACCGCGATGCGCGGGCCTGCGCCATCGCGGAACTGATACGCATAGCGCACGTCGGTCGTCACCTGGCTGCCGATGCTGCGGAACGCACCGCTGCCGGCGCCCAATGCCGCCTGATCGTCCGCATACGAGTCGATATAGCGCACCGCGACATCGACGAGATGCGCGTCTCGGCGCCAGTTGAAGAAGGCGTTCGCACGCAGCTCCGGCATCGATGTCGCAAAGTTCGCGAAATTGCGCCTGCCCGCGCCGTCGATTCTGCCGGCCTGCGGATCGTCGATGTCGTAGCTCGTGACCAGCGTGCTTTCGAGCCCGACCTGATAAGTCGACGGCCCGGCCGACGGCAGGTCGTAGGTGATGCGAAGATCGACGCCATCCGTATCGAGCGCCGACGCGTTATCGAAGTAGGTGTCGACCTGCAGCAGCAGGCCGCTGCCCGGGGCACGAACGATCTGTGCCAGGGCTTGCGGGTCGCCCATTGCCGCGGCATTCAGGATGGCCTGCGCATTCTGCTTGATGATGACGTTCGAGTACTCGAACGACCAGTAGTCGAGATCGATCCGCAGCGCATCGCGCGCGAACCATGTCAACCCTAGGTTCAAGACGTCCGCCTCTTCGGGCCGCAGCGGATGTCCTTGCGGGTCCGGCTGCGAGCGCACGGGGAAAAACTGCGGTGTCCCGACGTTGGGATCGATCAGCTCGCCCAATGTCGTTTGCGTGCCGAACGATTGGAACATCGACGGCGCGCGGAACGACGTGCCGATCGAGCCGCGCAGGGATAGTCCGTCCGACGGCTGCCACAGCACGGTCAGCTTGGGGTCGGTCGAATCGATGTCGCCGTAATCTTCATGCCGCACGGCGAGCTGCAGATTGACCGTCTCGGCGATCGGTAGCGCGAGCTCGGCGAACAATGCGTTGATATTGCGGTGCTCGCTGAAATCCGGATTGCCGACCAGAAAGATGAAGTTGTCGCGGTTCGCATCGTCGTTATAGTCGTGGTCGAGCTCCTCCGCGCGATGCTGCGCCCCGACCACGAGCGCGGCCGAGCCGCCCGGTAGCATGCCGAGCTCCCTCGTGACGAAGCCGCCAACCGTCAGCAGCTCGCTGGTCGCGTCGATCTCGTAGAAGCCGACCAGATGGTCGAGCAGCTCGGGTGTGTTCGGTGTGCCCGTACCGGTCAACGCACTGCCGAATGGATTGAAGTAGTGACAAGGCGCGACGCCTGCTGTGCCCGCCGCGGGATCGCAGGCTGGCCCGCCGAGCCCCTGCAGCGCCGCGTCGAACTGATCCACCAGAACATCTGGGGCCGCGATTTTGAAGTCGTTCTCGCTGTACTGGGCGCCGAACTCCCATGACCAGCCGGTGCCGAAATCGCCCGAGAGTGTGCCGGCGATGCGCCGGGTCGTGCTGTCGTAGCGGCTTTCGAATGGCACGCCGCCCGCGCCGATCAGCCGGCCGATGAACTGGACGTCGGTGCCGTAGGGGTTGTCCGGATGAGCGGCCTCGATGAGCGGGAAGCGCGCAAATGGGAACGACGGCGAGGTGTTGCTGATCGCCTCGTTGTCGGCCACATGGAGCTCGACGCGGCCGTCGACGCGCTCACTCAGCACGTGGGTGAGCTCGAAGTAGGCGGTGTTGCGCGTCTCCTCCGGCACGAGGCTCCAGAAGCTGCCGAAGTCGAACTGGCAAAGCCCGAGCGGCACGTTACCGATGGGCGTCGGCACGACGGCGGCGAAGGAGGGGATGACCTTCGGGTCGGTGGCCGCCACGGCGGCGCAATCGTTGTCGCCGAAAACCGGCGGCTGTGCGCCGGGCACGGCGGGCAGGCCGAGGGTCGGCTCGATGAAGTCCGCGATGCCATTGCCGTTCGAATCGAAGGCTTGGCCCCAGACGGCTCCGTACACGGCATGAGCCGGCTGAGTCGGGATGAGGAAGGAGCCCGGATAACCGGCCTGGCTGAGATCGTCCGTGAGTGACGAAAGCCTGCGATCGGCGGTCGTCAGCATGTCGCGGTCGAGATGGCTGAATGCGGCCAAGAAGTGCGTCGTATCGTTGCCGACACCGTATAGCACGCTGAGCTCCAGGTCGCGTTGGTCGTGGCCGGGGATATCCTGATAGCCGAGCTCCACCTCGACCCCTTCGAAATTCCGCCGGCTTAGAAAATTCACGACGCCTGCGACGGCCTCGGAGCCGTAGAGGGCGGCGGCCCCGTCTTTGAGGATCTCGACGCGGTCGAAGGCGATCATCGGCGGCAGCGACGAGGTGTCGACGAAGTTCTCGCCGCGATCGGTCGCCATCGCGCTTGCGGTTTGGCGTTGGCCGTTAAAGAGCACGAGAGTCGATGCCACGCCGAGGCCGCGCAAATTGACGTTGCTGGTGCCGGTCGTCAGGTTCTGCGTGAATGAATCTGGATTGTTCAGCGAACCGGAATTGATCGTGAGGTCTTCGATCAGCTCGCCGATTACGTTCGCGCCCGAGGCGTCGATCTCCTCGCGGCCCACGACCACGAGCGGCGACGGCGAATCGAACTGGGACGCGCGCGGAATGTACGTGCCGGTGACGACGACCTCCTCGATCGCCTCCGCGGGCTGCGCGCCGGCGATGGCCGGCAGGGACAGGGCAGCCGCGGCAGAGCATGCGGATAGCCTGCTTCTTCGGGAAGTCATGATCGTCGCTCCTTAACAACGGCCGGTTCGGCTTCGAAGTGCATTTGCCGTACCAACGTCGCCGGCGGCCGTGCGCGCCCGCTACATTAGTGTAGCGACACCGTGCGGGCCGCTCCGTCACCGAAATGGGCCCAAAGGCATCGATTACAATGCGACCCAATACTGCCCGGAGGCTTACGTGAAGATTGCAGTCCTGTTCGGCGGCGAGAGCATGGAGCGCGACGTGTCCGGCGCGAGCGCGTCGCAAGTCGTACGCGCACTCCGGGCTCGAGGGCACGACGTGGTTGCGGTCGATGCCGTGCGCGGCGTCTTGCCACCGGCCGAGGAGGCCGCCTTGCTCAACGGCCGGGTCGAGCGCGTGCCGCCTGCGCAGGCCGTCGATCGGGCGTCGCTGCCGGCGATCGTGAGCCGTCCCGACCTGCGCGAGTCGGATCTGGTCTTTCTGGCGCTGCACGGCGGCTCCGGCGAGGACGGCACCGTGCAGGCCGTGCTCGATCTCGCGGGTATCACCTATACCGGCTCCGGTCGCATCGGCAGCGCGCTCGGCATGGACAAAGATGTCTCGAAGCGGCTCTTTCTTGCCGCCGGCGTGCCGACGGCGGAATGGCTGATGGCCCCGGTGTCCGCGGAGACGGTGGCCGCGCGCCTCGGTCTGCCGGTCATCGTGAAGCCGAACGGCGAGGGGTCGACGGTCGGGCTCACGCTTGTGGAGCGGCTCGAAGATCTGCAGCGGGCGATCGAGCATGCCGCACGCTACGACGACGCGGTGATGGTCGAGCGCTATATCGCCGGGCGCGAGCTGACCGTCGGCATTCTCGACGACGAGGCGCTCGCGGTCGGCGAGATCATTTCTCGAACGGGGCCGATCTTCGACTACGCGGCTAAATATCAAGTGGGCGGTGCGGACGAAATCTTCCCGGCCGATCTGACGCCCGAGCAGACGCACCGCGTGCAGGAGCTCGGCCTCGCCGCGCATCGTGCGTTGAAACTACAGTGCTACAGCCGTGCGGATTTCCGCATGGATGCCGACGGCGGCCTCTGGTGTCTCGAGATGAATACGTTGCCGGGGCTCACGTCGGGCAGCTTGCTGCCGCGCTCGGCGGCCGCAGTCGGTATCTCGTTCGAAGAGCTATGCGAGCGGATCTGCGCGGCCGCGTTCAGGAAGGGCGGCGGCCGGAGGTGAGCGCCGCGACGGCGACGCCGATCCAGCCCGCCATCAGCGTCGAGCCGCCGAGCGGGGCGACGGCGCCGAGCGCCTCGAGGCCGAGCAGGCGCGACGCATAGACGCTGCCGCAGAAGAGCACAGTGCCCGCGACGAACAGCCAGCCGGCGACGGTCACCCAGCGCGACCCGAGTCGCTCGCCGAGCAGCGCGACGGCCAGCAACGCGAGTCCGTGATAGAACTGCATCGACACGGCCATCCGGACGGCATCGACGGCGTCTGCCGGAGCGCTGCGCAAGCCATGGCTCGCGTAGGCGCCGAGCATTGTCGCGGCGAGGAGTGAGAGGGCCGCCAGCCCGACGAACGCCCTGTCGCGCGAAGACATGTATCATTTCTCCGTATTGAATTTACGAACCGACGAAAGGCCGATGTAGATGAAGCTTTATCATTGCACGGGCAGCCGTTCCACCCGCGTATTGTGGCTGCTCGAAGAGCTCGGGCTCGACTATGAGCTCGAGGTGCTGCCGTTCGATCCGAAGGCGTTGAGGTCGGCGGATTATCTCGAGTTGTCGCCGTTCGGCAAAGTGCCGGTGCTGATCGATGACTCGCAGACGATGTTTGAGTCGGTCGCCATCATTCAGTACCTGCTCGAGCACTATGGGGAAGGGCGGCTGCGGCCGTCGCACGAGTCGAAGCATTTCGGGGCGTTCCTGTCCTGGCTGCACTTCGGCGAATCGACGTTGATGCATCCGGTGTCGCAGATGGCGCTGCATCTGTTCCTGCTGCCGGAGGAAGACCGCAACCCCGAGCGCTACGAGGAGGGCAAGCGCGCGTTCCAGCATTACGCCAGGTCGCTGAACGCGAGGCTCGAGAACCACGATTACCTCGTCGGGGGCGAATTCACGGCGGCGGACATCGTCGTCGGTTACACCCTGCACGCGGCCGTCCAGTGCAACGCGATGCCGGACGACGTGCCGGCCCTGCAGCGCTATCTGGAGCGGCTCGCAGCGCGGCCGGCGTTTCAGAAGGCGACCTCGACGTAGTGCAGAGAGTGGTGGGCCGCGAGGCCCATCGCTTCTGCGGCCAAGGCCAGCGGCATGGCTCTCGGCCCGGCGTGGCCGCGCGAGAGGTGGTGGGCCCGGTAGGACTCGAACCTACGACCAAGGGATTCACTCGGTCCGCCGTTTCCGGCGGGAGTGGACTATCTCTTCACCCGCGGGCACGTCGCGTCGCGACGGCGCCCGGTAGGGTGCGGGATGCTCGAGCCTGTTATTAAGAGCGCTTTCGCGGCGCCTTCTTCGGCGCCCCGAGCTCTCAGGTAGTCTCTGCACCTTCCGGCGGTGTACCGCCGGCTTGGCTCAGGATTGCCG
>CAZFJU010000180.1:0-3432 GCA_964518995.1 uncultured Gammaproteobacteria bacterium
CGCGGCCGTTCACCGTGCAGTATCCGATGTGGCGCGACGACGACTACAAGATCTTTGAGTTCGCGTGCCACGAGGGCAACACGGCCATCCGTAACTACATCGAGACGTCGCGTTACGAGCGCCGCCAGCAAGGCGAATAGAGCGGCACGAGTTAGCGCGAGTAGCGCGAGTAGAGCGGCCCGAGCAGGGCAGCGCCGCGCGCGCGGCAGTCTCGCCGCGCGCGCGGTCGTCGGTCAGAAGCCGACGTTCAGGCTCAGCATGAAGCGCCGTCCGTAGGTATCGAACATCGCATCGGTCAACTGCGCGCCGCCGAAGAACGAATTGCTCGCGATCATCGGCGGGGCCCGATCGAGCAGGTTCGTCACGTCGAGCGCCAACCGGTACGCCGTCGAGCCGGCCGTGCCGTTGTAGCTGAGGCGCAGGTCCGTATACATCGCCGATGACACCGTGTTGATGTCGACGTCGACGCCCTCGACCCAGTCGATGTTGCGGATCGTCTCGTCCACGTACCGCTGCTGCAGCTGGACGCCTAGCGGACCGACCGTGTAGCGAGCGACGGCGACGGCCGTGAACTCCGGCGTCGTCAAGCTGCCTGCGACATCTCGCGAGCGGCCGCCGAGCGGCGTATCGGAGCGCTCGCCGATGAAGCCGCCGAGCAGGCGCAGCGCCAGCGACTCACTCGCGCTGCTAAAGAAATTCGGCTCGGCTAGATAGGTCAGCTCGAAATCGACGCCGGTCACCCGGCTTTCGTCGACGTTGAGGTAGTTGTTGTAGATCGTGCTGATCGTATTGGTCACCGGATCGCGGACGATCTGCTCGCAGAGAAAAGTGACGCCTGCATAGCATTCGTGGACGATGCGCTGCGTGCCGAGCGAGCCGACGGCATCCTTGATGCGCACGTCCCACCAGTCGACGGACGCGCTGAGGCCTTCTGCCCAGCCCGGCTGGTAGACGAGCCCGACCACGGTCGTGTCGGCGAGCTCCGGCCGTAGATTCGGGTTGCCGCCGCAGATGCCGACCACCTGGAACAGTGCATTGTTGAATTCCGGATCCTCGACCGGCAGGCCGCACACACTCGCGTCGAAGCGCTCCGCGAACGTCGCTTCGCGTGCGTCCCGCGACTGCGTCGCCCGCAGCCGCAAGTCCCCGAACAGCTGCAGGTCGAGGCCGACCTTCCAGCTTTCGATTCGGCTGATTCGCGAGTAGTCCGACGAGCGGTACGCGAAGCTCGTGTCGAGACGCTGCGCCGTCCGCTCGGACCGCCACACGGGCACGTTCAGCTCCCCGAACCACTCGATGACGTCGTAATCGCCGCCGATATTCGGCAGCAGACCCCACTGCCACAGCGTGGCCTGCGAAGCGAACCAGCGCGGCGAGATCCCCTGGATGCCGATCTCCGGCGCGTTCTGCGGCGGACCGAGCGCGTCGATCTCCTCCGGATACAGCCCGTCGCCGAACGACTGCTCGCGCCACGTGACGCCCGCCGCCATCGACACCGGCCCAGCACCCCAGCCCTGGTAAATTTCGCCGGTCGCGACGACCTCGGCGAAATCCTGCTTCACCCAGCTGTGGCCCCATACCGGCGTGTGCACGTAGTCAAAGGCCTCGCGCGTCATGTTGCCCCCGCCCATGATATTGAACGGCACGCAATCGCGAATGGTGTTGTCGAGGCCGACCGGCGACAGCAGCGGCCCTCCGCGTGTCGACTCGAGCCCCAGATGCGCAATCGATTCCCGCAGCTGCTCCTCCGTCGGGTTGAACAACTGCACGCGGCAGACGATCGCGCCGCTATCGGGGTCGTGCACGGCGTCCATCGCGAGAAACAGCCGGTCTATCCGAATCTCGTCGTAGACCGACGTGTGTTTCTCCGACTTGCCGGATTGCCAGGTCGCCCGCAGGTTCCAGTCCCCCGGCAGCGCGGCGTCGAGCCCAAGACTCCATGAGTACGTGTCGAACGCGCTGTTGTTCTCGGCGAATGCGCCGGGATCGAGATTGCCGAGGAACGAGCCCGCTTTGTGCAGCTGGAACGAATCGATGCCGGCCTCGTCCATCGCTGCGCCGATCGGCTGCGGCAAGAATGCGTTGTCGCGAAAGACCGTGCCGTGCTGACCGCCGGCGAGATAGTAGTCGCCGCGCATTTGCACGTAGTTCGATTCGGTTCGGCTGTCGAGCACCTGCGCGAAGACCGAAAGATTATCCGTGACGGCGTATTGCAGCGCGGCGAACAGCGATCGCCCGACCACCTCGGCGCCGGCAGGGCCGGCGTCGAAGGCGCGGTTGTGGATGCGTGCTTCGGTGCCGCCGGACAGGGTGAACGTGCTGCCCGGCGTCAGCGGATCCGAATAGACATCGCCCTTGTCGATCGGTCTCGCGCCGGAGCCGTCCTCGAGGAAGACGTGCTCGTTGAATTTGAACGGGATCAGCGGATCCGTGTCTGCGCTGCCGTTTTTCGCGCGGATGAGGCCGTTTGGGCTCGACCGGCTGCTCGCGACCCATGGCAGCGTCAGGCGCTGCGGTACGCCAGCCGGCGCGCCGGGCGACCATTCGGGGTTGATCACCCAGCCCCAGCCGCGATGCCAGTCCTCATCGAGGTCTTCCGGATTGCGCCAGATCTGGTCGATGTGGCGCGCTTCCACGGACGCGATGACGTTCAGGCGCTCGCCGAATTGCTTGCCGCCGGCGATCGAGAAGTTCCAGCGGTCGCCGTCACCCCACGCCGTTCTGCCGGTGCCCACATCGATCTCGAGGCCTTCGAACTCGCGGTCGATGATGAAGTTCGTCACGCCGCCGAGCGCGTCCGCGCCGTACGCGGCCGATGCGCCGCCGGTGACGACCTCGACAGAGCGCACGAGCGCCATCGGGAACGTGTCGACGTTCGCCGAGCCGCGCTTGTCGGCCGGCATCATGCGTTGGCCGTCGAGCAGCACGAGCGTGCGATTGGTGCCGAGGCTACGCATATTCAGGTAGCTGCCGCCGCCGTCGCCGCTGATGACGTTGCCGCCGCCCGCGCTCGGGCCTTCGCTGCCGCGCTGCGCCGTCTGATTGCGGAAGAACTGCGGTAGCACGTCGAGTTGCTCCGCGACGGTGCCGCCGGGCTCGAAGGTCGCGAGCTCCTCGGTCGAGATCGCCGTGACCGGAACCGGCGTGATCATGCCGTCGGTTTGCCGGATTCGCGAGCCGGTGACGGTTACTTCCTCGACCACGCCCGCACCGGGCCCTTGCGCGGCCGCACCGGCCGCGCTCAGCGCAATGGCCGCGCCGACCGCGGCCGAGACCGCGGAGCGCAACAGCGTCCGATCAGTACTCATTGTGTTCTCCCCCCTATTGATGAGCGCCGGCGAGCGGCGCACGCACGCTCCCTCGAGCCCTGCAGGACAGACAATCCGGCGGGAGAAATCCGCTATTGATATGGCCTCGCCGCCGGGGATGCGC
>CAZFJU010000180.1:3532-9234 GCA_964518995.1 uncultured Gammaproteobacteria bacterium
CCCGGGCTCGCCTATTCCGCCGGGTTCGCCGCGTCTTCAGCCGAGACGACGTGCGCATGGCGCAGATCGTGACGCCACTCGCCGTCTTCTTTGCGAAAGACATCGGTGAACCGGCGGCGGATGCGTTGGCCGGCGTCGGCCATCCCCTCGCCCGGCACGACGATCTCTTCGCCCATCAGCACGACGAGGTCCGGGCCGTGCGACCCCGCGTATTCGACGATCTGCTCGACCTGTGCGTAGCTGATGCCGCCCGTCTCGAACAGCGCGAGCAGCGCGTCGCCGTGCACGACGCGATTGCTCGGCGTATTCGCGACGAACGTGCTCGAGTAGCGCTCGGTCTCCGCGCTGATCCGCCCGCTGGTCATCGCTTCGATGCCGATGCGGCGCATCTCCAGCACTTCCTGCACCGCCGGGTCGTTTGCCCACGGCTCGTCCTGCGGGTGTGCCGCAGGCGCCCCCGTCAGCAGGAGGGCGACGGACGCGGCGCTTGCGAGCGCCGACGGGATACCGGCTCTGCGGCGGCTTCGGCTGCGAGGCGGCTGGATGCTCATCGACGTCCCCTGATCCGTTCGTGTGGCTCGAAGCGTAGCACGTCGACCGGCGCCCGGAACGACGGCCCTGCGTGCGGGGTGACGTATACTCGCGGCCCGTGGCTACAAGTGCGAAATCTCGCCGTCCGTCCCGGCGCTCCCCGGATCGCTTCCTGGTGGCGGTGTATCGTGCGCTCGCCGCGCAGGTGGCTGCGCTCCGTTTCGGGCTGCCGGTTGCATGTACGTACAATCCACTCGCTTATGCGCGCGAGCCGTTCGAGCGCTATCTCGAGCGCTACGCGCAAGCGGCGCCGCGCGAGGTGCTGTTGGTCGGCATGAATCCCGGCCCGTTCGGCATGGTGCAGACCGGTGTGCCGTTCGGCGATGTCGCCTTCGTGCGCGACTGGCTCGAAATCGCCGGTCGCGTCGAGCCGCCCGAGCATGCGCACCCGAAGCGACCGGTGCTTGGGTTCGACTGTCCTCGCTCCGAGGTCAGCGGGACGCGGCTATGGGGCTGGGCCCGGGACCGCTTCGGCTCGCCGGAGCGTTTCTTCGCGCGCTTTTTCGTCGCGAACTACTGCCCATTGGCGTTCGTCGAGGAGACGGGCCGGAATCGGCCGCCGGATAAGCTGCCGGCCGCCGAGCAGCAGGCGCTTTTCGCAGCGTGCGACGATGCGCTGCGGCAGGTCGTGCACGCGCTGCGGCCGGAGCTCGTGATCGGCATCGGCGGGTTTGCGGAGAAGCGGGCGCGCGCCGCGCTGGCCGGCGAGCCGCTCCGAATCGGCTGCATCCTGCATCCGAGCCCCGCGAACCCTCGCGCGAACCGCGGTTGGGCCGCAGTAATCGAGGAGCAGCTCACCCAGCTCGGGGTCGCGTTGCCCGAGCAGGCGGTCGATTGAGCTTGCTGCACTGAACGGTGAGCCCTACACGCAGCTGCGACGCACCCCGTGCGGACCGAGGGAGTCCAATCTCCGCGTGCGTGTCGAAGCCACGGGCGCGAAGTTCGATGACGACTACCGGTTCATTCCTTCGGAGCGATCGGCGCAACGCTCGACGTCGATGCTGTTTATCGTGAAGCGAGGAAGAACGCCCCGCAGCGCGGCACCCCGCAGCCGGCGTGAAGCATGGCTATGTGACCAGCACGACGATCAGAATGACGAGCACCGCTGCGAGAACGGCAGCGACGGCTCGATGAGTGGTATACCACCATTGCCAGCTCGTCTGCCGCGACTCCGATGCGAACCGCCCTTCTGCCTCCGGGGCGCGCGTGACCGGAGTGAACAGATTGCCGTCACGGGGCCCGACCGTCTCGTCCGACTTCTGGCCGTCGAATGCCTGCTTGACCGCCATGGACTCTGCAATGGGCGGAGCGAGTCGCGCGCCGAGGATCGTCTTCATCGTCGGCCATCCGACCCAGTACTCGCGCCGCGGCTTCGCAATGGAATGCAGAATGGCGCGCGCGGCAAAAGCGGGCGTGTACACCGGCGGCAGCGGCCGTGGGTTCGCATCGAGATGCGAGCGTGCCCAGTCGAATTGCGGCGTGTTGAACGCGGCCAGCTGCACCATCGTGACCTTCACTGCGCTCTTGTGCTTTGCGAGCTCGCAGCGCACTGAATTGGTGAAACCTCGCACCGCGTGCTTCGCGCCGCAGTATGCGGACTGCAGCGGAATCGACTGATACGCGAGCGCAGAGCCGACCTGCACGATCGTGCCGTGATTGCGCGGCAGCATCCGCTTGAGCGCCGCTTGCGTCCCCCATACGGTGCCGAGATAGGTAACTGAAGTAACGCGTTCGAACTCGTTCGGCGTCATGCCCGAGAACTCGCCGAACACGGTCAGCATCGCGTTGTTCACCCACACGTCGATCGGCCCGAAGGTCGCCTCGATGTGGTCCGCCGCGCGCTCGACCGCCTCGCGGTCGGCCACATCGATGGCGAGCCCCATCGCGTCACCGCCGGCATTGCGGAAGATCTCGACGGTGCGGTGCACGCGGTCTTCGTCGCGCGAGAGCACTACCGTACGGGCACCGGCTCGCATGAAGGCCTCGGCCGCGGCGAAGCCGACGCCCGCGGTCCCGCCCGTCACGACAACCACCTGATCTTTGAAATTCGTCATCGCTCAAACACTCCGACTGCTGAAGCAACGGCATGCAGGACACGTGCCGTGGCCCGAATGATGCATCCGACGACACCCGAGACGCCGGCGCGCGTGTCGGTGACTCGGCCCCGCCGCTACACGGGCTGGTGATGAAGACGAGAACAAAGAGCTGAGCGGCATGAGCAGGAACGAAAACGGTGTACGCGTTCGATCAGTTTTGAGAACCTTCGGTCACCTCGAGGCGCCGGTGAAGGCCAGGCGTTCGAGAGCCAGGACACGGCCGCTCAACGCCGGTTGACGGACGCACCATGCATCGCAAGATCTCGGATTACGCGATGATCGGTGACTGCGAGACGGCCGCGCTGGTCGGCCTCGACGGCTCGATCGATTGGCTGTGCTGGCCCCGTTTCGACTCGGAGGCTTGCTTCGCCGCGCTTCTCGGCACGCCGGAGCACGGCCGCTGGACGATTGCCCCCCGCGACCGGGAGGCGCGCGTCACACGGCGATACCTTGCCGGTACTCTCATTCTCGAGACGCTTTTCGAGACGACGGATGCCGCGATCGCCGTCACCGATTTCATGCCGCTGCGTGAGGACGAGACGACACCGTCGCAGATCGTGCGGCTCGTGGAAGCGCGGCGCGGCAGCGCGGCGATGCGCATGGATCTGGCGCTGCGCTTCGATTATGGACGGATCGTGCCGTGGGTGAGCCGTACCGACGACGATCGCCGGCGCGCAGTCGCCGGTCCCCACTCGGTCACCCTCGAGACGCCGGTCGATCTGCGCGGCGATAACCTGCATA
This sequence comes from uncultured Gammaproteobacteria bacterium, assembly GCA_964518995.1. Taxonomy (GTDB): domain Bacteria; phylum Pseudomonadota; class Gammaproteobacteria; order Steroidobacterales; family Rariloculaceae; genus ZC4RG20. The sequence continues at coordinate 6,961 of CAZFJU010000180.1, forward strand.
CCGTCGCCGACTTCACTGTCAGCGAAGGCGACCCGGTCGTCACCTTCGTGCTGACCTACACGGCTTCCCATCTGCCGTTGCCGCCCCCGGCCGAGCCGCTGGAAAGGCTGCGGGCCACTCGAGAGTTCTGGGAAACGTGGACCGGGCGGTGTCGCTATCGCGGCGAATGGACCGACGCGGTAGAGCGTTCGCTGATTACGATCAAAGCGCTGACCTATCGGCCGACAGGCGGCATCGTTGCCGCGCCGACCACCTCGCTGCCGGAGGAGATCGGCGGCGAACGCAACTGGGACTACCGATACTGCTGGCTGCGCGATGCCACCTTTACCCTGCTCACGCTGATCAACGCGGGGTACCGGGACGAAGCGGAGGCGTGGTCGGACTGGCTGCTGCGTGCCGTGGCCGGCTCTGCATCACAGATTCAACCGTTGTACGGCATCGCCTGCGAGCACCGCGTTCACGAGCGCGAGCTGCCGTGGCTGCCGGGCTTCCGCGGCTCGACACCGGTGCGGATCGGAAACGCGGCTTACTGCCAGCTGCAGCTCGACGTTTTCGGCAGCGTGATGGATACGCTTTACGAGAGCGAATGCTTCGGGCTCGATCTGCGGGAAGCTTCGGATGGACTCCGCATCAAGCTGATGCGCCACCTCGAAGACGTCTGGCGAAAGCCGGACGAAGGGCTTTGGGAGGTGCGGCGCGATCCCGAGCACTACGTCCATTCGAAAGCGATGTGCTGGGTCGCTTTCGACCGCGCGATCCGCAGCGCCGAGCGGTTCGGGCTCGATGGCCCGGTCGAGCGCTGGCGCCGCCACCGCGACGAGCTCCACGCCGAGATCCTAAACCGCGGGTTCGACGAGAAACTCGGCACATTCGTGCAAGCTTACGGTTCGAAGCGGCTCGACGCCGCGGCGCTGCTGATACCCCTCGTGGGCCTCCTGCCGCCGGACGACCCGCGCGTGCTGTCGACCACGAGCACGCTGGAGCGGGAGCTGTCCGTCGACGGCTTCATGCTTCGCTATAAGACCGAGAACGGGGCAGACGGGCTTTCCGGCAACGAAGGCGCGTTTCTGGCCTGCAGTTTCTGGCTCGCCGATAACATGCTGCTGCAGAATCGCCGGAAGGATGCGCGCGAGCTGTTCGAGCGTCTGCTCGGTGTTTCGAACGATGTCGGTCTGCTGGCGGAAGAGTACGATCCGAAGAGCGGTGAGCTCCTCGGCAACTTTCCGCAGGCCTTCTCGCACTTCGCGCTCGTGGACACGGCCTTCAACTTCGCCGACCGGCGCGGCCTCGCCCAGGAGGCGGATACCCGGGACGCGACTTAGTCCCCGCCGAACGCGACGCTCGGGGCCGGCCGTGTAAGGGTGACGCGATCTCTGCCGCCGAGCGGCGATTGCTGGTCCAGCATGTCGAAAGCTGCGCTGCCGATGCGACTAGGGAAAATCACCGCCTTCACCAGCGGATCTTCCATCGAGGACTGAGGAGAGTGCTTCATGTACATCAACGGCTTCGTGCTCGCAGTGCCAGAGGAGAATAAGGACGCCTACAGGGATATCGCCGAGAAGTTCTGGGACATCGCGAGGGACTACGGTGCGCTCGAGCAGGTCGAGGCATGGGAGGCTGATGTTCCGGACGGCAAGCAGACCGACTTCCGCCGCGCCGTCGATCTCAAGGAAGGCGAGAAGGTCGTGTTCGCATGGGTGACCTGGCCGGACAAGGCGACCGCCGACGCCGGCCAAAGCAAAATGATGGCCGACGAGCGGATGGAAGCCATGGGTAGCGATTCGCCCCCGTTCGACGGCAAGCGGATGATTTACGGCGGGTTCGACCCGCTCGTGGTCCGGAGGCGATGACTATGGCCGGACAATCCATCTGGTACGAGCTGGTGACGCCCGATCCGCAAGCCAAAGCCGCCGTCGAAGCCCACGGCGGCTTGGTCACCGAAGACTTGCAGGAAATCCGCGGCGGCGAGTTCGTTTTCACCGCCGCTAACCCGCGCGGAGCCAGAGTTGGCTTCGTCGGCCCGAAAGGAGCATGACCGTGACTCGCAAAGCTGCAATCTGCTTGTGGTACGACAAAGATGCGGAAGAGGCCGCGCAGTTCTATGCCGCGACCTTTCCCGACAGCTCGGTCGACGCGGTCCACCGCGCGCCGGGCGACTATCCTTCCGGCCAGGAAGGCGACGTGCTGACGGTGGAGTTCACCGTGTGCGGGTTGCCGTGCCTCGGCCTGAACGGCGGCGCCAATTTTACGCCCGACGAAGCCTTTTCCTTCCAG
>CAZFJU010000181.1:0-9158 GCA_964518995.1 uncultured Gammaproteobacteria bacterium
GCCTCGCCGCTGCCGATCGCGAGCGGCACGAGCGCGAGCACGGTCGTCGCCGTCGTCATCAGGATTGGCCGGAGGCGGATCGCGGCTGCCTGCGCGAGCGCGCGGCGCCGCTCGACGCCGGCATCGATCAGGCGCCGCGCCGCGTCGGCGAGCAGGATGGCTTGGTTCACCGCGACACCGGCCAACACGATGAAGCCGAGCATCGCCATGACGCCGATCGGCGCCCCAATCGGTACCAGCACCAGCGCGACGCCGATCAGGCTCAGCGGTATCGCGCTCAGGATCGTAAGCGGATGCAACAACGATTCGAACGTGCCGGCGAGCACCATGAAGACGAGCAGCAGCGCGAGCATCCCGGCCCAGCGAAGCTCCGCCGTGGTGCGCTCGCGCTCGCGTTCCTCGCCCGCGAGCTCGATTCCGAGGCCCGGCGGGAGCTCGGTCGAGGACACCGCCGCAAGCGCGGCCGCACGAGCTTGCGGCGCCGAGACCCCGGGCGCGACGCGGGCCGTGACTTGCGCGATGCGCTGCTGGTTGCGGCGAAAAATCTCACGCGCGCCCTCGACCTCGTCGAGCCGGGCGACATCGCCGACCGTCAGGCGATAGCCATTGCTGGTCTGAACCGGCAGCGCTAGCAGCCCTGCCGGGTCGACCGCCGGCATTCGCAGCACGACGTCGCGTTCCTCGTCGCCCATCGTCAACGTCGTCGCACGCAAACCATCGAGCGACGTTTCGAGCACGGCGCCGAGCGTGTCGAGGTCGACGCCGAGCCCGTCGGCGATCGCGCGTTTCAGCGTGATGCGCATCTCGGGCGGCGCCCCTTCGAACGACGTCTGCACATTCCACAGCTCGGGCACGTCGGCCAGCCGTTGCTGGACGAGCTCCGCGGCCGTGCGCAGGTCTTCGATCGACTCGCCGCCGATCTCGACGACGATCGGCGGCCCTGCGGTGCCGAGCGCGCGCGACAGCGCCGTGCTGCCGACCTCCCAGGACGCCTCGACCTCGTGCAGACCCGCGACGATCGGCACCGCCTTCTGCACGATCGCATTGCCGCCCTGCCCGCGCGCGGCGAGCAGCAGATGCAGCTCGGCGGTGTTCTCCTCCGTCTGCTGCTCGCGAATGAGACGATCGTCGCCAGGCAATCGGCCGACCTCCGCCAGCACGGCACGCAGGTCGTCGCCCGCAGCCGCGCGCAGCACGTCCTCGATGACGGCCACGGTCTCGACCGTCGACTCGACGCGCTGCCCCGGCGGTCCGACGATCCGCACGCTGAACTGGCGCGGATCGGCCGGCGGCAGCAGCTCGCTCCCGAGCCGCAATAGCGACGCGATGGCGACCGCCACCAACGCGCCCGACACCAGCACGACGGTCCACGGCCTGCCCATCAGCCGGTAGGCGAGCGTTTCGACGCGCGAGTGGCCCGGATCGACGTCGCGCGTGCGCGTGCGCGGCAGCAGCCACGCGGCGAGCGCGGGAATCAGCCACATCGCGACGGCGAGCGACGCCAGCAGGGACAGGACCACCGTGAACGCGATGCCTCCGACGAGCCGCGCGGCCATCCCCTCGATGAGCACGACCGGCAGAAAGACGACGCATGTCGTCAGCGTGCTCGCGATAATCGCACCGGCCACGGCGCCGGTGCCCTTCGCGGCGGCTTCGAGCGGCGAATGGCCCGCCGCGCGATGGCGAAAGATGCTTTCCATCACCACGATCGCGTTGTCGACGAGCATGCCCGCGCCGAGCGCAAGGCCGCCAAGCGTCAGCAGGTTCAGGCTGTGGCCGGCGAAACCCATCGCGAATACCGTCGCGAGCAGCGAGACCGGAATTGCCGTCGCGACGACGACGATCGGCGCCGGGCTGCGCAGGAACAAGAACAGCACGCCGATCGCGAGCCCTACGCCTAGCAGCGCGGCGGATTCGACGTCGCGGATCGCATCCTCGATCAGCGCCGCCTCGTCCGCGATCGTGCGGACGGCGATGCCGGGAAGGTCGTCGGCGAGTTGCTCGAGCGCATTGCGGACATCGCGCGATACCGCGACGGTGTTGCCGCCCGCTTCCTTGTACACGGACAGCCCGACGCCTTCGACGCCATCCACGCGCACGACGTGCGTAACCTCGGCATCGGCCAGCACAACCTCGCCGAGATCCGCGACGTGAATCGGCGCCGCGCTCTGCGCCGAAGCCTCCGCATAGCGCACCACGGTCGCGGCGATGTCTTCGGGATCTGCGAAACGCGCGAGGCCGCGCACGAGAAACACCCGGTCGTCCTGCACGAGCGTGCCGGCGTTGACGTCGACATTGCTCGCGCGAAGTCGATTGCCGATCTCGTTGAGCGTGATGCCGTAAGCGTCGAGACGGGTGCGATCCAGGCGCACCTCGACCTGCTTCTCGCGACCGCCGGTGACGCGCACCTCGGCCACGCCGCGCAGCCGCTCGAGGCCAGGCGCGATCTGCCGCTCGGCGATCCGGCGCAGTTCCGCGAGGTCTTGCTGCGCGCCGTCGCCGCTCGGCACCAGCCCGAGCACGAGCACCGGCAGCTGGCGCGGATCGAAGCGCCGCACACGCACCTCGTCGACGTCGGTGTCCGCCGCGATCGGCGCAACCGCTTTGTTCACGTCGACGAGCGCAACGTCGATGTCCGCGTCCCAGTCGAACGTCACGCGCGTGATCAGCTCGCCCGAGCGGGCCACCTGCTCGATCGCGCGCAGCCCGCGCACGGTGAACAGCAGCTGCTCGATGCGCTCGCCGTAAAGCCGCTCCATTTCGACCGCCGGACGCTCGCCTGCGCTGACCGCAACCAGCACGGTCGGGCTTTGAATATCCGGCAGAAGATCGAGCGGCAAGCCGCGCCACGCGATCCAGCCGAGCACGACGATCGCCGCCGAAAATACCGTGACCGCCACCGGGCGGCGCGCGGCGATTCGAGCCAGGGCTTCGGACATGCACGTGATCCGATCGGCGCCGCTGCGCCGCGTGATGATCGAAAAAGTGTCCGCGTCTCACGGCATGGCGCCGCGGACGCGCCGCTCAGGGCCCCGTCACCCTGACGAGCATCTGATCAGTCAGCGTCTCGAGCCCGCGCACCACGACGCGGTCGCCCGCATCGACGCCCGCGCGGATCTCGACCCGCTCGTCGTCGCCGAGCCCGACCTCGACGGACCTCTGCTCCACGCGCTGACCGCGCAGCACGAAGACGACGCGGCGTCCGCCGCGGTCCGTCAGCGCGCGGCGCGGCACCACCGGCACGTCCGCACGGCGCTCGCCGATCAACGTGACCTCGACGAACATGCCGGGGCGCAGCACGCGCTCGCGATTGTCGATCTCCACTTCGGCGCGCAGCGCGCGGGTGCGCGGATCGACCGTCGGCGCGAGCCGCAGCACCTTGCCCGCGAACTCCTGGTGCGGCCAGGCGTGATACCGGGTCCGCGCCTCGAGTCCGACGCGCACGGCCGCGATATCGCTGCCGACGAGATCGACGTCCGCGATCAGCGGATCGAGCGGCGCAATTTGCGCGACCATCTGGTTTGGATTGACGAGCTGGCCGTTCGCCAACAGCTGCCCGTCTTCGTTGCGCGCGAGGCGGAGAATCACGCCGTCGATCGGCGTGTGCAGAATGTTGCGTGCCTCCGTGCGCCGGGCCCGCTCGAGCTCGAGCTTCGCGTCCTCGAACGCGGACGCGACGCTGTTGAGCGCAGTCTGGTTGATCAGGCCGCGAGCGAACAGATCGCGATTCGCGTCGAGCTCGGCCTGCGCGGCCTCGAAGCTGCGCCCGGCGGCGGCCATCCGCGCGGCGATGCGCACGTCCTCGCCGACGATCCGCGCAAGCTCGTCGCCGGCGGCGACAAAGTCCCCCTCCGCATAGCGGCTGCCGCCCGGCCCGCGATTGATCTCGAGAATGCCGGTATCGAGCGCATTGAGCGTCACGATCTCGGGCGTGCGCAGCGTCCCGGTCGTCACGATCCGATCCTCGAGCGTCGCGACGCTGACCTCCTCGACCGCGACGGGCACGCGAAACTCGACGCTCTGCGGCTCCGCCTGCGGTGCGCAGGCGCCGAGCAGGACGGCCGCGAGCAGCACACCGCACGCCGTGGCATTGCGCGCGGTCATCGTGCCGCCTCGGCAAGGTCCGCGGCGTCCTGCGCCGCGTCCACAGGTCCTGCAGCGTTCCGTGCCGACTCCGTAGGTCGTGCAGCGTTCTGTGCCGAGTCCGTAGGTCCTGCGGCGCTCTGTGCCGACTCCACGGATGCCGCGGCATTCTGTGCCGACTCCTCGGATGCCGCGGATGTCGCGGATGTCGCGGATGCCGCCGTACCTCGCTGCCGCAACGGCGACCAGCCGATCGCGTCGGCGATCACCATCCGGCCATCTGTCTCGTCGCTGAGCTCGACGCGCACTTCGCCGGCCGGAAGCTCGAACTCGCCGACGAGGTTCCAGCCGAGATTTGCGGCCCGCGCATCGAAGCCGACGTTCTCGCGGCCGGCGTCGCTGACGATCGTGAGCTGCCACGTACCCCGATCGTTCGGGGCGAGAAACGGCAGAAACGGCAAGTGAAGCTCGAGCTCCCATAACCCGGCCGACGGTACGGATACCGGCAGCACGGCGCGCCGCATGCCGCTGCCCGCGCCGACGTACGTGGTCGTGTGCCGGTAACGGCCCCAAGCCGTTTCGTTCGCCCTGCGGCTCCAATTGCGCGGCGCGGCGGAGCCGGTGGCCACGGGCAACCCATTGTCGAGACCGGCGGCCGGCGCGCCACGCCCGGCGAGCCGCATATCGGTGCCGGCGTCGTCATCGACGATCATGAAGCCCGGATCGAGATCGTCGGCGACGAGGCGTGCATCGGCGCCGCCTTCGAGCAGCGCGTCGCGCACACCATTGAACGGCTCGAGATCGCGGCTCGGAATTTCCACCGCATCGGTCAGCCCGGCAAGAAAGTTCTCGCGGTTCAACGAAAGATACGGGTGGACGTATACGACCGCTGGAGGCTGGGACAGCACGACGCCGTACTCGATCGCGGCGCCGCCGGAGATGCGCACCGGCTCGCCGAACGCGCGATCGCCGCCGCGCTCCATCGCCCATGCGACGCGGGCGAAGCCGACGACCGGCTCCTGGTTCGCGATCCGCACGATCAGCTGGTATCGGCTGCCGCCATCGCTTGCGTCCGCGAGACGGTACAAGTCCACGCGCTCGGCGACAAAACCGGCCATGCCGGTGCTGCCGAGCCAGTCCGCGAGCATGGCCGGGAGGCTCGGATCGAGCTGCTCGCTGACCGCGGCCACGTCGTCGAACGTAAACGACGCGCCGGCGCTACGCTCGAGCAGCCCCGCGAGCAGCTCGCCGACGGCTTGCGCGCCGAGCGTGTCGTAGATCGCTTGCGCCATCTCGCCGCCCTTGAGCGTCAGGATATCGATCGTGCGCTGCGGATCCTCCCATGGGTCGAGGCCCGTCAGCGGCGCTTCGAGCGCGTGCTCCCACACGTCGTGCTGCGCCGTGCGGGTCGAGATGAGCGAGTCGGCGATGGAGCTCGCGTTGCCGAGCCCATTGACGACACTAGTCGCGGTCTGATTGATGCTCTGGAACAGATGAGCCGAGAAATAGCTGCGCTGCCCGGATACAAATAGTGTCGCGAGCTCCTCGAGCACGAAGTCGAGAGCGATGCCGTTCTCGCCGGCGGCTGACGTGCGATGCGCGAAGAACGAGCGCGCCGCGCCGCTGAATACGTTGCCGCCGGAGAAATCGTTACTGAAGAAATTCACGAGACGATCGCGGTCGATGCGCGCCGCGCCGCCCTCCTGATCGAGGTTACGGTTGCCGAACATGCGTACGACATCGAAGTCGAAGCGCGCGGTCGGGAAGCTCGTCTCGCGCAGCAACATCATGCCGGGCGGCGCGAGCGTGGTGTCGAGGCGCCAGCCGCCGGCGAACCCGCGCAACGTATTCGGCACCTCGACGATCGTAAACGCATCGAACGGATACTCGAGCCCGGCCGCTGCGGCCACCTCGAGGTGATCGCCGATCCACTGCTCGATCTCATCGCGCGCGTGGGCGAGCACCGCGAAATTATCGGTATGCGCGGGATCAACGAGCACCTCGAACCACACGCCGTCGATCTCCGTAGCGAAGCTTGCGAGCTCGCCCGCCACGATCGCGACCTCCGGCACCGCGACCGGCGGCGCGAAACGGTATACGACCGTATCGCCCGTCGCGCTGACCGTTTGTCGCTTCGCCGGGCCGGCCGCGAGCCAACCCGCAGGCAGCGCGACATCGAGCGCCACGTCGAAGTAGTCGGTGGAACGGCTCCGAGGATCGTCGCGCCCGACGTCGCTGCCGGCGGCCGGCAACCAGCGATTGCCGGGCATCAGTGCGACGTGACGCCGCGCGAAGACACCCGACTGATAGCCGAGAATCCCGATCTGCGCCTCGCCCACCTTCAGCCGATCGAGCTGCAGCGCGCTGTCGAGGTAACCGAAATCCGAGTCGGGTCGACCGCGATAGCGCAGCGTCAGTGCCGTTCTTTCGCCTGCGGCGAGCGGGTTCGCGAGGCGGATGTCGAGGAGCCCGTCCGCTTGCGTGGCTTCGAGCACGGCGCCATCCGCCGCACGGACGTCCTCGACCTCGAGGCCCGGGTTCAGCGTGAATAGCAGCCGTTCCTGCGGCTGCGGCGCCTCGACCTCGACGACGAGATCCGCCGCGAGCGTCCGGCCGGGCGCGACCTCGATCGCGCCGCGGATCGAGACGATGTCCGCGACCGGCTCGTCCGACCGCGCCGCATGCGCGTCGCGCCACACATCGACGCGATCGGCCTCACCGAGCCGCTGTTGGACGGTAAGACCCAGCAGAAGCACCCCGCCCAGCGCGAGCGCGCCCGAGACGGCGACGGTGCGCCGCCGCGATCCCCCGTCGAGCCGCGGATGAATCGCGGCCGCGATGCCGAGCAGCGCAATCGCAAGCACGAGAAAGCCGAGGCGTTGCACCCCGCCGCCGGGCAGCGCGAGGCCCGGAACGATATCGGACGGCACCACCGACTGCGTCATGCCGAGAAAATCGGGGAGCGGCGCGTACGGCACGGTTACCGTGAACATCAGCCAATACGTCGCCGCGAGCGCGGCGATCGAGATCAGCGCCGCAAGCAGCCGTTGCCGCACGAGCAGCGTGATCACGAACACGCCAGCGATGGCGAATGCGAGCGCGGGCACGCTCATCAGCACGACCAGGTAGAGCAGCGACATCGGCTCGACGGTGCGGCCGACCGGCGAGCCAAGCAGCGGCAACAGCCAACCGAGCGTTTGAATGAGCAACGCCAGAATGACGATCGGCACCCAGCCCGCGAGGAACAGCGCGACAAAGCGGCCGGCGACGAGCTCCAGATTAGTTAGCGGCTGGGAGTCGAGCACCTCGACGATGCCTTCACGCACATCCCGCGCACGCACGTCGAAACCGAGGAAGATGATGCCGATGACGAACGCCATCAGATAGTACAGGCCGATCGCGTAGAGCAGATAGCGGGGGCCTATCATGCCGACGCTCGCCGAGAACGACGAGAAGAATGCATGCAAGACGCCGTAATAGACGTACGAGCCGATGCCGAGCAGATAGGCGATCGACAAGAACACCCAGTAGCGCACCAGGCGCCGCGTGTGGCGCCCTTCCATACGGGCTACCGCCCGAATATTGTTTAGGTTGACGATGGCCGTTCTCCCGGTGGAAGCCGCCGCCCGGCGGCTCGTACCGAACCCCTATGCATTGTCTTCGATGCCGAGCTCTTCGATGTGGCGGCCGCGGCCGGCCATGAATGCGAGGTATGCTTCCTCGAGCGTGACATCCTCGACGACGCTCGCGTCGCGCGGGGCGCCGCCGACGTTGACGACACCGCGCAGCGTGATCAGCCCGTCACCGACGCGTCTTGCGACGACCTCGAGCCGCTCCGCGACCGACATCTCGGCCGATTCGGGCACCGTGACCTCCACGACTTGGCCCGCCGCGCGCTGCACGAGCTCGGCAGGCGTGCCGCGAAACACCACTTCACCGCGGTCGAGAAGCGCGAGATCCGAGCAGCCGGCGCCAAGATCCGCGACGATATGCGTCGACAGCACGATGGCGCGGTCGCGCCCGAGCTCAGCCATCAGTTGCCGAAAGCGCAGCCGCTCCTCGGGATCGAGGCCGACCGTCGGCTCGTCCACGATCAGCACTTTCGGCTCGTGCACCAGCGCTTGGGCGACGCCGAGGCGGCGGGTCATGCCGCCCGAGAGCTGCTTGACCTTGCGGTCAGCGACCTTGGTGAGGCCGACCGATTCGAGCACGGCGTCGATACGCCGGCGCCGCGCGCGCGGGTCGCCGAGCCCGGACAGCGCGGCCAGCGTATCGAGCACCTCGCTTACGGTCTGCAGCCGCCACGCGCTGAACTCCTGCGGCAGATAGCCGAACAGCCGGCGCACCGCGCGGCGTTCAGTCACGACATCGAGACCATCCACGGTAACGCGGCCTTGGGTCGGCACGAGGAGCGTACAGATGATGCGCATCAGCGTGCTCTTGCCGGCGCCGTTGGAGCCGAGCAACCCGAACAGCCCTGTGCCGATCTCAAGGTCGACATTATTCAGAGCGACGGCACCGCTCTTATAGGTGTGCCGGACACCTTCTGCGACGATCACCGCGGTCATGGCCTCCCCCTGTCCCATCCTGCCTCCGATGAGATCGGCTAGGCATTGTGATCCGATTCGTTGGCAAGTCATATGCCAGGTTCTATGGCGTGTCCGACCATAGTTAAGCCATTGAATTGACGCGCTATGCGCGGTTACGCCCGGACCCGGGCTCGAACCGAAATTGACGCCACAGACTAGAGACTAATCGGCTGCGTCAAGAACATTCCGAATACGCCAATTGCTTTACCGGCCGGACAGGTCCGCAGCGCAGGAACAATGGTCAGCGCGACGGTGGCCGTCAGCGTTGCGGAACCGGAAACATCGATGCTGACGGCGGCAGGCCTATCCGGCGGGCCGCGCCCCGATCATCGGCAGAAACGCTGTGCGACGGGCAGTATCGCATGCCCCAGCGCTCCGAATGGGCGGCTGATGTCCGGTGGCGACGTTTTGAATTAAATGAAAATCTGGGGACGGAATCTGAGAATGCTGTTTAAGCCATTAATTGCTGCTTGTGGTATTAAATGC
>CAZFJU010000182.1:0-9150 GCA_964518995.1 uncultured Gammaproteobacteria bacterium
GAACGTCAGCGGCATCGGCGACTTCGACGTCGACCTCGCCGGCACCGGCGGGACCGTGCTCGATATCGCGTCGGCCGCGAATGGCCGCGTGGCTTTTTCGATGCGCGACGGCGTGATCGAAGGCTTCAACCTCGGCCGTGCGCTGTGCGTCGTCTACAACACGACGCAGCGCTTACCCGCACCCGCCGAGCAGGCGAGCCGTACGGCGTACATCTCCATCGGCGGCACGGCCACCGTTCAGGACGGCGTCGCGACGAGCAGCGATCTGCTTGCGCGCACGGCATTCATGGATTTGACCGGCGCGGGGCATCTTGCGCTTGCAGAGCAGCGACTCGATTACACGCTCGAGGCCACGCTGACCGCCGCGGTGGAAATCCCGGGCTGCGACGCGCTGGATCAGCTGGCCGGTGAATCGCTGCCGCTGACAGTGCGCGGCACAGTGACCGATCCCACGATCCGCCCCGACTTCAGCCAGATCATCCAACGACGTCTGCGCGACGTCGTGCGCGACCGCCTGCAAGATCGCTTGCGCGATCTGCTGCGCTGAGCGACTCGTCCCGATGCGTCGCGCGCGCTTCGCGAAGGACCCCGTCGTCGATCGGACGCTGCGCCATTCCGTCCGCGACGGCATGGCGTTCTCGGTAGCCGCCGGCGGCGGCGAGACTTACTTCTCGGCGTTCGCATTATTCCTGCGCGCGACGGCGCCGCAGGTGGCGCTATTGGTTACGCTGCCGCCGCTAATCGGCTCGCTCGCGCAGCTGTTATCCGCGTGGGCCGGCAAATTCTCCGGCCGCAAGCGCCTCGTGCTGGCCGGCGCCGGCTTGCAGGCGTTCACCTGGTTGCCGCTGATCGTGCTGCCCTTCTTATTCGCGGAGAACGCCGTTTCGGTGCTGCTCGTGCTGTTCGTGCTCTATCACGCCGGCGGCAACTTCGCCGCGCCGCAGTGGACGAGCATCATGCGCGATCTCGTCTCCGATCGGCGGCGCGGACGCTACTTCGGCTACCGCACGCGGCGCACGACGATCGCATCGTTCGCCGCGCTGTTGGCCTGCGGCCTGGTGCTCCATGTCTTCGACGCATATGGCGCGACCTATGCGGGATACATCGTCATCTTCTCGATCGCGTTTCTCGCGCGCAGCGTCTCCGTGTACCACATTGCCCGGATGCACGAGCCGCCATCGCCGCCGGCCGCGACGCTCGACGTTCACATCAGCCATTGGTGGCAAACCGTGAAGGACAGCGGCGCCGCCGGCTTCACGGCGTACTTCGTGCTGATGAACTTCGCGGTCGGCATCGCGTCGCCGTTTTTCGCCGTGTATATGCTGCGGGATCTCCAGCTCTCGTATCTCGAGTTCACTGCATTGATCGGCGCGAGCGTCTTTCTGCAGTTTCTGACTCTCAGCCGCTGGGGACGAATCGCCGACGTCTACGGTAATCGCGCGATCATGATCGTCACGAGCATGGCACTGCCGATCGTGCCTCTCCTTTGGCTCGTGTCGGCCAACTTTTTCTATCTGCTGCTCGTGCAATGCGTCTCTGGCCTGACCTGGGCAGGGTTCACGTTGAGCTCGGGCAACCTACTCTACGACCTCGTTCCGCGCAGCCGGCGGGCGGCGTATGTCGCGTTCCATAACGTCGGCAACGCGGGCTTCGTGTTCCTCGGTGCGATGCTCGGCGCGGGCCTCGCGCCGCTGCTGCCGCGGGTCGACCCCTGGCTCGGGGCGACCCCACCGAGCAACTTGCTGTATCTCTTCGCGCTGTCGGGGCTCGTGCGCGGCGCGCTCGCGCTCGGCTTCGTGCGCGACATCCGCGAGCTGCGCAAGCCGCGCCGCGCGATCTCCGCGCCCGCGCTCGTGCTCCGGATCAGCGGCTTCAACGCGATGCTCGGCCTGATCTACGACTTCATCGGCCGCGCCCCGTCTGCCGCCGACCCGAAAACGCCGAAAACGGGGTCGCCAGCGGAAACGGCGGGAATGGGGTCGGCGGAAATGGGGTCAGGGGCGGTGGAAATGGGGTCAGAGCCCAATTCCGGGGAATTGGGCTCTGACCCCATTTCCACCCCATTTCCACCGCCGACCCCGGCCGGTAAGCGGGCGCTATAAGACGTTCGCCGCGCGGACGCCGCCCTGTCAGTGCGCCGTCACGATGATCGGTGCGCCGCGCGTCACGATAATCGTATGCTCGTATTGCGCCGAAAGGTTGCCGTCGTCGCCGACCAGCGTCCATCCGTCCGGGCCTTCCGTAACGTGCGTGCTGCGGGTCGACAGGAACGGCTCGACCGCGATCACCATGCCTTCGTGCAACGTACGCGGATCGCGCGGATCGAAGTAGCCGAGAATGCCTTCCGGCTCTTCGTGCAGCCCGCGGCCGACGCCATGCCCGCCGAGATTGCGGATGATCTTGAAGCGATGCGCCTTCGCCACGCGCTGCGCGGCCCGGCCGATCTCGTTGATCCGCCGCCCGTGACGCGCTTGCGCGACCGCGTCGCGCAGCGCCGTCCGCGCCGCATGACAGAGCCGGTCTTTCAGCACATCGGAAGGCGGCACGACGCTCGTGCCGCCGGTGTCCGCGAAATAGCCGTCCATCACCGCCGAGACATCGACATTGACGACATCGCCGGAACCGATCACCCGATCGCCGGGCACGCCGTGCGCAGCTTCCTCGTTGACGCTGATGCACGTCGCGCCCGGAAAGTCGTAAACGACCTGCGGCGCCGAGCGCGCGCCATGCCGCTCGAGCAGCCGCGCTCCGATCTCATCGAGCTCGCGCGTGGTCATGCCGAGCTCGACGGCATCGAGCATGCCTTGCAGCACGGTGGCCACGACACGTCCTACGGCCTTCAAGCCTTCGACATCCCGCTCAGAATCTACAGTCATACATCGCCTCCGAAGCGCGCGTGGCGACTCGCCTCGGCGCGGTCCTGTCGCGCCCCGGCCGAAGCCGCGTGCGCCGCTGCCGAGGGCGGCTCGCGAGTGACGATCAGCGTCATCCCGTCGCGGCCCGTGACCCGCACACGCGCGCCTTCATCGATCGGCACGGCGCCAGCGGATGCGGCCCGCCAGCGCTCGCCGCGAACGCGCACGGCGCCCTCAGGATCGAGGCGTCGCAGCACGACGGCTTCGCTGCCTTCAAGGGGATACGCGGAAGCTTGCCAGCCCCGAGAGTCGTAAGACCGCCAGACGAGAGGATATAGCAATGCGTCCTTGGCCGCCCAAATGCCGAAGATGATCCAAACTGCTTTGCTTGGCCAAGCAAAAATCTCGGAGGCGAGCCACGCCACCGGAAGCACAATGAGCCAGCCGGCGGCCTGCAGCGCCCAGTATTTCAGCAGGACATGAGGAGACCACATGCCGCCTTCGTCTGCGCGTGTTCGAGCTGCATCCGCCGTATTCCGCAAGGGCCTCCGGCATTAATAGCACGGCGCGCCCTCACCGCTCAAAAGCGCGGCACGGAAACGGCGCGCCGGGCCGGCAGATCGGCCTGCGGTGGGTCAGCTCCAGTAGGTGATCAGTAATGCGACAGGCAGCCAGAAAAGCAAGCTCAAGAACAACGCATTGCGGATGCCGACGAGGAGATCGCCATGTTCCTCGGCCGTGACGACGTGCGCTTCGCGCCGCTTCGGCGGATCGAAATCGTCCGCGAAGCGAGCCTGCGCAGCGTCGTAACGAAAACGGCCGGCGCAGGTGTCTTCGGTATGCTCCGCGAACACCATGATCTTCCCTCCGAGAAGAATCGCAATAGACTGTACTGGATTCGGTTGCATATACATAGGAACGTAATCACGGCGCCAAATCAGCGCGCGATTCCGTTCAATTCTGCAAGAAACCAGCGAGCCGGGGCCGCCGCGGCGGCCCGCCCCCGCGGCTTCGCAAACCGCTAAGGCCGCTCAGGCGCACGCGCCGCATGCGCCGGAGCCGAGCCGCCCCCCGCCCCGCGCGTCGGATCCGGCGCAGCGTCTCGCCCGCCCATCATCCGGTCGACCAGCCGGCTCATGTGCTGCGGTGAGCGGGTGCCGCGCGCAAGCAATGCATAGACGGTCGGCACCGCCAGCAGCGTCAGGAAGACCGCGACCAGCATCCCGAAGAACACGACGATGCCGATAGGGCGACGCTGCTCCGCGCCCGCGCCGTGCGCGAGCAGCAGCGGCAGCGCGCCGAACACGGTGCAGAAGCTCGTCATCAGCACCGGGCGCAGACGGATCGCGGCGGCTTCGACGATCGCGTCGATGAACTCGACGCCGCGGTCGCGAAGCTGATTCGCGAACTCGACGATCAGCACGCCATTCTTCGCCGCAATGCCCACGAGCATGATGACGGCGATCTGACTGAAGATATTCACGGTCAGACCGAACAGCTTCAGGCCGAACACCGCGCCGAGCAGCGCAAGCGGCACGGTGACCATGATGATCAGCGGATGCACAAAGCTTTCGAACTGCGCGGCGAGCACGAGATAGACGACCGCGAGCGCGAGCAGGAACGTCCAATACATCTGCTGCCCGGTGCGGGTGAACTCGCCCGTCTCGCCGTCCCACATCAAAGCCGCCTCCGCCGGCAACTCGCGCGCGACCGTTTCAGTGAACCAGTCGACCGCTTCGCCCATCGTGTAGCCCGGCGCGAGATCGGCCGAGATCTCGATCGACCGCAGCCGATTGAAGCGCGCGAGCTCCATCGTGCCCGACGTCTCTTCGAGACGGATCACGCTGGCCAGCGGAATCAGCTCGCCGCCGCGCGACGAGCGCACTTGAATGTTCGACAGGTCGGTGCTGGTATCGCGGAACTCGTCCCGGCCCTGCAGGATCACGTCGTACTCACGGCCGCGGTCGACGTAGGTCGTGACGACCCGCGAGCCGAGCATCGTCTCCAGCGTGCGGCCGACGGTCTGCAGCGAGATGCCGAGGTCTGCCGCTCGATCGCGGTCGATCGAGACACGAATCTGCGGCTTGCGCGACTTGAAGCTCGTCTCGACGTTCGTCAGCCCGGGATTCTGACGAGCGAGCAGGTACAGCTGATCGGACCACTCCGCCAGCCGCTCGTAGTCCGGCCCGCCGATGACGGCCTGTATCGCCTGCCCGACGCCGCGGCGCCCGAGGCCCGCCGGCTGCGAGGTACGTGTGCTGACGCCCGGCATCTGCTGCTCGGCCTGGAGGCGCACCTCGTCGACGACCTCCCGCGGCGTCCGCTCCCGGTCTCGCCAGTCGCGCATGACGATGAATGCCCGCGCGCTGTTCACATCGCCGGTGCGCGCATTGCCGCCGCCCCCGCCCGGCACCCGCACGAGCACACGCGAGACGTCCCCTCGATCGAGCTGGGCGAGCGCAAGCGCCTCGAGCTCGGTCGCATAGCGGTCGATGTAGTCGAAGCTCGAGCCTTCCGGCCCTTCGATCTGGACGATCGCGCGGCCGAGATCGGCCGCGGGCGTGAACTCCGCCGGGACCGAGCGAAAAGTGACGACACCGAGCACGATCAGCCCGAATACGCTCGCGACCACGACCCAGGGATGTCGGACAGCGCGGCGCAGAATGCGTTGATAGATTGCGGTCGCCCGGCGGAAGAACGCGTCGACGCCGCGTGCCAGCCGGCCGCGCTTCATTTCGGCGGGCAGCCGCGACGCCATCATCGGCGTCAGGGTCAGCGCGATCAGCGCGGAGAACAGCACGGCCGCCGCGAGCGTGAAGCCGAATTCGCGGAACAGCCGCCCGAGATCGCCCGGCAGGAAGGAGATCGGCACGAACACGGATGCGAGCGTCAATGTGGTCGCAATGACGGCGAAACCGATCTCGCGCGTGCCGGTAATCGCTGCGACGAGCGGGGGCTCGCCGAGTTCGGTGCGCCGATGCACGTTCTCGAGCACGACGACGGCATCGTCGACGACCAAGCCGATCGCGAGCACGAGCCCGAGTAACGTCAGCACGTTCACGGTGTAACCGAGCGCGTACATCACGATCAGCGACGCAATCACCGACACCGGGATCGTGACCGCCGGAATCAGCGTCGCGCGCAAGTTACCGAGGAACAGGTAAATGACGGCGAGCACCGAGATCAGCGCGAACGAAACGGCGATCAAGACCTCGCGGAGCGCCGCCTCGATCGACACGGCATTGTCGATGCTGATCGAAAGCGTCGCGCCCTCCGGCAGCCCGGCCTGCATACGCGCAATTTCCTCGCGCACGCCGCGCGCGATGTCGAGCGTATTACCTTTCGATTGCGCCTCGACCGAGAGCATGATGCCGGGCCGGCCATTCAGCCGGCTGTACGACCGCTCGTTCTCGGCCGCCAAGCGGACATCGGCCACCTCCCCGAGCCGGATCAAGTGCCCTTCTGCGCCGCGGGCGATCACGAGATTGCGGAAATCGGCTTCGGTGTCGAGGCCGACCATCGTGCGCAGCGAGAATTCGCGGCTCAGCGACTCGATGCGTCCCGCCGGCAGCTCGACGTTCTCGCGGCGCAGCGCGTCCTCGATGTCGGTGACGGTGAGCTGGCGGGCGGCGAGCGCCTGCCGGTCGATCCAAATGCGCATCGAGTAGCGTCGGCCGCCGATGATGCCGACCCGGGCGACGCCCGGCACCGTCGACAGCCGGTCGACGAGATTGCGCTCGGCGTAGTCTGTGAGCTCGAGCATCGACATCGCAGTCGAGCCGAACGCGAGGATCAGGATGGCCTCGGCGCTCGCATCCGCCTTCACGATCTCCGGCGGATCCGACTCAGACGGCAGCGCGTTGGTCACGCGCGAGACGCGGTCGCGAACATCGTTCGCCGCGGCGTCGATGTCGCGGTTGACGTCGAACTCGATCCGCACCTGCGAGCGCTCGTCCTCGCTGTCCGATTCGATCTTGAGGATACCTTCGATGCCGGCGATCGAGTCCTCGATGACCTGGGTAATCTTGGTCTCGATGACCGCGGCCGACGCGCCGTTGTAGTTCGTGGTGATCGAGACCACGGGCCGGTCGATGTCCGGGTACTCGCGGACCGACAGCCTTTGCAGCGACATCAGCCCGAAGATCACGAGCAGCAGGCTGATGACGGTCGCAAAGACCGGACGCCGGACCGAGACCTCGGAAATACGCATGGCTCAGCCGCTGTGGGACGGCCGCAGGAGGCGCATCATGACTCGACAGGCTCCCTACTAAGTGGTGTGGTGACTCACGACTTGCACGACGTCGCCATGGCGAAGGCTTTGGGTGCCCTCTATGACGACGCGCTCGCCCGGCGCGAGCGCCTGCGTGACCTCAACGTGGCCGGGCCGCCGCTTGCCGATGCGTACCTCGCGGCGCTCGGCGCGATCTTTGTCGATGACAAACACATAGGTGCGGCCCTGCTCCGGCACGATCGCCTCCTCTGGAACGACCAGCGCCGGCACGACATCGCCGTCGAGACGCACGGTCATGAACATGCCGGCGCGCAACAGCTCGTCATCGTTCGGCAGCTCCGCACGCACGGCGATGGAGCGCGTGACAGGGTCTACCCGCGAATCGAGATTGGTGACCTCACCTACAAACTCGCGCCCCGGCAGGCCCGACGTCGACGCCGTCACAGGGAGGCCGCGTCTCATCAGATACAGGTACGTCTCGGGGATCGTGAAGTCGAGCTTGATGCGCGACGTATCGTCGAGCGTGGTAATGACCGTGCCGGCGCTCACGTAGCTGCCGACGCTGACGCGTCGGAACCCGGTGCGCCCGTCGAACGGTGCGCGAATCACCGTATCCGTGAGCCGCGCATCCGCAGCGGCGACCCGCGCCCGATTGCCATTCAGCGCCGCCTCCGCCTGCTCGAGCTGCGCGGCCGAGATGACCTGGCTGTCTCGCAGCTCGCGGCTTCGCTGGTATTGGCTGCGGGCGTCGGCAAGGGCGGCCTCCGCCTCGGCCAGCTCGGCGCGCGCTTCGGCGGCGTCGAGCTCGACGAGCACGTCGCCGCGCGCGACCTCGGCGCCCTCCGCGAAGCGGATCGCGGTGATCACGTTCGATGTTTTCGACGTGATCTCCACCGACTCGTTGGCCTGCGCAGTACCGACCGCTTCGATCTCGATGCCGAGCGGCTGCACAACGGCCTCGGCCGTCACCACCGGCACGCGACCGGCGCTTGCGGCGGCGGCGGCGGGCTCAACCTCGGAATTCGAGCATGCGGCAGCGGCGAACGTGAAGATAGCCGCCCATGCGGCCCGCCACGCGGCGTATCCACGACTTCTTCGATTCAAGTTTCTTAGACTCCGGCAAACGCCGCGCGGTGTCGGCTTCTCCTGCTCGACCCGGTGTTTATAGCACAGGCCGCAAGCCTGGCGCTGCGACGAAATTCGCAATGCCGGAGGCGAGCTGCGGGGCGCGCGGACAGCGCATCCCGCAGTCGCCTGCGAAGAGGGAATCGATCAGCCCGCCGCGCGCAGCTCCGACGAAAGGCGCGCGCCGGTGCGGCCGACGGCCGAAAGCACCGCCTGCAGGGTGGCGATCGCGCTATCCTCGTCGATCCAGCAGGCAGCGCTCTGCTGCACGCCGACGGCGACGATGACGGACGCGAGCGCCTGCGCGTCCGTGCCCGACTGCAGCGCGTGCTCCGCGAACGCCGTCACGGTGACGCTCGCATCGACGCGCCGCTCGATCGCGTCGATCAGCGCTTCGATCAGCCCCTGCCCCTCGCCGGTCAACGCGATCTCGCCGCGCCCGGTCTCGATGCGGAAATTGCCGACCGTGCGCTGCAGCTCCGAGCGCGAATCGTAACCGACGAGCCGCCAGCCGGCCGGTACCGCAACGAGCTCCGAATCGAACAGCGTGCGAATCTGCGCCGACGCGATCTCCTGACCCGTGCGGTCGGCCTCGCGCTGGACGACATCGGATACCACCGGATGCATCCACTTCGGCAGCGAGATGCCGTGATCGCGCTCGAGCACCAGCGCGACGCCGCCCTTCCCGGACTGGCTATTGATGCGCACGACCTCCTCATAGCGGCGCCCGAGGTCGCGCGGGTCGATCGGCAAATAGGCGACATCCCACTGCGCCGCATCGTGTGCGCGGTGATGCGCCATGGATTTGCGGATCGCGTCTTGGTGGCTGCCGGAGAACGCGGCGTAGACCAGCTCCCCCGCCCATGGGTGACGCGGATGCACGGGCATCGCCGTGCATCGTTTGTACGCCTCGACGATGCGCTTCATGTCCGAGAAATC
>CAZFJU010000183.1:0-9137 GCA_964518995.1 uncultured Gammaproteobacteria bacterium
ATAATGGTCGAACTCCATCGTGAACGTCCCGCGGCCGCTCGTGCTCGAGCGCAGCGCATTGATGTAGCCGAACATTTCGGACAACGGCACGAAGCCCTGCACGAACACCTGTTGGCCTTTCTGGCCCTGGTCCGTGACCTGGCCGCGGCGCCGGTTTACGTCGCCGATGATCGTGCCGAGATATTCGGCCTCCGTCACGACCTCGAGCTTCATGATCGGCTCGAGCAGCTTAGGCCCGCTCGCTCTGTGCGATTCGCGGAAGCAGGCGCGGGCCGCGATCTCGAAGGCGAGAGCGGAGCTGTCGACGTCGTGGTATTTGCCGTCGAGCAGGCGCGCGCGGAAGTCCACGACCTCGTAGCCCGCGACCGTGCCGCGCCGCGCCTCGCTCTCGATCGCTTTCTGCACCGCCGGAATGTATTCGCGCGGAATGCGTCCGCCGACCACCTCATCGGAAAACTCGATGCCGCTGCCGGTTCCAAGCGGCTCGAAAACCATCTTGACCTCGGCGAACTGGCCCGAGCCGCCAGTCTGCTTCTTATGGGTATAGGTCTTCTCGACCGGGCTGCCGAACGCCTCGCGGAAACTGACGCGCGGACGGCCCATGCGCGCCTCGACGCCGAGCTCCGTACGCATGCGGTCGACCGTGACCTCGAGATGGAGCTCGCCCATGCCGCGGAGCAACGTCTGCCCCGTCTCGTGATCCACCTCGAGCTTCAGAGACGGATCGGCCTTCACCATCTTGTAAAGGGCGGTGGAGAGCTTGTCGACGTCCGCGCGTGCCTTCGGCTCCACGGACACGCTGATGACTGGGTCCGGGAAGCGCATCCGCTCGAGCAGCACCGGCTTGGCCGGGTCCGACAAGGTGTCGCCCGTCTCGGTCTCCTTCAGCGACACGAACGCGCAGATATCGCCGGCGCGTACCTCCTCGATATCGATCGAGTCGTCGGCATGCACCTGAACGATGCGGCCGACGCGCTCGCGCTTCCCGCGCGTGACGTTGAGCAGCGTGTCGCCCTTCTTGATGACGCCGGAGTAAACCCGCACGAAGGTCAGAGTACCGAACTGGTCGTTGATGACCTTGAACGCGAGTGCGCGCGCCGGTGCATCGTCCTTGACCTCCTGCGTGCCGACCGGATTGCCGTGCTCGTCCACGACACCGATGCCGCCGGTCTCACCCGGATACGGCAGATAGTCGACGACGGCGTCCAGCATCTGCTGCACGCCCTTGTGCTTGAACGAGGAGCCGCACAGCACCGGCACTAGCGCGCCGCTGACCGTGCCCCGGCGGATGCAGGTCTTGAGCGTCGCGGGGTCGTACTTGCCCGACTCGATGAACTCGAGGAACGCTTCGTCGTCCTGAGCGAGCGCTTGCTCGAGCAGCTCTTGGCGAAGCTCCGGGATGCGCTTGATCCACTCGTTGTCGCGCGTGGCCGAGAAGTTGAAGCGGCCTTCGATCTCGTCGAGCGGGACGGTTTCCCACTTGGCTTCCTTGTCGTCCGAGGGCCAGATGTAGCCGACATTGGCGACGAGATCCGCCATGCCGACGAATTCGTTGGAGCTGCCGAACGGCACGTGGCAGACCAGCGCATTGGCGCCGAGGCGCTCCTTGATCCCCTTCACGGCGTGCGCGAAGTTCGCGCCGATGCGGTCCATCTTATTGACGTAACAGAGGCGCGGGACGTTGTATTGATTGGCGAGGCGCCAGTTGGTCTCGGTTTGCGGCTCGACGCCTGCCACGCCGTCGAACACGACGACCGCTCCATCGAGGACCCGCAAGCTTCGGTTCACCTCGATGGTGAAGTCTACGTGGCCCGGGGTATCGATGACGTTGATCTGGTGGCCTTTCCATTCGGCCGTGACGGCCGCGCTCTGGATCGTGATGCCGCGGGCGCGCTCCTGCTCCATGTAATCCGTGGTGGTGCTCGCCTTGCCTTCTTTGGTGTCGTGCACCTCGACGATCTGATGCTTGCGGCCGGTGTAGTAGAGCACGCGCTCGGTGGTGGTGGTCTTACCCGCGTCGATGTGGGCGATGATGCCTATATTGCGGTAGAGCTTCAGGTCTTTCTTCCTGGGCATGGGAGTAGGTTCCGTGAACTCGTTGATGCCGGAATGCTGGCCCGGCGGTGCGCGAACTATATAGATTTCTCGCGATTGCGCTAGGGGTAACCGAGCGGATCGTGCGCTGCTTAGCGAAAAAAAGTGCACGCCCGTCACGGCCGGTTTCAGGATCGAGTGGACGGCGAGAGCGTCTGGAGGGTGGGTTGGCTATGTCATCGATTGCCGGGAACGAGACGCGGTGTTCGATATCGGGACAGCTTTGGCGTCCGGAATTCAGGATTTAGCTCTATCTCATTGAGTCGACGAGCCGGGTCAACTCAATGTCGGCCGGCACGGCATTTGCGTAGGCTCGGGACGGTAGGATGCCGAATAAGGGGGGCGGCGTGACGAGCACCGTTGCAGAGCTGGGCCGAGCGGCCCGGCGGCTCTATCGCCGACCCGCATCCGCGATCGGGATCGTGCTTACACTGATCTTGGGTATCGCGATCAGCGTCAGCATGTTCACGGTCCTGCACGGAGTGGCGCTCCAGGCACTTCCATACGCGAACGACACGCGCATCGTAAACATCTTCAGCGAGAACATTGAACAGGGCTCGCGCAGAGCGTTTACCGCGGCTGAAGCGGTCGCCGGGCTGACGAACGCGCCCGGTTTCGAGCGCATCGCCTACTACAACACTCCGCCATTCAAAGTGATCGGCAGAGACGCTCCGCGCCAAATGCAGATCGCAAACGTCAGTGAGGACTACTTCCCGGTTTTCGGCATCTCCGCTGCGTTAGGCCGCACTTTACAAGACACCGACTTCGCAGAAGGTCGTGCGGTCGTAGTCCTCAGTCACTACGCCTGGAGTGCGCTGACCGGCGGCGACTCGGACGTGGTCGGCCGCACGCTGAGGGTCGAGACGTTAGATTCGTCCGCGAGCTATCAACTCGAGGTGGTCGGCGTGCTGCCAGAGTGGTTCGACCATCCTCGCACCGGGCTGTTGTATCGACCTTGGGATCCGACGGCGCCTGTATCGTCGACTTCGCTACGCGTCGTGTCGGCCGTCGGAAGGCTGGCCCCTGATGCATCCGAGCTGGCTGCCGAAGCACTGCAGGCGCGGATGACCGCCGTGCAGGAAGCGCACGGCTTCCTCGAGGTGGGATGGCGGGTACGGCACTCGCCGCTTATCGACGAGGTGGTGGGTGACGTGCGAGGTATCCTGTCGGCGCTGTTCGCCGTCTCGGTGCTGGTGCTCCTGATTGCTTGCTCTACGGCGTCGAGCCTGATCTCGATCAGACTCGAGCAGCGGCGCGGAGAGTTTGCGATGCGGCGGGCACTGGGTGCGAGCCGCGGGCGAGTCGGTTGGGATGTCGCGCTGGAATTGGGCATGCTCGCGACGCTGAGTGCACTCGGTGGCGTAGTGCTTGCGTACGCGATAGTGGCGGGCATCCAGCCCTTGGCAGCGGGAATTCTGCCCCGTACCCAGAACATCGAGATCGACCGAGCCGCATTGGGGTTTGCCGCCGCCGCGACGCTCGCCGGCGTGTCAGTGAGCGCAGCGCTCCCGCTGCTGCGCGCGCTGGTTGGACAGCCGACGCACGGCTTGCATGGAGCCCATCGGCGCGAAGTGACGGGCGGCCGGCGAATCGCCCTGCTGCCCGCGATGGGTATCGGCCTCGCCGCGGTCGCTTTGGTGACAGCGCTGGCCCTCGCCGTGAGCCTCGTCCGGCTCGGCAACATCGACCCTGGGTTTGATTCTGAGAACGTCTACGCGATCGAGATGACGCACTCGGCGCCGGCGGCGCAATTGAACGCGTTTGTGGATCGCGTCGCAGAGGGACTACGAGCGGTTCCTGGAGTGCAAGGCGTCGCCGCGACCGTAGGCTCTCCGCCTACAGCGGTGTCCTCCGGGTGGACTCCGATGGAATTCACCGTGCGGGGGCAAGGCACGTCGGAGCCCCGACTGGCGAACGTTCGAGTTGCGTCGCCTATGTATCACCGCTTGTTGGGCATTCCGCTTGTCAGCGGGCGCGACGTCTCCGCGCAGGATTCGGTCACCGCACTGAGAGTCGTTGTAATCAACGAGGCGCTGGCTCGCCAGGCATTCGGCGATGCCGATCCCATAGGAGAGGTGTTGATGGTCGGATTTGGCGGGCTCGACCCCGCTCCAGTAGCAATCGTCGGTGTCGTCGGCGACACGCGTAATGCGGGCTTGCGCGCGCCGCCCCATCCTGAGATGACCTTCCCGCTAGCACAAATGCCGGGCCCGCGCGTAACGTTGCTCGCACGGGCGTCTCCGCTGACCACCGGCGGGCTCGGTACGCTCGAACAAGCGATCGGTCGAGCGACCGCTGATCAAGCCGCGACCCGAAGCTATCTGCTGACGGATGACCTCGACTTGCAGATGCGCCGTGAGCGCTTCTTCGCGACTGCGACGAGCTGGTTCGCAGCGTTCGCACTGCTGCTGGCGGCAATCGGTGTCAATGCAGTGATCGCGGCGATGCAACAGAGGCGGACGCGCGAGATCGGTCTGCGCTTGGCGCTCGGCGCATCACCACGAGATGCAGCCGCCCTGATGTTCGTGAACGCCGCCCGTATCACCGGGCTGGGGCTTGCAACAGGAATGTTGCTGGCCATACCTGCCGTGAACGGGCTCCGTCATGTGCTCTTCAATGTCGAGACGGCTAGTTTCTTGGGCCTGTTTGGTCTCACCACCCTGGTGCTGATCGCCGCCACGCTCGCCGCCGTCGGCTTACCTGCATGGCGTGCGTCACGCACGGCGCCGATGGAAGCGCTGCGCTACGAGTAACACCGCTGCCGCTAGCGCTCCTTCGCATCGCTCTCGCCCGGGGTGTCGCGGAAATATCGATTCGCCCGGCTATGATATCGGGATGCGCATTGCACACATCGAATCCGGACGGCACCTCTACGGCGGCGCACGGCAGGTGCTCCATCTTGCACGGCAGTTGCGGGAGCGCGGCGTCGACAACATCTTGGTGTGCATGGCGGGCTCGGCGATCGCGGCCCCGGCGGCCGATTTCGGCGAGGTCATCGAGCTGCCGCTGCGCGGCGATCTCGACGCCGGGGCGGTGCGTCGCCTGCGGCGGGCGCTGCTCGCGGCGTCCCGTCGGCCGGACATCGTGCACGTGCATTCGCGCCGCGGCGCCGATCTCTACGGCGGGCTCGCGTCGATCGCCGCGCCATGGCGGGCGGTGCTGTCGAGACGCGTCGACCACCGCGAGCGTGCGGCCTGGGCACGCTTCAAGTACCGCCCGTATGGCGCGATCGTCGCGATTTCGCGAGTCATAGAGCGCGAGCTCGTCGAGCATGTCGGCCTTGCACGCGAGCGTGTTCATTTGATACCCAGCGGCGTGCCCGTCGCGGGTTCCGAGCGCGGGCTGGGAGAGACGGCCTGTGCGGAGTGGGCGGTGAGCCAGCGCGGCGAAGCGCAGCGGCAGCTCGCGTCGGCGCTGGCGCTGCCCGACGATGCGTTGATCGCGGCCGTCATCGGCCAGCTGATCCCGCGCAAGGGCCACCGCGTGCTGCTCGAGGCGTTGCCGGGCATTCTCGATCGCCACCCGCGCTGGCACGTCGTGATGTTCGGCCGCGGGCCGCTCGAGGCGGAGCTTCGCCGCTCGATCGCGCGCCGCGGGCTCGAAGGGCGGGTGCATCTGGCAGGCTTTCGTCCGGATCTCGCCGCGTATCTGCCCGGCATCGATCTCGTCTTGCATCCGGCACTGCGGGAAGGGCTCGGCCTTGCCGTGCTCGAAGCGATGAGCGCCGGCGTGCCGGTCGCGGCGTCGGCCGCGGGCGGGCTGCCCGACGCGATCGAGGACGGCGTCAGCGGTCGTCTCGTGCCGCCCGGGGATGTCGGCGCGTGGGCGCGGGTGCTCGAGCAACTGCTTGCCGAGCCGGCGAGCCGCGCGCGGCTGGCGGCAGCAGGCCGACGGCGGGTGCAGGCGTCGTTCGGCGTGCAGCAGATGGCGCTCTCCCACCTTGCGCTCTACCGGAGGCTGCGATGAGCTTCACGGACCGCGAGCTCGCCGCGCTCGCCGCACGGGTCGGCGAAATGCTAAGCGTACGCTCGTCGACACTTGCTACGGCGGAGTCGTGCACCGGCGGCTGGATTGCGAAGGCCGCGACCGACGTGCCGGGCAGCTCACGCTGGTTCATCGGCGGCTACGTTGTCTACTCGAACGACGCGAAGAGCGGCATGCTCGACGTGCCGCCGGCCGTGATTGCCGAGCACGGTGCGGTGAGCGACGCGGTCGTGACGGCGCTGGCTGCGCACGCGCGGCGCGCGTCGGGCGCCGATTGGGCCGTTGCGGTCAGCGGCGTCGCCGGTCCCGGCGGCGGCACGGCGGCCAAGCCGGTCGGCACGGTATGGTTCGCGTGGTCGGGGCCGGACGGCACGCTGGCCGAGTGCCGGCGCTTCGACGGCGATCGTGAGAGCATCCGTCGCCAAAGCGTCGCCTGTGCGCTCGCGCGGCTGCTCGAGCTTGCCGCGCCCGGCGGCGCGTAGCAGGCCACGAGACTTGCTGCGCCGGGCGGCGCATAGCAGGCAACCAGAAGACGGGCGCCGCGCCATGACGAACGAAGTATCAGCCGCTCCGGATCCCACACGCCGCCGACGCGTCTTCTTCGCGCTCTGGCCGGACGACGCGGTACGCAACGCGATCGAGAAAGCCGGCCGACGCGCTGTACAGCTGTCCGGCGGCCGGCCGACCGCGAAACGCAATCTGCACATCACCGTGGCGTTTCTCGGCGCGGTTGATGACGAGCAGCTCGAGCTTGCGGCGAGCGTGCCGCCGCTCAAGGTCGGTCCGATCGATCTCGAGCTCGACCAGCTCGGCTTCTTCGCGACGTCGCGCGTGCTATGGCTAGGGCCGCAGCTCGTGCCGCCCGCGCTGACGGCGCTCGAGCAGGCACTGTGGGACGGGCTCGAGCACGTCGGTTTCGAGCGCGAGCCGCGCGCGTTTCGGCCGCACGTGACACTCGCACGGCGCGCCCGCGCAGTGGACGACGAAACCTTTGCGCCGGTGCGCTGGCATAGTGGTACGCTGACGCTGGTCGAATCCGTGCCGATGCATCGGAACGTGCACTATGAGCCGCTTCGACACTGGCCACTCTAGCGCAGTCTGAACGTCGCCGCGCGCGCTGAAAACATGCGTTTCGACGAGAAGCGTTGACTGCCGCGGCCCCGCGATATATGGAATAATCCGCGCACTGCCCGCTGAAGCCGACAGCCGGCCGATCCACACATTCCCGCAGGTAGATTGAATGGACGAGAACCGCAAGAAAGCCCTATCCGCAGCGCTCAGCCAAATCGAAAAGCAGTTCGGTAAAGGCTCGGTGATGCGCCTCGGCGATTCCATCGCGTCGCGCGATATCGATGTGGTGTCCACGGGTTCTCTCGGCCTCGATATCGCGCTCGGTATCGGTGGTTTGCCGCGCGGCCGCGTCGTCGAAATCTACGGCCCGGAGTCGTCGGGCAAGACGACGCTGACGCTGCAAGTCGTCGCGGAAATACAAAAGCAGGGCGGCACCGCCGCCTTCGTCGACGCCGAGCATGCGCTCGATCCGGTATACGCCGAAAAGGTCGGAGTCAACGTCGATGACCTGCTGATCTCCCAGCCCGATACCGGCGAGCAGGCGCTCGAGATCACAGACATGCTGGTACGCTCCGGCGCGGTCGACGTCATCATCGTCGACTCGGTCGCCGCACTGACGCCGAAGGCGGAGATCGAAGGCGAGATGGGCGATTCGCACGTCGGTCTGCACGCACGCTTGATGTCGCAAGCGCTGCGCAAGCTCACCGCGAACATCAAGCGCTCCAATTGTCTCGTCGTGTTCATCAACCAGATCCGCATGAAGATCGGCGTGATGTTCGGCAGCCCGGAGACGACCACCGGCGGTAACGCGTTGAAGTTCTATTCATCGGTGCGGCTCGATATCCGCCGCATCGGCTCGATCAAGAAGGGCGACGAGGTGCTCGGTAACGAGACGCGCGTCAAGGTCGTGAAGAACAAGGTCGCGCCGCCGTTCCGCTCCTGCGAGTTCGAAATCCTTTACGGCAAAGGGATCTCCCGCGAGGGGGAGATCATCGATCTCGGCGCGCGCGAGAACATCGTCGAGAAGGCGGGCTCCTGGTACAGCTATAACGGGGACCGCATCGGGCAGGGCAAAGAGAACGTCCGCGAGTTTCTGATCAACAACCCGGAGATCGCGGCCGATATCGAAGCGAAGATCCGCATGAAGCTGCTGCCGAAGAAGGGCGCGGTCGAGGCGCCGGTCGAAGAGGCGGAGGGTGCGGCGCTCCAGGCCTGAGGTTCAGCAAGACCCGGCGGAATGCGAGCGGCGTGCCGTCGCGCTGCTCGCCCGCCGTGAGCATAGCCGCCGCGAGCTCGAGCGCAAGCTCGGCGCGCAGGGCTTCCTGGCGCCGCTCATCGAGGAAACGCTCGATCGCCTGGAACAAAACGGGCTGCTGAGCGGTCAGCGCTTTCTGTCCAGTTTTATAGCGTCGCGCGCCGCGCGCGGCTCCGGGCCCTTGAAGATTCGAGCGGAGCTGGCACAGCGGGGTATTGGCTCGGCCGACGCGGACGCGGCCCTGCGCGCATCGCGAGAAGACTGGTCGGCGATCGCATGCCGGGCGCGAGCAAAGCGGTTCGGCGAGCCGGTGCCGAGTGATTTCGCCGAGCGCGCACGGCAGGCGCGCTTTCTGCGCGGCCGCGGCTTCGATGCGGAGCACATCGAGCAGGCACTGGAAGTCGGCGCCGATTCGGATTAGCGTGCGCTCACCTCGCTCGGACAGGATAATTACGGGACCATCATGAGCTTATCGAGCACAGAGCTGCGCCGGGCCTTCCTGCGCTTCTTCGCGACGCGCGGCCACGAAGTGGTGCCGAGCTCTCCGCTCGTGCCGGCGAACGATCCCACCCTGCTGTTCACGAATGCCGGCATGGTGCAGTTCAAGGACGTTTTCCTCGGGCGCGAGAAGCGGTCGATTCCGCGCGCGGCGACCGCGCAGCGCTGCGTGCGCGCCGGGGGCAAGCACAACGATCTCGAGAACGTGGGGTATACCGCGCGTCATCACACGTTC
>CAZFJU010000184.1:0-7738 GCA_964518995.1 uncultured Gammaproteobacteria bacterium
TTCAGTCGGCGCGGCCGAGTTCCCTGCGCACGAGGCGGGCGCCGTCCGCGAGCGCCCGCAGCTTCGCGAAGGCTACGTCGCGCTGTAGGTATTTCATACCGCAATCGGGCGCGGCGACCAGCCGCTCCGGCGGAACGTGCGCCAACGCGGCGCGAATTCTTGCCGCGACCGTTGCTGCGCTTTCGATCTCGGTGCGGCTAAGGTCGAGCACACCGAGCACGACCGTCTTGCCCGCCAGCGCCGCGAGCATGCCCGGATCGAGCCGCGGCTGTGCCGCCTCGATCGAGATCTGCATCGCGGCCGACGCTCGGAGCGGCGCGAGGCAGCTGTAGCGGCCGGGCTTATCCCTGACGAGCGCTGCATAGCCGAAACATACGTGCACGGCGGTCGTCACCGTCAAACCGGCGAGCGCACGATCGATCGCGCGGGCGGCATAGCGGGACGCCGCATCGACCCGCGATTCCATCCACGGCTCGTCGATCTGGATGACGTCGGCGCCCGCGGCCTCGAGCGCCTTCGCCTCCTCGTTGACGGCGTCCGCGAATGCCATGGCGAGCGCCTCATCGTCGTGATAGTGCTCGTCCATGGCCTGCTGAGCGAGAGTGAACGGGCCCGGCAGCGTCGCTTTGATCCGCCGCGTCGTATGGCGACGCAGGAACTCGACGTCGCGCAGCACAACCGGACCGCGCCGCCGAATCGGCCCGACCACTCTCGGCACGATAGAGGGCTTGCCGAGCCGATTCACGATCGAGCCCGGACGCTCGATATCGATGCCGTCCAGCGCGGTGGCGAAGCGGTTGGAGTAGCTTTCTCTGCGGATCTCGCCGTCGGTGATGACGTCTATGCCGGCGTGCTCCATGTCGCGGATCGCGAGCCGGGTCGCCTCGTCCTGCGCGGCTTCGAGCTCTTCGGGCCCGGCCCGCCAAAGCTCGGGCGCGCGCACCCGCGGCACTTTGCCGGCCAGTTGCGCGCGGTCGATCAGCCAGTCGGGCTGCGGATAGCTGCCGACGACCGTCGTCTCGATCATTCGAACGCGCTCGTGTGGTCCGTATTGTTCGGCGTGCGGTCGCCGGCAAGCCAGCGGGCGAGCTGGGCATGCGCATCGGCGCGCCGCCGCGCGGCGATCTCCGCGGCATTGTCCGGATCGAGCGTGAGCTCGAGCTTGAGCTCGTCCGGCGTCGTGACATACAGCGAGCGGCAGTAGCCGTGATCAGTGATGCGGTGCCGAACTCCGGCCGCCTTGAGCCGGTTCTCGGCGGCGTCGAAACGCTCGCGATCGACCACGAGCGCAATGTGCGGGAAGCGCGCTTCACGCGGATGCTGGGCTCGAAACCGTTCGTAGTCCTCGGGATCGGCGAACTGAAAGAACGCGATCGCGCCGCCATCGGCGAGCGCGTAGAACGTGTGGCAATACTCGAGCTCGCGCCCGGCTTCCGGGTTAAAGGTGCGCTCGCACCAGGTCGCGACCAGCGGCATGCCGATGAGGTCCTCGAAAAAGCGCCGGTTCACTTCCTGGTTCTGCGTGACCCATGCGTAGTGATGCAGCCGCAGCGGTGGGCGCATTTGCTGACTCCTCGAGGCTTTCCGGTGACCGAGATCATACACGTGCGGCGCTGCGCCGTTCGCAAAGCGGTGATACGATCGACCGGCCTGTCGCGGGCCGCCGGGGGGAGGGCGCATGCAGAGGGCATCAACGATCGATGTCGCGGAGCTGATCGACCGCAGGCCTGTCGGGCGCTTCCAGGTCTGGCTGTTCGCATTATGTGCGATGTCGTTGATCATGGACGGCTTCGACGTGCAAGCCATGGGCTATGTCGCACCCGAGGTCATCCCGGAGCTCGGCATGTCCGGCAGCGAGCTCGGAGCGGTGCTCGCGGCGGCCAACGTCGGCCTGCTGATCGGCGCGCTGCTGTTCACCGTGCTGGCCGATCGCATCGGCCGCCGTCCGGTGCTGATCTTCGGCACCTTCTTCTATGCCGTGATGGCGATTCTCACCGCCCATGCAGACAGCGCCGCCGAGCTGCTCACGCTGCGCTTCGTGGCCGGTATCGGCATGGGCTCGATCATCCCGAATGCGACCGCCCTGATCGGCGAGTACAGCCCCAAGCATCGCCGCGTGACCCTGATCATGACGATCACGGTCGGTTTCACGGCTGGCGCCGCGCTCGGCGGCTTTGTTGCGGCCTGGCTGATGCCGTTGTTCGGCTGGCGCTCCGTGTTTTACTTCGGCGGCGTGATTCCGCTGCTGATCGGCGTGCTGATGATCTTCCAGCTGCCGGAATCCCTGCAGTTCCTGGTCGTGCGCAAACGGTTCGCGGAAGTCGCCCGCTGGCTGAAGCGTGTCGCCCCAGATGTGCCGGCCGGTCCCGGCACGCAATACGTCGTCGTCGAGGAAAGCCGCAGCGGCGTGCCGGTGCTGAGCTTGCTTCGCGACGGGCGGGCGCGCGTTACGTTGCTCTACTGGGCGGTCAACTTCACGAACCTGTTGAACCTGTACTTCCTGGCCGGCCTGTTGCCGACCATCTTGAGCCGCAACGGCTTCGACACCTCGACGTCGGCGTTGATCGGTGGCGCGATGCAGCTCGGCGGCACGATCGGCACGTTCGGGCTCGCGTGGCTGATCGCCAAGCGGGGCTTCACGCCGATGTTGATGTTGACGTTCGCGCTGGCGGCCGTATCGATCGCGCTGATCGGCAGCTCCACGGTGCTGGCGCTCGCGCCGCTGGTGACGGTTGTCGTCTTCATCGCCGGCTGGTGCGTGATCGGCGGACAGCCGGGCTTGAACGCGCTGGCAGCGACCTACTACCCGACGTCCATGCGCTCGACCGGAATCGGTTGGGGTTTGGGCATCGGCCGCATCGGCGCGATCGTCGGCCCCTTCATCGGCGGCATGCTGCTTGATCTCGATTGGACGGCGCAGCAGCTGTTCCTGGTGTTCGCGCTGCCGGCCGTCGCGTCGACCCTCGTGATAGCCATGCTGCATCTCGTGCTGCGCGCGCCGCGTGCCACATTGCCCGCTCAACCGGCGGCCGCGGGCAGCTCGTAGCGCGGCGCGCCGCCAGAGACTTTTCAGGTTTCGACGCGTTGGATGTCGCGATGCCGTGTCTCCGGCAAAAACACCGCCAGCACGAACATACCGAACGCCGTGATGATCACGGGGTACCACAGCCCGAAGTAGATGTCGCCGGTCGCCGCGACCATCGCGAAGGCGATCGCCGGCAGGAAGCCGCCGAACCATCCCGAGCCAATGTGATACGGCAGTGACAGCGCGGAATAGCGGATCCGCGTGGGGAACACCTCGATCGCCATGGCCGCCATCGGCGCATACACCATCACGGCAAACGTGACCATCAACAGAATCAGCAGCGCAATCTTCGGGATATTGACGGTGGCCGGATCGGCCGCAAGCGGATAACCGGCTTGCGCGAGCAGCTCGCCGAGCTGCAGGTCGAAGCTCGCGCGCGCCTCCGCGAACTCGGCCGCACCCAAGGTTCTACCGTCGACGCTCTCGAGCCGCTCCGCGCCAATCAGCACGACCGCTGGCGTGCCCGGCGGCGCCTCCTCGTTCACATAGCTAATGCCGCGGCTCGCGAGCGCGCTCTTCGCAATGTCGCACGACGACACGAATTCCGCTTGGCCCGTGGGGTCGAATTGCAGCGAGCAGTCGCCTTCGGCGGCGATCACCGTCACCGGTGCGCTCGCGTAGGCGGCGGCGAATGCCGGATTGGCCGCGTCGGTCAACGCGTGAAACATCGGAAAGGCAGTTAGCACCGACAGGATTCCGCCGGTCAGGATCACCGGCTTACGCCCGATCCGATCCGATAACCAGCTGAAGAACAGGTACAGCAGCACGCTGATCGCCGTGACCACCATCATTATGAAAGTGACGACGGAGCCTTCGACCCGCAGAATTTGCGTCAGAAAGAACTGCGAGTAGAAGTGCGCGGTGTAGAACAGCACGCCCTGCGTCGCCATCAGCGCAAACAGCACGATCAACACGAGCCGCAGATGCCGCCACTCGAGAAACGCTTCTCTGAGCGGCGCTTTCGATTGCCGGCCTTCCTCGACCATCTTGCGGAACATCGGCGACTCTTCGAGCGTGAGCCGAATCCACAGCGAGATCACCAGCAGGAAGATCGAGATCAGGAACGGAATGCGCCAGCCCCAGGCCTCGAACGCGTCTTCGCCGACGATGGTACGCGTCAGGAAAATGACCAGGAACGACATGAACAGCGCGAAGCCGGCGGCCGTCTGAATCCAGCCGACGTAGAGCCCGCGCCGCTCCTGCGGCGCATGCTCGGCAGTGTAAATGACCGCGCCGCCGTATTCGCCGCCGTAGGCCAGACCCTGCACGATGCGCAGCGCAATCAGCAGTATGGGCGCGAGGATGCCAACCGACGCATAGGTCGGCAAAATGCCGATGCCGAACGTCGCAAGGCCCATCATGGTAATCGTGATGAGAAAGGCCTTCTTGCGGCCGGTGCGGTCGCCGATACGCCCAAACACCAGCGCGCCGAGCGGCCGGACGGCAAATCCAGCGGCGAACGTCAGCAGCGCGAAAATAAACGCGGCCGTCTCGTTGACGCCGGAAAAGAACTGCCGCGAGATCAGCGGCGCCAGCGTGCCGAACAGAATGAAGTCGTATGCTTCGAAGATCGTTCCGGCGGACGTCCCGAAGACGACGCGGCGCAGCTTGCGCGGCTCGATTTGCGGCGGGACGTAACGGTCGGCAAGTGCGTCGGTGGCGGCGCTCATGTGCCCGCATCCTTGGCCGCGGCGGAGGGTGCGGAAGGCACGGCCGGCGCGTGGGTGTCAGCGTTCGGCTCGAGCACGACGCCGTTCAGCCGCTCCCAATGTTTCACGATGGCGGTGTTGTCCTCGTGGGCACCGACCGCATTGCGGCCGTCCGCGGCCAATCGATTTACCAGGTCGACGACCGGCGCGGTCGCGCCGAGCGCGGCGCGCAGATCGGCGGCGATCGCGACGTCCTTCGCCAGCAGCCCGAGCGCGAAGCCGGTGCCGAACTTGCGCGTCAGCACGTGCGCCGGGAAGCTGATATCCGTATGAAAGTTACGCCCGGTCGATGTGTTCATGATCTCCGCCATCACGGCCGGATCGAGGCCGAAGCGCTTGCCGATGATCAGCGCCTCGGCCGTCACGGTGAACGCGGTCGCGGCGACGATGTTGTTCAGCGCCTTCATCGCGTGGCCGCAGCCCAGCCCGCCGACCCGCACGAGGCGCTCGCCGAGCACGACCAGCACAGGGTTCGCGGCCGTGAGCGCAGCGTCATCATCGGTACCGATCATGATCGTCAACGTGCCGGTTTCTGCTTTCGCGGGCAGCCCCGACACCGGTGCATCGATCAGCGCGATGCCGCGCGTGCGCAGTGCTTCGCCGAGCTCGCGCGTGCCGAGCGGGTCGGACGAGCTCATGTCGACGACCACTGCGCCGCGCCTTAGCGTTGCGGCTGCGCCGGCTCGTGCGCCGTCCTCGCCGCGGCCGAGCAGGGCATCGTGCACGTCTTTGCCGGTTGGCAGCATCGTGACGACGACGTCGGCTTGGCGACCGAGCGTCGCGCCGTCCTCTGCGGCCGAGCCGCCGAACTCGGCGGCGAAGCGGCGGGCCTGCGCCGGATCGGCGTCATAGACGCAAGTCTCGAAGCCTGCCGCGGCCAGGTTCCGCGCCATCGGCCAGCCCATTCGGCCGAGGCCGATGAATCCAACTCTAAGTGGGGCGCTCATTGCGCGCGGCGTCAGATCGCGTCGAGATCGACGCCTTCCTCGGCAAGCGAGGCGGCGGCGTTGACGAAACCATCGACGCCGAGCGGGACGCCGGCGTAAACCATCGTGTGCAGCAGAAGCTCGCGTATCTCGAGCGGCGTAACTCCGTTCGCGAGCGCCCCTTTGACGTGAATTCGCAACTCGTGAGAGCGACCCATCGCACAGAGCGCCGCAACGGTGATCAGACTGCGATCCCGGCGTGAAAGGCCTTCGCGCGACCATGTTTCGCCGAAGCAATAGCGGCTGACGACATCCTGCATCGGGGCGAGAAAGCGGTTCGCCTGCTCGATCTGCCGGTCCGTGACTTCCTTGCCGAAAATTTCGCGCCGGAGCTCGATGCCGAGGCGCTTCGCGTCGTC
Source organism: uncultured Gammaproteobacteria bacterium (assembly GCA_964518995.1). Lineage (GTDB taxonomy): Bacteria > Pseudomonadota > Gammaproteobacteria > Steroidobacterales > Rariloculaceae > ZC4RG20. The sequence continues at coordinate 6,140 of CAZFJU010000184.1, forward strand.
ACTCACTTGAGCATTCCCCCCAGAAATGTTGGCGCAGTATAGCGGCAGGGCGCCGCAGTTCGCACCCCGAGCGTCTGCTGCGGCGCATGCGGCCGCGCTCCGGCCCCCAACCGGCGCCTTAGCGCAGTCGGCCTTCCGCCTCGATTGGCAAGACGAGCCAGCTCGCCTCGGCGCCGACGAGCTCGGCGGCGAATGCGGCGATCACGGCGTCGAGCCGTGACGTCGGTAGACGCACGCGCAGCTCGGTCTTGCGCCTGCGGCCGCCGACCTGCTCCGCGATGTCGAGCACCGCGGGGTCCGCGCCGTGCAGATGGATTGCGACGCTCGAAAACGTCTCGACATCATCGCGCGCCAGCAGCCAGTCCACGATCCTGTCCTCGAATGCCTTCGGCACCTGGATCAGCCATAGGCACTGCCGCTCGGGCGGCGGGCTCCTCCCCGCGTCGCCTGGGTCGTTCATTGCTCCCCCGCGAACCGTTTATAGAGCACAGGCAATAGGATCAGGGTCAGCGCGGTGGCCGAGATCAGCCCACCGACGACCACGATCGCGAGCGGCCGCTGAATCTCGGAGCCCGGCCCGCTGACGAATAGCAGCGGCACCAAGCCGAATGCGGCGATGCTGGCGGTCATCATCACCGGGCGCAGCCGGCGCTTCGCGCCTTCGGTAACCGTTTCAGCGAGGCTGCGCCCTTGCGACCGCAATTGATTGAAGTAGGTGACCATCACGACGCCGTTCAATACGGCGATGCCGAGCAGCGCGATGAAGCCGACGGAGGCGGGCACGGACAGATACTCGCCCGTGATCAGCAGCGCGAATACACCGCCGATCAGCGCGAACGGCACGTTCATCAGCACGAGCAGCGCTTGCCGGAGCGAGCCGAACGTCGTGAACAGCAGTAGAAAGATGAGCCCGATCGAAACGGGCACCACGTACGCGAGCCGAGCCGCCGCGCGCTGCTGATTCTCGAACTCCCCGCCCCATTCGACGTAGTAGCCCGGCGGCAGCTCGACGCTTTCTGCGACGCGCCGGCGCGCCTCGTCGACGAAGCCGACGAGATCTCGGCCCGCAACGTTGGTGCGCACGACGGCGAAGCGCTGTCCGCGCTCCCGTGCGATGGAAACGTTGCCGTCGATGCGTGCGACCTTGGCGAACGATTCGGCCGGCACGAGGCCGACGTCTTCGATGTGCAGCGGCAGGCTGGCGAGGCCGGCCGCGGAACCGAGGTCCGCCTCGGCTCTGATCACGATGGGCGTGCGCTGGATGCCCTCCTGGACAATGCCGACGGGCAACCCCTCGATCTGTGCGCGCAGCAGCCGTTGCAGCTCGTCACCGCTCACGCCGAGCCGTCCGGTCATCTCCCGATCGATATCGAGCGTCAGATATTGCATGCCGGTATTGCGTGCAACGAACACGTCTTCGCTGCCCTCGATCGAGCGCAGCACCGTCTCGATCTCGCCGGCAAAGCGATCCAGCTCGTCCAGGTCTGCACCGAACAGCTTGACGGCGACATCGCCGCGGACGCCGGTCAGCATCTCCGACGTGCGCATCTCGATCGGCTGCGTAAAGCCGTAGGCAAGGCCTGGAAACTGATCGAGCAC
>CAZFJU010000184.1:7838-8919 GCA_964518995.1 uncultured Gammaproteobacteria bacterium
AACGACGACAGCACCGGGATCGCCGTCAGCGACAACAGCAGCGACGCGCCGAGCGCGAAGCTGATCGTCAGCGCCACCGGCGCGAACAGCTTGCCCTCCAGCCCTTCGAGCGACAGCAGCGGCAGGAATACGATGACGATGATGCCGATACCGGACGTGACCGGCGCGGAGACATCACGCACGGCGCGGTAGATCACATGCAGCAGCGGCAGGCGCCGGGCGGCGGCACTCCCGCGGGCGAGCTGCGTCTCGATGTTCTCGACGACGACGACGGCGGCGTCGACCAGCATGCCGATCGCGATCGCGAGGCCGCCGAGGCTCATCAGGTTCGCCGACAGGCCGAACGTGCGCATGAGCAGAAACGTTGCGAGCGCGGCGAGCGGCAGTACGAGCGCCACGCTGAGCGCGGCGCGCAGGTTGCCGAGAAACAGCACGAGCAGGATCAGCACGAGTACGACGGCTTCGATCAGCGCCGTCGCGACCGTGCCGACCGCGCGCGAGACGAGGTTGCCGCGGTCGTAGAACACGTTCACCGTGATCCCGGCGGGCAGCGCCGGCGCGATCTCGTCGAGCTGGGCGCGCACGCCGTCGACGACGCTACGGGCGTTCGCGCCGCGCAAACCGAGCACCAGCCCTTGCACGGCTTCCGCCTCGCCGTCCTGGGTGACCGCGCCGTAGCGGGTGATTGCGCCGATGCGCACATCTGCGACATCCGCGACGCGAATCGGGACGCCGTGATCGGTGCGGACCACGATGCGCGCGAGATCCTCGAGTGATTCGATGCGACCCTCCGAGCGCACGAGCAGGGTTTCCTCGCCCTCGCCGAGGCGGCCGGCGCCGTCGTTGCGATTGTTGCGCCGGATCGCGTCCTCGAGCGCGAGCACGTCGGTGCCGCGCGCCGCCAGCCGCACCGGGTCGGGCACGACTTCGAACGCCCGCACGTGGCCGCCGAGGACGTTCACGTCCGCTACGCCCGGGACGGTTCGCAGCGCCGGCCGGATCACCCATTCCAGCAACGTGCGCCGCTCGGCCAGGCTCGCATCGCCGTCAACCGTGAACATGAACATCTCGCCGAGCGGCG
>CAZFJU010000185.1:0-8900 GCA_964518995.1 uncultured Gammaproteobacteria bacterium
TGGTGACGGCCTGGCGCTTGGCCGTCTGCCCGACCAGCACCTCGCCGTCCTTCGTGAATGCCACGATCGAAGGCGTCGTGCGATCGCCCTCGCTGTTCTCGATCACTTTAGCCGTGCCGCCGTCGATGACGGCAACGCACGAGTTCGTTGTTCCTAAGTCGATACCGATGACTCGTCCCATGACTGCTACACCTCAGCTCGCCAGATTATAAAATTCGTCTCGCCCGGAGCTCGAAACCTTCTCGCCGCGAAAAGGCCGGCCCCTGCCGCTTTGCCCGAATCCCGCTACAGTGGCGTAAATGGGGGATAAGACTGGCTATTCAACCCCTGGGGACTCAAGCCTGGACGCTCGCAGGCTGCTCACGCACACCGCGACAGGTTGCTAGGCATCGCCTTTCGGCGGCGCAGCGGCGACGATTACGCGCGCCGGACGCAGCAGCCGATCGTGAAGCTCATAGCCCTTCTGGATGACGAGGACGACGGTATCGGGCGGCTGATCGGCGGTCGGCTGCACGGCCATCGCTTCATGCTTGGTGGGGTCGAACGGCTGGCCGCCCGGGTCGATCTCGCGGATGCCGACGTTCTCGAGCGCTTGGTCGAGCAGCTTCAGCGTTGCCCGCTCGCCCTCGAGCAGGGTCGCGACATCGACATTATCGGCCGACGCCAGCGCCGCCTCGATGCTGTCACGCACGGGCAGCAACTCCTGACCGAGCCGCTCCGCAGCATAGCGGCGCGCGGTCTCCAGTTCGCGCGCGCTACGTTTGCGGAAATTATCGAGCTCCGCGACCGCGCGCAGATACTTGCTCCAGTGCTCCTCGGCTTGGCGCCGCAGCGCTTCGACCTCATCGTTTTGCGCGTCATCCGACGCCGCGGTGGGCGCACCGGCCGCGTCGAGACCTTCCGTTTCCGGGTGCTCGACTTCCGTGCCGTCGCCGTGAGGCTGCCCGCGCGCGTCGCGCTCCGTGGCTTCCGTCATCAAAAAGCTCCTCCCTCGGCGCAAGGCCCAGGTCTCAAAACGTGAAACGATGCAATGGGGGCTAGTTGCCGGACTTCAAGGCGCGCCCGAGCAGCTTCGACGTGAGGTCGACAATGGGAATCACTCGCTCGTACGCCATGCGTGTCGGGCCGATGACGCCGAGCACACCCATGGTGTCGTCCTCGGTGGTGTACGGCGCAGCGACGATGCTGCACTGCTCGAGGATCTGATAGCCCGACTCGTGGCCGATAAAAATCTGCACGCCATCGGCATTGAGGCTTTGATCGAGCAGCCGCAGCATATCGTGCTGCCGGCTGAACGCGTTGAACAGCGACTTCAGCTTGCCCATGTCGCCCAACTCCTCGACCATCAGGTTGGTCTCGCCGGAGAGCACGTAACCGGCAGGCGCGTCTTGCGAGAACGCCTGTTGTGCAAGCTCGATGGCCTCGACCATCAGCGCGTTCATCGATTCGCGGGTCTTCTCGAGCTGCTTGACGAGATCGACACGGACCTGGTGCAGATCGTGCCCGCCGAACTGCTCCGTCAGATAATTGCCGGCTTGGCGGAGCTCGTCCACCGTGTAATCGCGGTGAACATGCAGGATTTTGTTATGGACCTCGCGCTCGTTGACAACCAGGATGACGAGCACGCGGCGATCCGAGAGCGGTAGAAAATCGATCTGCCGCAAGGATGAATGTGCGCGCCTCGGCACCGTCACGATGCCGGCCAGCTGGGTCAACATCGAGAGCAACGCGGACACCGAGGTCGCGAGCGCCTGGGGATCCTCGCCGGAGGCCTCCTGCAGCCTCTCGCGGAAACGCGCGAGCTCGTCTTCCTTCGGCGGCGAAAGCTTCATCAGCGTGTCGACGAAGAGCCGATAACCCTTGATCGTCGGGACGCGGCCGGCCGAGGTGTGCGGCGACGAGACGAACCCCGCCTCCTCCAGATCCGCCATGATGCTGCGAATCGTGGCGGGACTCAGGTCCAGGCCGGAGTCGCGAGACAAGGTCCGCGAGCCGACAGGCTGACCCTCCCGGATGTACTTGTCGACGAGCATTCGAAGCAGATGCTGCGCGCGCTCGTCGGGATAATCTCCTTTACTGACGACTGCCATAATCTCGAGGCGCCCTGCGGGCGAAATGCTCCGGCGCAACCCATTGTTACGACCCGGAATTAGGCACGCGAAACCTAGCAACCGTCTCGCGCGACTGTCAAGCATCGTACCGGGCCGTTGGACCCATTCTGCCCCGTTCACGTTCCGCAAGAGTTTGCCGCTACAATCCCGCCGGGGGCAGCCGATCGGCCTACGGTCCGCATGGAATATAAATACGAGCGCGTTGGGTTCTGGGGGCGGCTGTCGGACGCAAAGGTGGCCGACACCGCTGCCAAGGTAATCTCTCACGTCCAGTCGCGGCAGGCGCGGATCATTGCGCCGCCGTCCGCGGAGCCGATCGCGCGCCAGCTCGGCGACATTCAGCTCGTGGACGAAGCAGATCTGCCGACGCATGCAGACGTCATTCTCGCGATCGGCGGTGACGGCACGATGCTGCATGCCGCGCGCCGCGTCGCCGCGCACGGCGTGCCGCTGCTCGGCGTCAACCTCGGCAAGCTCGGGTTCTTGACGGATATCCTGCCGGAGCAGGCGTTCGACGCGATCGATGCCATTTTGTCCGGAGATCATCTCGCTGAAGAGCGGCGGATGCTCGAAGCAGAGCTTCTGGGCGACGGCGACCGGCGCAGCCCGATGATCGCTCTCAACGACGTCGTGCTGCAAAAGCGCGGCAGCAGCCGAATTCTAGACTTCGCGACCTGGGTCGACGGCAGCTACGTGAATACCCACGGCGGGGACGGGCTCGTCGTCGCCACGCCCACAGGCTCCACAGCGTATGCGCTGTCCTGCGGCGGGCCGATCATCCAGCCCAATCTGAACGCCATCGTGATGGTGCCGATCTGCCCGCACACGCTGAGCGATCGGCCGCTCGTGCTCGACCCGGCAAGCGTGATCGAGGTGCGTCTCCATCCCGGCATGGACATGCCGGCCCTCGTCGCCTGCGACGGAGACGAGTACGGGCCGCTCGTGCCGGGCGGCACGCTGCAAATCCGGGCGTCGGAATCCCGGATCACGCTGCTGCACCCGCGCGATTACAACTACTACGAGCTGCTTCGTTCCAAGCTGAACTGGGGCAGTCCGAGTCGGTTCCGCCAATCCCTGCCGCCGAGACGATGACGACCACGCCGACTCGCGGTGCTCACGTTCGCCGCCGGGTGGGGGCGATCCGGCCGCGTCAGTTGGGGCTACAAGGGCTGCCTCGATGCTCGGGCTGATCCGCGTCAAGAATTTCGCGATTATCGACGAGGTCGAGCTCGAATTCGAGCAGGGGCTTTCCGTCGTCACTGGTGAGACCGGTGCCGGCAAATCCATTCTGGTCGACGCGCTCGGCCTCGTGCTCGGGGATCGGGCGGACGCCGGCGTCATTCGACACGGCGCAGACCGCGCGGAGATCAGCGTTCTGTTCGAATGTCCCGCCGATCATGCCGCGCTCGCGTGGCTCGAGGAGCTCGGCCTTGACGACGAGCACCGCTGTGCGCTGCGCCGGATCGTCGGCCGCGAGGGTCGTTCGCGCGCTTTCGTGAACAACCAGCCCGTCACCCTTGCGGATTTGAAGCGCATCGGCTCGTTGCTCGTCGACATTCACGGCCAGCACGCGCATCAGTCACTGCTCGAGAGCGCGAATCAACGCGCGCTGCTCGACGAGCACGGCGGGCTCACGGCGCTGGTCCGCGAGGTCGGCGCGGAATACCGAGATTGGCAGCACGCCCAAGAGCAGCTTGCGCAAGCACAGGGCGGCCATGCGCAGCGCGATGCCGAGCTCGAGCTGTTGCGCTTTCAAAGTGCGGAGCTCGAGGCGCTCGGGATCGAGCCGGGGGAGCCGGCGCAGCTGCAGGCCGAGCGCGGCCGGCTCGCGAACGTCGATAAGCTTGCGAGCGGCCTCGAGACGGCGATTCAGGCGCTGTATGAGGCCGAGACGGCCAGTGCGCACGCCCTCGTCGTCCGCGCCGAGCAGGAGCTCGCGCGCCTCGTCGAGCATGACGAGGCGCTGCGTCAATCTGCGGAGACCCTCGGGAGCGTCGAGATCGAGGTCCGCGAGGCCGCGCTTGCGCTGGTGCACTATCGCGACCGGCTCGAGCCCGACCCGGAGCGGCTCGACGCGCTCGAGTCGCGGCTCGCGAAGATTCGCGCGCTCTCTCGCCGACACGGCATCTCCGACGACGAACTGCCTGGCCTGCTCGAGCGTCTGCGCGCGCGGATCGAAGAGCTCGATGGCGCCGGGCTGTCCGTCGACGCGCTCCGCGATGCGGCCGAGCGCGCGGAAACGCGCTATTTTGCCGCGGCACGGCGCTTGTCGAGCGCCCGCCGGCAAGTCGCGGCGAAGCTCGCGGCGGCTGTCACCGCGCAGCTGCCGGAGCTCGGGCTGCCGCACGGCCTGTTCGAGGTCGCGGTCGAGGACAAAGCGGCAAGCCGGGCGGACGGCACCGGCATCGACCGGGTCGAATTCCGGGTCCGCCTGAATCCCGGGCAGCCGTTCGGCGCGCTCGCGAAGGTCGCATCGGGCGGCGAGCTGTCGCGCATCGGGCTCGCGATCGAAGTCGTCGGCGCCGGCGCCTCGCCGGTTCCGACGCTGGTATTCGACGAGGTGGACGCCGGAATCGGCGGCGGCGTCGCGGAGATCGTCGGCCGCAAGCTCGCCGGGATCGCCGCGAATCGCCAAGTGCTGTGTGTGACGCACCTGCCGCAAGTCGCGAGTCAGGGCGACCACCACTATCGCGTGATGAAGCTGACGGATGGCGAGTCGAGCCGCACAACAGTGCGCCAGCTCTCACGCGACGAGCGCATCGAGGAGCTTTCACGAATGCTGGGCGGCGTCGAGATCACGGCGCTGACGCGGGCGCATGCGAAGGAAATGATGACCCGCGCCGCGGATGATCCCCCGCCGCCGCCAGCCAAGCGCCCGGCGCGCCGCAAACCTCAGCGGGCCCGTTGACGCACCGAGCGGATCACCTCGTAGCGCCGAACGCCCGGCAGCGCGCCTTCAACAAGATCTGTTAGCTCGACTTGGGCCGGACGTACAGCACCAGGCTATGATCCTCGATCTCATAGCCGTAGCGGTGCGCGATCTCGTGCTGAATCTGCTCGATTCGCTCGTCGACGAATTCGATGACCTTGCCAGTGTCCAGGCACACCATGTGATCGTGATGCGTGCGATCGGCCAGCTCGAATACGGCCGTGCCGCCCTCGAAATTGTGGCGTGTCACGAGCCCGGCGCGCTCGAACTGCGTAAGCACCCGGTACACCGTTGCGAGGCCGAGCTCCTCGCCGGAGTCGAGCAGCAGCCGGTAGATGGCCTCCGCGGAGAGATGCCGATCGTCGCTCCGCTCGAGGACCTCCAGGACCTTGAGGCGCGGCGAGGTCACCTTAAGGCCGGCTTTGCGAAGATCCTGCCCTTCCACGTCTACTACCTTGCCTCAAATGAAGTATGATTCCGGGCTCATTATGGCTCATACACGCTTAGCTCTCCACCGCGCCCGGCTCGCCCGCATGCTCCTCGGCGCCGTCTCACGCTGGCGCGCCGTCATGCCCGTGCTGTGCGTCGTGGTCGTCGCAATCGCCATCGGCGGCTGCGCTTACCGTCTCGATGTGCAGCAAGGCAACTTCGTCGAGATGGACGACCTCAACCAGGTGCGTGAGGGGATGACGCGCAGCCAAGTGCAGTTTTTGCTTGGCACGCCGCTGATCTCCGACCCCTTCCATGCCGACCGCTGGGACTACACGTATTACTTCCGGCAGGGGCGCCAGCGCCAGGTCTCGCGCCATTGGGTCACGGTCTATTTCGAGGATGATCGCGTCGCGCAGATCGAGACACATATCGCGCCGCCGAGTTAGCCAGGCGCGGCGAATACGCTCCGCCTCCCGCCTATCGGCCGCTCACGCCCATCACCTGGCCGAGCTTAGAGAGCTCGCGCCGCAGCGCGCGGGGATCCCGCAGGAGCGGCCGGCAAATCTCGACGCGATCACCGGGCGAAAGCGGCCGCTCACCGTCCACCGGCTCACCGAACACGCCCAGCACGAGCGGGCCCGCGCCGATCTCGGGAAACGCATCGACCAGGCCGGACGCTTCGACCGCCTGCCGCGCCGTGAGCCCGGGCGAATGCGCAACGGCTACGATGCGCTGAGCTTCGGGCAGCGCGTAGACCACCTCGACCGTCCCAGGCGAAGTCTCATCCGCCATAAACTGCCTCCGCTCGGCTCACGAACGCCGACACCTGCGCGCGCACCAGCTCCTCGAACACCATCGAGAACACCATCGCCAACGGCGAGTGCGCGACCTCGAAGGTCAGCGTGACGGACACCTCGCTTTCGCCGTCGCCGAGATCCTCGAACTCCCACAAGCCATCGAGATGACGAAACGGACCACTGACCAGCTCGATATCGAGCCGCTCCGGCCGCTCGAACGTGTTCAGCGTCGTAAAGCTCTTGTGGATCCCGGAGACGCCGATATCGAGCGTCGCCTTGACGTAATCCTCACCGCGCTCATCGATTCGCGCACCGCGCACCCACTGCAAGAATTGGGGATACGCCTCGACATCGTTGACGAGATCAAACATCTCGGCCGCCGTATGCGGCACGCGGCTGCTCCTGTGAATTGTCGGCATGCTTTGTCGTGAACGGTCGCGGTCAGAATAATCCGATGGCGTTCAGCAGCACGAGCACCACGGCGATCGGCGCGACGTATCGTGCGGACCAGCGCCACAACCGGTATCCGGTGCCGGCCTGCGGGTCGATCTCGTCGGCCGTTGAGGTGTCTGCCATAAACCAGCCGGCAAATACGATGATCGCGAGACCGCCGAGCGGCAGGAAGACATTGTTGGACAGAAAATCGATATTGTCGAACCACGTTCCTCTCCAGAACGTGATGTCGGACCACGCGCCGAACGACAAAACCGTGAGGAAGCCCAGCAGCCAGATCGAGCCACCGACGAGAAGCGCCGCGCTGCCGCGTTTCATCCCACGCGTTTCCATGAAGTAGGCCACAGCCGGCTCCATCAAGCTGATCGCGGAGGTCCACGCCGCGAACGAGAGCAACACGAAGAACAGCACTGCCACGACCGTGCCGCCCGGCATCTGCGCGAACGCGAGCGGCAGCGACTCGAAGACCAGGCCAGGACCCGATGCAGGATCGAGCCCGTTGGCAAATACGATCGGGAAAATCACTAAGCCGGCTAAGATGGCGATGGCCGAATCCATCAAAACGACGAAAAAGCACGAGCGCCCGATCGACTCCTCCTGCGGAAGATAGGCGCCGTAGGTCATCACCGCCCCCATCCCCACACTGAGGCTAAAGAACGCTTGCCCGAGCGCGTTCAGCGCACCATCCGCGGAGAGCTCGTCGAAGCGCGGCGCAAAGAGAAACTCCAGCCCCTCCGCGAAGTTGCCGGTCGTCATGCTGTAACCGAGCAAAATCAGCAGCAGCGCGATCAGCGCCGGCATCATCACACGCACCGCGCGCTCGAGGCCCTTCTCGACGCCGAGCACCACGACGCCCACCGCCAACACCATAAACACCGTATGCCAGGCGCCGGCAACGGGCCCGTTACCGATGAGCGCCCCGAACACCTCCGAGACGCTCTCTGCGGAGGCGGGCTCCGAAGCCCCCGAGGCGCTCTCGAAGATATACGCGAGCGTCCAACCGCCGATGACGCTGTAGAATGAGAGGATCAAGAAGCCGGTGACCACGCCGAGCACGCCAACGAATCGCCAGCGCGAGTTGCCTCGCTCCTCCTCCCCTAAAATCTGCATCGTCGTGATCGGGTTTCGACGCCCACGCCGGCCGATCAGGACCTCCCCGATCATGATCGTCAACCCGATGCCGAAGACGAATAGAAGATAAAGAAGCACGAAGGCGCCGCCGCCGTTCTCCCCGGCGAGGTACGGGAACCGCCAGATATTGCCGAGCCCGACCGCGGACCCGGCGAGCGCGAGGATGAACGCGAAACGCGAAGTCCACTCGCCGTGCAGCGAGCGACGACGCTCAGCTGCGCCCTGACTCATGAGGAAATGTCTCCCGAGGGTGTTTTTTGTTTTGCATTTTAGGATCATTGCGCAGCCATGGCTAGGAAGCAGGGAAAGCAGCAGTCCGAGCGCGCGATCGCGCTAAACCGCAAGGCGCGGTTCGACTACTTCATTGAGGAGGACTTCGAGGCGGGGCTCGAGCTGCGCGGCTGGGAGGTCAAGAGCCTCCGCGCCGGCAAGGCGCAGCTCACGGAGTCCTACGTCGTGCTGCGCGACAATCAGGCTTGGCTTATCGGCGCTCACATCACGCCGCTTCTGTCTGCGTCGACGCACATCGAGACGGATCCCACGCGGACTCGACGCTTGCTGCTGCATCGAAACGAGATCGACCGGCTCACCGGCCTCGTGGAGCGGCGCGGCTATACGCTCGTACCGTTGGACCTGCATTGGAGCCGCGGCCGCGCCAAGCTTTCTATCGGCCTCGCGCGCGGCAAGAAACAGCACGACAAGCGCGCGACCGAGAAGGACCGCGATTGGCAAATCGAGCGCGCGCGGGTGATCAAGGGGCGGTAGCGGCCGTCAGCGGCGGCTCTGGAACGATTGCCGCCGTTGCGGGTCTTATTAGGCGTCGTGGGGGCTCGGCGGCCAAGTCGGCAAAATTTCGAGCCGGCGCTTGAATCCGCCGAAATCGGCCCTACACTTGTACGGACTTTGGGGGCGACCTGGTTTCGACGTGGGTTGCGAAACCCGAGGTGCATGCCGAGGTGCAGATCACCTTCGTAAAACAATCTGCAAACTTTTAGTTGCCAACGACGACAACTACGCACTCGCCGCTTAATACCCGGTAGGGTGCCG
>CAZFJU010000186.1:0-4218 GCA_964518995.1 uncultured Gammaproteobacteria bacterium
GACCCCGAGTCATGCGCGGACAGTCGCGAGGCTGCACGTGAAGTGTTGACAGGGGCACACACAGGTTCGGTATTGAGCCGCGAAATCACATCGATCAGGGCGCCGACGCTGTTAAGCGAAGCGGAAGGCAACACCCAGGAGGGGCGCAATCGCGAGTCCCTATTGGCCCTGCGCGGTCGTAGACCCGACACATGTGTGGAACCTTCTTGCGCGAGAACCGGGAGGTCCCATTGACGCTCGCCGCTGATGGTAAGGCGGGCCGCCCCGGGAAGGCCATAGGCCGCACGCCGGAGATGCACGTTGATGGGAAGTCGGACGGGTTCGTAGTACCTGCGAAGCAGTTGAACAATGCCGAAGGACGGGCTGCGGAAGCTGTGGAGGGAAGGGATCCGATCAAGGGGAACACGGGCGAGCAAAACGCATTCCGGACTCAGAGCCGGGCCGATGCGCATAGTGCGCTTGAACGTGTACGCAAAGCTGCAAGGGCAGATAGGAAGAGACGGTTTACGGCGCTCCTTCACCATGTGAGCGTGGATCGATTGCGCGAGGCGTACCTGGCTTCGAAGAGGCAGGCCGCAGCGGGAGTCGATAGGATTACATGGCAGCACTACGGTGAGCATCTTGAGGACAATCTTCAGGATCTGCACGCCAGAGTGCAGCGCGGAGCGTACCGTGCAAAGCCCTCACGTAGGGTGTACATCCCGAAGGCCGATGGCCGGCAACGGCCACTGGGGATTGCGGCGATGGAGGACAAAATCCTGCAACGCGCCGTGGTTGGGATACTGAACTGCATCTACGAGTGTGACTTTCGCGGCTTCTCGTATGGCTTTCGGCCGGGGCGCGGTGCGCATGATGCGCTGGATGCGCTGGCCACCGCGTTGCTACGTAAGAAGGTAAACTGGGTGCTTGATGCAGATATCCGTGGGTTCTTTGACACCATCGACCACGGTTGGCTGATGAAATTCATCGAGCATCGCATTGCGGATCGCAGAGTTCTGCGGCTCATCGAGAAATGGTTGAGAGCCGGGGTGATGGAAGAAGGCAGGCGTGTAGCGAGCGAGGTTGGCTCTCCTCAGGGAGCAACGGTGTCGCCGTTGTTGGCCAACATCTGCTTGCATTACGCGCTTGATCTGTGGGTTGAGCAATGGCGCCGGCGGCACGGACATGGTGACATCATCATCGTTCGCTACGCTGATGATTTTGTGCTCGGCTTTGAACATCATCTCGACGCGCAGCAGTTCCGACAGGACCTTCGCGAACGACTCGCACGGTTCAAGCTGGAACTGCATCCTGAGAAAACCCGACTACTGCGCTTCGGGCGGTTCGCTGCCGAGCAGTGTAGGAGACGGGGTGAATCAGGTGCGCCGCCGACCTTCAACTTCCTTGGGCTGACGCATTGTTGTAGTCGCTCAAGGCAAGGGAAGTTCTTGTTACAGCGCCATACGATGCGCGCGCGCCTGACGGCCAAGCTTCGAGCGATCAAACTTGAGCTCCGCCGTCGCCTTCACGACTCGATCGCCGAACAAGGTAGATGGCTGGCTGCCGTCCTGCGTGGACACTACGCGTACTACGGCGTGCCCACCAATATCAAGGCGCTCGGTGCGTTCAGGCAGGAGGTGACTCAGTGCTGGCGACGTTCGCTTCGGCGGCGTAGTCAGCGCCGGCGCCTCACTTGGGCGCGTATGCATCGACTGGCAGTGCAGTGGCTTCCGCCGGCCCGCATTGTTCATCCGTGGCCCGAGGCTCGCTTTGACGTGAATACCCGAGATAAGAGCCCAGTGCGGTAGCTCCGCACGCTGGGATCTGTGCGGGGGGCGGCTCAAGTTCTTTGACGAGAGCCGTCCCTACCGCGACCTCGCAGCGCGACGCTGCTTCTCAATACCGAAGGGACATCCGCGGCCGAGAGTGGTATTGTCTCACGGAAAACCGGAAGCGGCTGAACGTCGCCACGCGCTTTCCTCCGGTCGTGAGCCCGCGCCGAGCCCTAAGAGGCGAGTCGCATGTTGGGTCCGATATCGACACACTCGCGCGTATTCGACCGAGTTCAATCATCGGAGAGATGCGAGGCAGTTTAGATGAGAGCCAGACGAATTCGCGTCCTGAACCTTGTCGCTGTGCTGTGCCTTCTGCTTGCGAGTTGCTCGGGCGACTTTGCCGCTATCGACGAGCCCTCAGTCGACACTCTGCAATCGGCCATTCGGGCAGTGGGCTATCCTTGCGCAGGAGTCGTCAGCTCGATGGACATCACGAACGAACGTACGGGCTGGCGGGTGGAATGCCAAGGTGCCATCGCCTACACAGCGGCCCGCTCGAGCCATGGAACCATCTGCGTGACGCCAATGCCCTTCGTGGATGGCGTCGTTCCGCCTGGTCTGCCTAATCGTCCGCAGAACGGGATTGACGAACGTTGCGTTTCACCAGGTGATATTTAGCTTAAAAAAAGGCGCGACTCCGCACGGATCTAATGCGTACTATGGCCCGGGCCGAGCGCGCAGTGCCGGTTTTCAGGGCGGCAACGGATGAACATCGATGTTAAGCGGTTACAACCGCAGGACGCAGAGCAGCTGTTTCGCTTGAGGCGGAAGGCACTGCTCGATGTGCCGTTCGCTTTTCTATCTTCACCGGAGGATGACTTTACAGCATCGTCAACGACCGAATTCCGTGATCGATTATCGACCACTGCCGATGACGCTGTCGTGTTCGGGGCGTTCGACGGCGGGGACCTGATCGGAATGGTCGGGCTGACTCGCGACCGACCGATCAAAGCGGCCCACCGCGCGGGCATTTGGGGCGTATATGTAAAGCCGGAGTATCGAAAGCTCGGCGTCGGTGCTCAACTGCTCCGCGCGACACTGGAGCATGCTCGCCGCATGGAGGGCGTGGCATTGGTGTACTTGACCGTCAGTGAAAAGACGCCGAACGCCAAGCGGCTGTATGAATCTTTCGGTTTTGTCGTATGGGGTCTGGAGCCGGACTGTATTCGATATGCTGGGGAATCGGCTCGCGAGTATCATCTGGCATTACCGCTATAGGAGGTAGCAGCCGCGCGCATGCTTGCGTTGAAACCGGCGGTTGACGACGGAGTGGCTGCCGCGCTCGAGAGCACATGAGCTAGGCAGCCGCGAACACTTCGAACCGATTTTCAACGCCGCAGCGCGGCGCGGTGGGGCGGATGCGGACCTTCCGCAGTGGACGCGATTAGACGCGATGGAGCGGCGGAACATGCTTTATCCGAAAGACTTTGAGGTCAACGAAGCTTGGGTGGTTTTCCGTATCAACGACGCGCCGATTCGCACCGGCCGTGACGGAGACTTTAACTGCATTGCACTAATGGATGCGGCGAGCTGTTACATTCTTGGCGTAGAGCTGGTCCCTGCCTCTGCAGATGAACCGACTGCTGCCCAGTTCCGCAAGATGCTGGAAAACGCACGGCGTCATAAACAACAGCTACCAAAGACTCTGTTCGCGGCGTTAGAACACGTCGCTGACGTAGTCAGCCGCGAGGCGGCCGAACAGAATATCGAAGTCGTACGGGTGTCCGAGAACGAACTTCGGATCTTCACCGGAGAAGCTCGTCAAGCATTCTCGGAGCGGTTCGTCGACCCGGCGGAGTAACGCGGACCGATCATGCGGCAAAAAGAGTGCCTTCATGAGCTTTAAAGTGACGAAAACGCAGCATGTGTTAGCCGTCGATCACTTCGAAGCCGCGGTTGCCTATTTCATTGAGAAGCTCGGTTTCACCGAGTACCAGCGGGTTGGCGGCTGGTCCTTTCTGCGACTCGGCGATTTCTGGCTCATGGTTGGCGATTGTCAGGGTGAAATGCTGGCGCGCGACACGGGCAATCACTCGTGGTTCGCCTACGTCAACTGCGAGGGCATCGATGACTTGCACGCGCAGTACGTTGCGCGCCAAGTGAACATCAAGGAGCCGATCGCCGACAAGCCATGGGGGCTGCGTGAGTTCCTCGTGGAAACCCCGGAAGGCCACCGCATCAAGTTTGGTCAGTCGCTGCGTTGAGGAACTCGACCGTTTAGCCTCCGATCGGGATGCGCCGTTCGGCAAGGGCTACCCGACCAGTTGGTGGTAAAGTCTGCCCCTCGGTCGTGGAGGGAAGCTATGGACGGCGGGAATGTTGCTCGAATAGGGAAGCCCCGCGCTTCATCTAGGGCGCCGACTCCTAGCACGTGCTGAAACGCGGCCGTCCGCGCGTGCTGCTC
>CAZFJU010000186.1:4318-8865 GCA_964518995.1 uncultured Gammaproteobacteria bacterium
TCATCGCTGACGCGCTACGCACGCCGGCTCGCCGGAAACTTCGACGTGGTGGTCGGCACGCACAACGAGTGCGACTACGGGCGGCCTGCAATCCAGTACGTCCACTATCCGACGTACCTGCGTCCGCGCCCCGACGCGGATCTTCGCTGGTATCACGGATCCGGCCTGTTGCTCGACGCCTATTACCGCGCGGCCGATGCGTTGGCCGATTTCGACCCGCGGCGCCTGCACGAGAATGTCCTGCTCGCTAACTCCGATTGGACGGCGGGGGTCCTCGCGCGCGCCCATGGCATCCGTGCGCGCACGGTTTATCCGCCCGTCGCAGGTGCCGGGCCTGCGCCCCCATGGCGTGATCGTACGCGCGGCTTTCTCGCGGTCGGACGGCTGTCGCCTGAGAAGGAGCACGAACGCGTCATGCGTATCGTCGCGGAGGTGCGCCGCGCGCACCCCGAGGTGACGCTGACCATCGTCGGAGCGGGCGGCGGCCGTTACGGCCAGGCGATCCGTGCGCAGGCTGCAGCGCTCGGACCCTGGGTACGCATCGTGGACAGCGTCTCCCGCAACCAGTTACGTACGCTCATGGCCTCTCACCGTTACGGCATTCACGGCATGCGCGAGGAACACTTCGGCATGGCGATTGCCGAGATGGTTCGCGCGGGCGTTATCGTCTGGGTACCGGACGGCGGCGGACAAGTCGAGA
Organism: uncultured Gammaproteobacteria bacterium; assembly: GCA_964518995.1. Classification (GTDB taxonomy): domain Bacteria; phylum Pseudomonadota; class Gammaproteobacteria; order Steroidobacterales; family Rariloculaceae; genus ZC4RG20. The sequence goes on from CAZFJU010000186.1 coordinate 5,019, forward strand.
TCATCGGCGACGAGCCGCTGCTGCGATACGGGGACGAGCAAGAGGCCGCCGCGCTGATCTCGCATGTGCTGTCGGCCCCGCAGGAAGAAGGGAGGTTGCGCGAATGGGTCGCCGGCCGTGCCGCATTTTTCTCGGCATCACGATTCATACGCGAGATTCGCGAAGTCGTGGATGCGTTCTTGGCCTGATCGATTGCGGGAGAATTGAGACGCTATCGCCGCTCCGCCGGAACGCAGAGCACGTCGACGACCAGGCCATCGAGCGCCATGAGATCGACATTCTCGCGGCGCCGGCTGATGACGCGAGGAGCATAGCGGCGCAAACGAAGCTCGTCGAGCAGTTCCGTGACCGACGAGCCGGACCTCAGCAACGCGTCCGTGTTCACTTCGACGAGGAGGCACGGCCGCAGTGTTTCGAGCGTGCGCGCCGCGCCGCGGAGCACCCGCGTCTCCCAGCCCTCCACATCGATCTTGATGAGATCGAGGCGATCGACGTGGTGCACGCGGCAGAAGTCATCGACGGTCGTGACGGGAATGTCACGGCCCGCCTGGAGGTACGCGGCGCCGGAATTGTCGGCGACGCTGACGACGGATGCGGTACCGGCGCCGTCCGACAGCCCCATCGCATGTGCGTGCACACCGCGAATGCCGTTACGGGTCAGATTGCCGCTGAGCCGCGCAAAGGCGTCGGGGTGCGGCTCGAAGGCGTGGATGGTGCAGCGACCGGCGAGCGCGGCGGCGACTTTGACGGAGTAGTAACCGAAGCTTGCGCCGATATCGAGCATGACGCCGCCGGAGCGCATGATGCGGAGCACCGGCTCGAGTTGCGCTGCGTCCTTCGCTCCGCACCAGAACACATCGCGGCACACGTAGTCGGCGGGATCGAGTGCCCAGTGCAGCCCGCCGCGGCGCGCGAGACGCTCGCCGGACAGCGACACGCCGAAGGCGTGAACCAACCACTCGGTCAACCGCTGCTTGCCGCGGTGATAAGGCACGAACCGCGCGTAGAATAGCAGCGCGCCCGTCACCGCCGACTGAGCCGACTGTGTAAGCTTCAAGTTCATGTTTTCGATTGACGCCCGGCCATTTGCCATAACCGCACGCCCGCCGCCGCCCCGAATGGGCCGGTGGCAGCCCCTTTGCTGGAACGCGGCAATGCTGTGGGTGTTTGCGGCGGCGCTGCTCGTTCGCAGCATACCGTCCTACCGTCATGTATTCGACGGTGAGGTGTCCTTTGCAGGTAACGACCCGTGGTTCCACATGCGGACGATCAGGAACCTCGTCGAGAACTTTCCGCTCCGCAGCCAGTTCGATCCCTACTCGGCGTTTCCGACCGGGCAACCGGTCACGACCGGCCCCGTGTTCGATTATACGGCGGCGTTCGTGGCGTGGGCGCTCGGGCTGGGGCATCCGAGCCCGGAGCTTGTCGACGCGGTCGGCGCATGGCTGCCCGCGGTACTCGGAGCGCTCGTCGCGGTGGCCGTATTCGTGCTCGGGCGAACGCTGTTCCATCCGCGCGTCGGGCTGCTCGGCGCCGCGCTGTTCGCGACGTACCCCGGGCTCTCGTTCGAGACGTCCCGGCTCGGGTTCGCCGATCATCATGTGATGGAGGTACTGTTCGCGACGGCCGCGCTTGCGTTCTTGTGTCGAGCGCTGCGTACGGCGTCGACGCGGCCGTGGCGGGACGTCGTGCTCGCGGGTCTGCTCCTCGGCGGCCTCTTTTGCACGCGCCCGGCCGCGACGTTCGTGGTGGCGGTGCTGGTCGTGTGGATCGGGATTCAAAGCGCAATCAATCACACGCGCGGCGCGACCAACGATCGGGTGGCCGCTATTCTCTCGGCGGCGCTGCTGATCGCGCTGCTCCTGTTCCTCCCGTCTCGTCACCTCGTTTGGGGACACTACGCGGTCGTCGCGATCGTCCTCGGCGCCGCAATCGCTATCGCGTCGGCCCTGTGCTCACGGCTGCTCGATCGCCTCCAGGCGCCCCGCTGGTCGCACTTGCCCGCATTCGCCGGGGTCGGCCTCGTGGCGCTCTACGCAGGCGCGCTCCTTTGGCGTGCCGAGGCGCTTAGCCTTGCCGATGCGATCGCGACGCGCGCGATGGCGACCGATCAGATGGTGCTGGAGCTGCGGCCGTTGCTATGGATGGACGGCCTGTTCTCGCTTGCCCCGGCGTGGGCAGAGTTCACGACGTCCTGGTTCCTTGCCGTTCCTGCGCTAGCGGCGCTCGGTATTCACGGTTGGCGTCGGAACGACGCGGCCCTGAATCTATTCGTAGTGTGGAGCGCGGCGATGCTGGCGCTCGGTGTAGCGCAGCACCGGATCATCCTGTACGCAGCGCCGTCCGTAGCCTTGCTCGCGGCCTGTGCGGCATGGTGGCTTGTGTCGCGTTGGAGGCAAACCGCACGCGCTGTCGGCATCGCGTGCATCGCCGCATGGCTGCTGTATCCGAACGTGAGCTTGCTCCTGCCGGCCGCTCGCGCCGACCGGACGATGCCGGAAGACTGGCGGTATGCGCTGGCCTGGCTGCGAAGGGAAACCCCGGAGCCCATGAGCTCGCCTGGTGCATACGACGCCCACTATCCGGCGCTCGTGAGCGGCGAAGGCTTCGCATACCCGTCCACCGCATACGGCGTGATGAACTGGTGGGAGCACGGCCATTGGATCACCGCGGCCGGCCGGCGCATCCCGGTGTCGAACGGCATGCAGACCGGAGCCGCCACGGCCGCTCGTTTCTTCACCAGCACGGACCCTGCAGAGATGGACGCGCTGCTGGCCGAGACGGGGTCGCGCTACGTCATCGCCGACGGCCGGCTGCTCGTGCCGCGCGCGGAGCTCCTCGCGCAAGGTAACGCCGGTCTGCTCGCGATGCCGGCGCTCTACGGCGGCCGCGGTGAAGACTACTGCCGGTTGCTGGTCGAAACGTTGCCGGACGGCACACGCCGCCTGGTCGTGCTATTCATGCCCGCGTACTTTCAGACGGCGCTCGCGCGGATGTGGCTGTTCGACGGCGAGGCGGTCGAGGCGCAGGAGCCGACCTGGGCGTTCTCGTACCGCCCTGGTGCGACCGTCGGCCCGTTCCGAATTGGGGAAATTACGGAATCACGGCAGTTCCCTACTTACCAGGAAGCTGCGGCATACCGCGACGCGAGACCGGAAGCGACGATCGCGATCGGCGGAGTCAATCCGACACGCACACCCGTGCCGCTCGAAGCGCTGCCGAGAGTCCGGCGAGTATACTGGTCGCTTTCCGACGGCGGCACCGGTGCGGTCAAGATCTTTGCTTGGGACCCGCCTTGATCAAGCGCGGCGCGCGCGGTGCAGCCCGAAGCCCACGAGGCCGAGGCCGCTCAGCATCAGCAGCCAGGTCGAGGGCTCCGGAACCTGCAACGGGGTAAGGCTAAGGCGCGCGACAAGGCTGTCGAACCTCAACGATGAGTAGTACATGTTGCCATACGTTGCGGACTCGTCGACTCCGTGACGCAGCACGGTTTCGAACACGTTTATCGGAACGTACGACGGGCCGCTCGCCACATAAGAGCCGGATTCCCCGGGGACCGCTAACCCGTTAAGTGTAGTGAACGTTGGGAGATTGTTATCGTTTTCCATCCCGTCGATCAGTATCGAAGCGAAAATCTCCGCCCCCATCGGATCGCCCACCGGAAGCTCCAAGCTTATGACTAGCTGCCAAAGCAAGTCTGGGCACTCGCGCAGGTATAAGATTCGCCCGTCCGACAGCGTCACGGTTCCTGTCGTATCGCTCCCGCTATACGCCACGTTGGCGTTGAAATAATGGATCGTCCGAGGAATTTGTGGGTTGTTTTCTGATTAGCGGGCCGAGGAAGCCG
>CAZFJU010000187.1:0-8846 GCA_964518995.1 uncultured Gammaproteobacteria bacterium
CCGCTCATTGGAAAGGGCGCACGGCAGCTTCAGTACGAGAAGGTGAGCCTTGCGATGGCCCTGCGCGGAAAGAACGCTCACTATCGGCTGAACTCCATTCAGCCCCGGCACTGGCGAGAGCTTGCCGAGCACACGGGAATTCGCGGACTGTGGGGTCGGATGGTTGAGCGCGTGGCAGAGGCCCCAGCCGTCGTCGAGCGCCTTGAGAGCGAGCTGCCGCGCGACTTCCCTTCTCAGGTCTACGAGAGACTTCGAAAGGGGGTTGAGCGGCACGCCGAGGTTTTTCTGCGCGACGCGTAGGCGGACGGCGGGTTACGGGCACTCGAGTCCCATCGTGCACTCCGTTCCCTGTTGCTTCTGACGCTCCCTACCCGGAAGAGACTTCGTCGAACGCGCATCGGCCGGAGCGGCCCCCCTGCCCGCCGTGCCTATACCATCGTCGCCGTTGTGGAGCGACACTACACAGCGCGGCTCGTGTCTAAGAGCGTTGCAAGACGATACGTGCAGCGGACTCCGTAGTCTCATGGTAACGATATCTTCTTACCTCAGCGGGCAGGCACTGCACTCTGACGAGGGACACGTCGCCGAGTCTCTGGCGCGGGTCGAAACGAAGCATCCCGAAGCTGCGCCTGCATGCCAGCGGGGCCGTGCGCTGCTTATGATCGTCGGCGGATTGATCGACGACTCCGAGATCCTGCGAGGCGCCGCTCTTTTCCCCGTGCTCGAAGCCGGGGCGGTCGACGAGGCGGAGGCCGCTTCGATCTTCGGGCAGACGGCTGCCGAAATGGGCGCCGAGCTGATTCGGGTCGATGCCCTCGGCGAGACGGCTCGCCAACTCGCCGGCGCGCCGTCCGCGGCGCAGGCCGAAGCTTTGCGCCAGATGTTGCTGGTCGTCATCGCCGATCCGCGACTTCTGCTGATCCGCCTGGCGGCGCAGCTCGCGCGATTGCGGGAAGGTAAGCACGCCCCGCCGGAGGAGCGCGAGCGCTTGGCGCTCGACACTCGGGAGATATTCGCGCCGCTGGCGAGTCGATTGGGCGTGTGGCAGCTGAAGTGGGAGCTCGAGGACCTCGCGTTTCGGTATCTCGAGCCCGAGCAGTACCACCGGGTGGCGAGCTGGCTCGCTTCGAAGCGAGCGGATCGCGAACGGTATATCGCGCAAGTCGTCGAAACTATCGGGCGCGAGCTCGAGGCGGCCGGCGTGCACGCCTATGTTTCAGGTCGCCCGAAGCACATCTACAGCATCTGGCGAAAGATGCAGCGGAAGGGCGTGAGCTTCGACGAGCTCTACGACGTGCGCGCCGTTCGGATCATCGTGGACACCCTTTCCGACTGCTATGCGGCTCTCGGCGTCGTGCACGGGCTTTGGCGTTACATCCCCGGCGAGTTCGACGACTACATCGCGACGCCGAAGAGCAACGGTTATCGCTCGCTCCACACCGCTGTCGTGGGCCCGGAGACTTTGCCCGTCGAGATCCAGATCCGAACGGGGGAGATGCACGAGCATTCGGAGCTCGGTGTTGCCGCGCACTGGCGTTATAAGGAGGGGCGCGGCCGCACCGAGCGCGCGTATGAGCAGAAGATCGCGTGGCTTCGGCAGATTCTCGAGCCATCGGACGGTATCGAAACGCCGACGGACTTTCTCGAGCGTGTGCGGACGGAGCTTTTCGAGGACCGCGTCTATGTGCTCTCGCCGCGCGGCGAGGTCATCGTGCTGCCGCAGGGCGCGACGCCCCTCGACTATGCGTACCAGGTGCACACGGAGCTCGGTCACCGCTGTCGGGGCGCTAAGGTGAACGGTCGGATGGTGCCGTTGACGCGCGTCCTCGAGAATGGCGAGCAGGTCGAGATCCTCGCGGGTAAACAGCCGGAGCCAAGCCGCGATTGGCTGGTCCCTTCGCTCGGGTATTTGGTCTCGCCGCGGAATAGGGCAAAAGTTCGCGCGTGGTTCCGCAAGCTCGACGAGTCGCAGAATCGGGCCCAGGGTAGGCAGCTGCTCGAGCGAGAGCTCGCGCGGCTGGGCGGGCATGGGATGACGATGCCGGAGCTCATTGCGGAGCTGCGGCTGCAAAACGCCGATCAGCTCTATCTCGCGCTCGGAGAAGGCGAGATCACAGTGGCTCAGGTGGCCGGCGCCGTTCAGCGGCGAACGCGTCGGCAGGCCGCTGCCGGGCTCGACGCTCAGCGCTCGCGGGAGCCGTCTGCCGACGCAGCGGAGGTTCAGATCGAGAGCGTCGGTGATTTGCTGTCCACCTATGCCGGCTGCTGCAAGCCGGTGCCGCCGGAGCCGATTGCCGGCTACGTGACGGTCGGGCGCGGCGTGACCGTCCACCGGCGCGACTGCGCGAATCTCCGCCGGCTGGAGGAATCGTCGCCGGAACGCCTGCTGTCGGTCGAATGGGGCGCGCGGAGCGAGCGGATCTTCCCGGTCGAGATCGCCGTCCGGGCTTACGACCGGCGAGGGCTCGTCCGCGACATCAGCGCCGTGCTCGCCGATGCCAAGCTCAACATTCACGGTATGTCCACGCTCACGAACGAGCAGGACGGCTGCGCGGATATCCGTATTCGAATCAGCGTGGGATCACTCTCGGACTTGTCGCGAGTGCTCAACCGGATTCAATCCTTGCCAAACGTCATGAGCGCTACGCGCCAGGCGTAAGCGCTAGTGTCCTGTCCCGCAAATAACGTCACCATTTCGCGGCGTCTTTTCGCGCCTGACTGCGTTGCGACTCCTCGCAATAGCCGTGCCATTCCTCGTCGTCGCGCTGGTCAGTCACAAAAATCCGCGCGCGAAATCGCAACGTTATTGTCGAGACAGGACGCTAGAGTGAACCGAGCGCAGCCCGGTAGGCGCGAATCGCCTGGCTCGTCGTGGGGCGGTCTAGATGGCTCGCGAGCTGCTCCAGGTCAGGTAGCGCCTCGCTGCCCTCTGCGGGTTCGTACCGCCCGCTTCTCAGGAGATGCAGGTTGATGCGGCCGGCTTGCCAGTACCACACTTCCGGTACGCCGAGCTTGCGGTAGACCGCGAGCTTGCTGAGGCCGCCATGAGTCCAAACCACCTCGATGGCGAGGTCCGGCCGCGCCGGCGGCTCGAGACCCTCGCGCAACCCGAAAACATAGCACTCGTCCGGCTCGGCACCGGCTTCGTCGCGCGCGCTCTTGATCGTCCACGACCCCGCTGCGGTGAACTCGATGCCGCGCGCGAGACACCAAACTTCGACGAGACGGCCGATCGTTGCTGCGATTCCTTCATGCGTAAACGACGGGCTCATCATCTCGAGGGCCCCTTCGAGATAGGTGATTCGCGGAACGGAAGCTTCGCCGCGAATCTCGAGCAGCCGTTCGTAGTCGCGCCAGCTCGCTTCGCGCAGATGCACGTAGTGATCCTCCCGCGGCCGCAAAGCGGAATCGAATCGGTGCGCAAGTGCAGCCATGCGCGAATAGTAGGACTCGGAACCTGAGGTCATGAAGGCACCAATCTGCCCGTCCTACCCACTTTCTACCGCATACTGCGTCCGGTGCCTATCGCATCGCCGGTGCATCGCCATGCTGCAGGCCGCTCAGGCGAGGCGGTGGATAACTTGCCGATCACGACGATGCCATGCACGTGTACGACTACGCCATCTGTCACCCGGGCAGGCCGCCCGAGGACGTCGCGCGCGACGCGAGCTCGAGACCGCGCGACGTGCTGGCATTCATGGCCGCTCGGCCGGGCATGGTCGTTCTTGATTTTCAATCGGGCGCAGGCTATTTCACCGAGCTACTGTCGCGCGTCGTCGGCGACGCCGGCAAGGTGTACGCGCACGGCCATCCGGGAAACTCGATTCTTGGTCCGGAGGTGTTCGAGCACCGCTACGGTAACGCGCGGCTGGCCAATACCGAGCTGATCTTCGCCCGCCATCACGAGCTCGAGCTTCGCGCAGCGAGCCTCGACGCGGTGCTGATGTCGATGGTCTATCACGATACCTATTGGCACGCCGAGCACGTCGACTGGGGGCCGGTGGACCGGCCCGCTTTCTTGGCCGCATTGCATCGAGCACTGAAGCCGGAGGGCACTGTGCTCGTCATCGACCACCGCGCCGAGCCCGGCAGCGATCCGTACCGTACGGCGATGGCCGCGCATAGAATCGATCCCGCGATCGTCTTGCGGGACTTCACCGAGGCGGGTTTCCGGCTGCTAGGCGAAAGCCCGGCCTTCGCGAATCCCGGCGACCCGCTCGGTACGGATATCTTCGACGACGGCGTCTACCGCAACACCGATCGCTTCATGCTGCTGTTCGGCAAACCTTGACGCGGTAAGCACGCTGGTGAAAGCGCCGGCGCACGGAAAGAAAAAAGCGTCCGGCGTTCTCCGGACGCTTCCGTGGTCAAAACTCCATATCGAAGCTGACCTGATAACGACGACCGAACACGTCGAAGAAGTTGTCCGTGGTGGGTGAGCCCCCGAAGTACGCATTGTTGGGCACTCTCGGCGGCGCGCGATTGAACAGGTTCGTCACGTTCAACGCGACTCTCCAGCTGCTGCCGCCCTGGAGATCGCTGCCATACCCCACACGCAAGTTCGTGTAGTTCCCCGACGGGACGGAGTTATCGTCCACATGAACGCCTTCCTGCCAACGAATGTTCAACGTCGTCGATCGAACATGCCTCTGCTGCACCATCAGTTGGTAGGGGCCGATGCTGTAGTCGAGGCTCGCCACGGCGGTGAAGTCCGGTCTGGCTAAGCTTCCTGCCTCGTTCAGTGCCGATCCGGATGCCGTTGTGGTCGAATATTCGCGCAGATACCCGCCGAGCAATCTCAGTCCCAACGACTCGGGCTGACTGCTTATGAGGTTAGGCTCCGCTCGGTAAACGACTTCGAAATCCACGCCTTCGACTTTCGCTCGGCTGACGTTGACGTACGGATCTGCAATCCGGCCGATGGTCCCGTCCGGCCCTCGAAGAATATAGTCGCAGAACGAGCCGTTCCGGTCGCACTCGTCCAGGTAGCGCTGAGCCCCGAGCTGACCTACCCAGTCCTTGACATTGACCTCGTACCAATCGGCTGAGACGCTAAGGCCGCCCAGGAAACGCGGCTGATACACCAGCCCTACGACAGTGGTATGCCCGATCTCGGGTCTCAAATCCGGGCTCCCTCGAACGACCGTGGCCGTCTGAAAGTTGGAACCTCCCAGCATCGGATCTTGGACGATGGCGCCGCTCGCGCCCTCGTTGAAGCGCTCGAGCAGAGAGGCCTCGCGCACATCGCGAGAGCGCGTGGCACGCAGTCTCAGACCTTCCATCAACTGAACGTCCAGGCCCGCCTTCCAAGCTTCGACGCGACCCGTGATCGAATAGTCGGACGATCGGTAAGCCAGGCTGGCATCGAGGCGCTGGCCTCCGGAGCTGGATGCCCAGAGCGGGGCGTTCAATTCGCCAAACCACTCCCACACGTCCATTTCGCCGGAAATGGTCGGCAGCAAAGTGAACTGATACAGCGTCGCCAGCGTATCGGTGTACTGTACAGACATGCCTTGGATGCCGAGCTCCGGCGCATTAACGGGCGGCCCAAGCTCATTGACGTCCGTGGGATAAGCCCCGTCGCGAAACGACTGTTGGCGCCACGTGAGCCCGGTCGCCAATGACAACGGACCGTATCCCCATCCTTGCGAAAGCTCGCCGGTCAAAAGCGCCTCGGCGAAATCTTGCCTGACCACCGCTTCGGCCCACAGCGGCGTCGTGACATAGTCCTGAGCCGCCTTGCTCATATTGCCGGCGCCCATGATGTTGAAGGGCACACAATCCCGCACGGTATTGTCGAGCCCGATCGGAGACTTGAGAGGCTCTCCGCCCCAGGTCACTCGCCCCTCGAGGCCCGGCGTATTGGCCAGCTGCTCTTCGGTCGGGTTGTAGAGTTGGACGCGACAGACGATCGCACCCGTGTTCGGATCGCGCACCGCATCCATGGCCAAGAACATGCGGTCGGTACGGAACATGTCGCTGATAGCGGTATGCTTCGTTGACTTCCCCGATTGCCAGGACGCCCTCAGATCCCAGTTTTCCGCAACCGCCCAATCGAATCCGAAGCTGTAGGCACGGGTCTCGAACCGACTCTCGACGTGCGCGCCTTGGCCGGCTTCAATGTCGCTGACGAAAGCCCCTGACTTGTGCAGTTGGAACGAATCTACGCCCGCCTCGTCCATCGCGATGCCAATGTGCTCGGGCAGAAACGCATTGTCACGAAACACGTTCGCATGCTGACCGCCCGCGAAATAGGAGTCGCCGCGCATGCGGACGAAGCCGGATTCGGAGACGCCGTATACCAGCTGAGCAAAACCGGCCAGTCGGTCCGTGAATTGATATCGGATTCCGCCAAACGCCGAGTGGGCGCTCACCTCGTTTCCGGAAGGTCCGGCATCGACGGCTCTATTGTAAATCGCCGCTTCTGGCCCGCCGGAGAGCGTGAAGAGGCTGCCCGGCCGCAGAGGGTCGTCGTAATACTCTCCGTGGTGGAACATCCGAACGTCCGACCCGTCTTCGAGAAACGTCGTCTCGTTGTAGCGGAAGGGGATGAGAGGATCATGGTCGGCGCTGCCGGCTCTGGCCCGGATGATGCCTGTTGGGTTCGACCGGCTGCTTGCGACCCAGGGTTTCGTCAAGCGCTGCGGAGCGCCTGGCACACCCGCAAGCCATTCCGGGTTGATGACATGCCCCCAGCCTTGATGCCATTCCGCTGGTAGGTTCTCCGGATCACGCCAGATCTGATCGATGTGGCGCGCTTCCAAAGACCCGATCAGATTCAGTCGATCACCGATGGCCGTGCCCCCGGCGAGTGAAAAGTTCCAGCTGTCTCCATCGCCGAAGTCCGTGACACCGGTGCCGACTCCGAGCTTCACGCCCTCGAACCGCCGATCGAGCACAAAGTTGGTGACGCCTCCGAGCGCATCGGCGCCGTAGGCGGCGGAAGCCCCGCCGGTCACGACATCGACTGATCGAAGCAAGGCGGTCGGCAGAATTTCGACGTTGACGGCGCCGAATTTGTCGGCCGGCACCATTCGCTGTCCGTCCAGCAGCACTAGCGTGCGCTGGCGGCCGAGACCGCGCATGTTCAAGTAGCCGCCGCCCCCGGCCCCCGTGACCATATTTCCACCTCCGCGCTGCGAGGTTTCGTTCCGAAAGAACTGCGGTAAGACGTCGAGCTGCTCTGCAATGGTCGAGGCCGGCTCAAAACTACGGAGCTCGTCCGGGGTAACCGTGGTCACCGGTACTGGGGTCACCATGCCATCTGTTTGGCGGATTCGAGTTCCGGTGACGGTGACTTCTTCGATTCCTTGTGCTATTGCCGCCTGACCGGATGCCATGGCACCGGCAATAGAGGCCGCAAGCATTCCGCTCTTGAGGGCCTTCCGGCCTGTTTCTCTGATCAACCTCACACCCCACTTGTCTACTCGCCACGAATCTTACATACAGAAGACATAAGTCGAGGGGAAAGACCGCCACTCGCAGATCGGTCTTTTCGTCCCGCGGCGCCGAACCGCCTCGCCTCGAGCAGCGCCCTGCCGATCACGAAGGTGTTAACTGTTGATCGCCGCTGAACGTCTCTATCCCTAGCGTCAACACTTGGAGGCTACGCAATGGAGGGACCTTTGATCATCTTCGCGGTGCTGGTGTTTGTCGCGTTTCTGATCTGGAATCGCACCAAAGACCAGCTCGAGCGACGGCGCCTGCAGCTGGCCGTGCAGGAGAAGATGTTGGATAAGATCGGGCCGGGTGAAGCGTTGACCGAATTCCTTCGGACCGACGAAGGCCGGTGGTTCGTCAGCCAGCTGACGGCCGAGCCGACCCGGAGCAAGGACACGCGCACGGGGATCCTCATGCTCACGACGTTGGGGCTCGTCGCGCTGTTCGGCGGCATCTTCTTCATCAACGGCGCGCTGATTCCGAGCGTGCTCGTCGCCGAGCCGGAGATACCGACCGATCTGGTGGCTTTGTTCACCGTGCCGGCGTTCCTCCTGACCGGAGCCGGCATCGGCGCGTTGCTGGCCGCGTGGGTCATGCGGCGGCTGTCGAAGAGGTGGGGCATGCTCAACGTGCGAAGCGCCGACGGTACGTGAGGCCGCGCGTAGTCGTTACGTGCATCGGGAAACCTTCGACAGCTTCTATCGGGAAACCGCGTCCGCGCTGCGGGCGTACTTGCGGCTCCGCTGCAGGAACAGTGCGCTCGCGGACGATCTCCTGCAGGAGACGTACCTGCGCGTGTTGAGGCAACCGTTACCCGAGCTCGAGACTGGGCAGCTCAGGGCTTATCTGTACAAGTCGGCGCACTCCGTGCTCGCGGATCACTACCGCGCTCTTCGCCGCGAGCGGCAGTGGGTATCTGAGCACACGCCGCAAAGCGCAGCCGACAGCGCCGAGGCAAGCAATGTTCTCGCCCTCGACCGCCCCGCGGCGTCCGATCCGCTCGAGCTGCCAGCCGACATGCAACGCATCTTCGCTACGCTGAAGGCGAGGCAGAAGGCATTGCTGTGGCTCGCCTACGTCGAAGGCTTCACGCATCAGGAGATTGCAGCGGTCATCGGGGTGAATGCGAGCAGTGTCAGAGTGCTGTTGAGCCGGGCTCGCGCGAAGCTGGCCGAGAAGCTCGGCGACCAGGACGCGGTGCGCTACGCCGCGCGCAAGGAGGCGAAATGAGCGAAGCTACGTGCGGCTTGGAGGCGGCCGTCATCAACGCGGCGCGGAGTGGAGCGTGGGCACCGGATCTCCGCGAACATGCGCGCGTATGTGCAGTGTGCGGCGAGTCTGCGCGCGTAACGGCATGGCTTGCCGCCGCGGCGGCTCGGCTCGGTCGCCGCCAGCCGGCACCCGAC
>CAZFJU010000188.1:0-8844 GCA_964518995.1 uncultured Gammaproteobacteria bacterium
GGCGCGATCTGCGCCGAACGACCATCAACGAGCACGGCCCCGAGCGCGCATCGACCGACCCGCTGCCGGCCGCGGCCACCGCCTGAGCCTCTCCAAGCGCATGGGCTGAGAGCCCGTCGCGAACGACCTGACGCGCATTGCCCGCCCGAGCGTCCCGGCACACTCGCCGCCGCGCCCGCCCCACACGCCCGCGTCGTCGTTTGCGGCGACGCTCGGGCTCGCTTAAAGTCCGAAGCCACCAAAAAACATCCGGGGGAGAACGTGACACGGTTGCTTCTGCTGCCTCAGCCGATGCCGGCGATAACGCGCGCGATCCCGGTGCAACGGACCCGCCCGCCCCTTCCGCCGGGCCGGCGCAAGTCGGCGGGGCGCGCGTTGCCCCTCGTCGCGCTGGCCTTCTGCGGCACCGCCCTCGCGCAAGCGCCGACCTGCGTGCCCGGCGCGGACCTGCTGCTCATCAACGGGCAGATTCACACGATGAACGCCGCCGACGACGTGGTATCGGCGGTGCACATTCTCGGCGACCGCATCGCCGCCGTCGGCGGCAACCCGCAGCCGAGCGCGTGCACGGAGACGATCGATCTGCGCGGCCGCACGGTCGTTCCAGGGCTCATCGACAATCACAATCACATCGTGCTGCTCGGCCTTCGGCCCGGGCACGACACCCGCCTCGAAAGCGCCGGCACGATCGACGCGGTGCTCGAAACGCTCACCGCCAAGGCGGCCGAGCTACCCGCGGGGCAGTGGATCACGTCGATCGGCGGCTTCGACATCATGCAATTCGTGCCGCCGCCTGGGGAGCCGCGTTTCCCGACCCTCGAGGAGCTCGACCGCGCCGCGCCCGATCATCCGGTTTACCTTCAGATGTCGTTCGCGGGGCCTGCGGTCACCAACAGCCTCGGTCGTGACGTCTTCGCAGCACAAGGCATCGAGGTCGGGGAAGACGGCTCGCTCGCCGGCGGCGGCATGCCGAATCCGTCGACCCGCGCGCTGGCCGCGCTGCGCGCGCTGCAAACCTTCGAGGATCAAAAACGCGGCACGCTCGATGCGCTCGGCTACGCCGCAAGTCTCGGCCTCACGACGCATTTCGATCAGGGCGGCTTCCCGGCCACTGGCACGGAATCGGACGGCGCAGCGCATTTCGATCCCTACCGTGCGTATGACGCGCTGCTCGAGCTGCATCGAGAAGGACGCCTGACGCAGCGCATCCGGCTGAATTTTCTGCATATGGAAGAGGATCCCGAGACGCCCGAGCTGCGCGCGCGCCTCGCCAACGCGTTCCCCGAGTTTGGCGACGACATGCTGCGCGTGGTCGGCATCGGCGAGTTCACGGCCGGGGCGAGCCCGATCATCATGCAAGCCACCGCACCGTGGGAGAACGGCACACGGCTGGTCGCCGAGGCTGGCTGGCGCAACGAGAACCACTCGCTGACGCAGGGCGACTACGTGACGATCATCGACGGCTGGGAACGGATCAATGCTGCGCTGGAAGCGCCCGGCATCACGGAGCTGCGCTGGGTGCTCGCGCACGCGCCGTTCATTTCGCAAGAGTATGCTGAAAAGCTCGGCGTGCTCGGCGCCGGCGTCAGCGTGCTCGGCGGCTGGCGCTACATCAGCGGCACTACGCAGCAAAATGGCCCGCCGTTCCGCATGCTCGTCGACAGCGGCATTCCCGTCGGCATGAGCTCGGACGGCATGCAGATCTCACCGATGAACCCATGGATCGGTCTCTACTATGTCGTGACCGGCAAGAATGCCCGCGGCGAAGCGATCAACGCCGATCAGACGCTCGATCGGCGCGAAGCGCTGCGGCTGTACACGGCGGCAAACGGCTGGTTCCTGAAGGAAGAAGAGCAGCTCGGCAGTATCGAGCGGGGCAAACTCGCGGATCTCGCCGTGCTGAGCGCGAACTACTTCGACGAGGATGCGACTCCGGATGAAGACATCCGCGCGATCCACTCGCTGTTGACGATCGTCGGCGGAAATATCGTGCACGGCAGCGCGGATGCCCTCTAACCCTTTCCGCGCGGAGACAGCGCATGGGTGAGATCGAGCGCAAGCTCGCGGCCCTGAACCTCGTGCTGCCGCCCGCGATGCAGCCGCCGCCGGGGGTAGTGTTGCCGTTCCGGCCGGTGATCGTGCGCGGCAAGCGCGCGCTGGTGTCCGGGCACGGGCCGCAGGAGGCGGACGGCTCCTTCGCACTGCCCCTTGGCAAGCTCGGCCGCGATCTGACCGCGGAGCAGGGATATCGCGCCGCGCGCCTCACTGCGCTCGCCATTCTCGGCAGCCTGCAGCGCACGCTCGGCGACCTCGATCGTGTCCGCTGCTGGAGCCGCGTGCTCGGGATGGTCAACTCGGCCCCCGGCTTCAACGCGCAGCCGCTGGTCATCAACGGCTTTTCCGAGTTCATCCTCGAGCTCTATGGCCCGGAACGGGGCGCGCACGCTCGGAGCGCGGTCGGCATGGCGGAGTTGCCGTTCGATGTGCCCGTGGAGATCGAGTGCGAGGTCTACGTCGAGTAGTCGATAAGCTTCGAGGTTCCCGTCGCGATGTGTCGCTACGCCGCCTCGCGGCCGGCACATCCGCGATGTGTCGCTGCCGCCGCATCGCGGCCGGCACATCCGCGATGTGTCGCTGCCGCCGCATCGCGGCGGCACATCACCGCGCTGCGTTGCCCGCGACTCACCCTGCGCCGGTCCACTAATAACCTCAAATTCGATACCATGCTGATCCCGATGGAATATAATACCGCCCCGCCTCGAGGATCTCAGGGAGAGCACGCCATGGCGCGCCATTCGGTTCATCTCTCACTTCGACGCCTCGGTTTCACCGCCGCTTCTTTCACCGCGGCGCTGCTCGCGACAGGCATCGGCGTTGCGCAACATGCTGCGCATGACGGCACGCCTCCCGCGGCGCAGGAGCTCCACCCGGGGCTTGGCGATCATCACTTTCCGATCACGACTTCGAATGCGCAAGCGCAGACTTATTTCGATCAAGGCATCGCGCTGCTGTATGGCTTCAATCACGACGAGGCCGCGCGTTACTTCCGCCGTGCGGCGGAGCTCGATCCACAAGCCGCGATGCCGTACTGGGGGCTGGCGCTTGCAATCGGCCCGAACTACAACGACACCGCCGTCGACGAGACGCGCGCGCAAGCCACGTTCGACGCCGTGCGGAGCGCACGCGATCTTGCCGGACGCGCAAGCCCGCGCGAGCAAGCCTATATCCATGCGATCGAGCGGCGCTACGCGTCTCCCGACGCAGACTCCGATTGGCTGGCCTTTCATCGAGACTACAGCGACGCCATGCGTGCGATGGTCGAGCGTTTTCCAGACGATCTCGACGCCGCGACGATGTTTGCCGAGAGTCTGATGATGCTCCGCCCGTGGCAGCTGTGGACGGCCGACGGCCAGCCTGCGCCCGGCACTCTCGAGCTCGTCGCGATGCTGGAGTCCGTGCTGAAGCGCAATCCGGATCACGCTGGGGCGCATCACTTCTACATCCACGCGGTCGAGGCTTCGCCGAATCTGGAGCGGGCCGTGCCAAGCGCGCACAAGCTGATGTCCCTCGTGCCGGGGGCCGGCCACCTGGTGCATATGCCGGGGCACATTTTTCTACAGACCGGCGACTACGAGCTCGCGGCGGCCACCAACGTCAACGCGATGGAAGCCGATAACGCGTTCATCGAGCGCACCGGCGCGACGGGCATGTACCCGTTGATGTATGCCACGCATAACGTGCACTTCGTCGCTTACGCACGCGCTCAGCAAGGCCGTTACGAGGAAGCGAAGTCCGCAGCGGAGGAGATGGCGGAGCGCGTCGGCGATTACGACCTCGAGATGCAGATGCTCGAAGGCTTCCGGCTCTACCCGTTGATGGTCGATCTGCGTTTCCACCGCTGGGAGGAGATCCTCGACGCTCGCGTGCCGATCGCCGATCGCGCGCTCGAGCACGCCTTCTGGCGCTACGCCACCGCGATGGCTTATGCGGGGCAGGGCGATGTCCGCCGGGCGGAGGCTGAGCAAAGCCGCTTCGAGCGGGAGCGCCGCACGGTGCCCGAGGACTCGATGTACCTGCTAAACAATACCAGCGCCGACGTGCTTGCGCTCGCGTCCGCCACCTTAGCCGCGCAAATCGCCGACGCACGCCGCGACCGCGATGGAGCCATCGATGAATGGCGACGGGCCGTTCGATTCGAGCGGGCCATTCAGTATGACGAGCCGCCGGCGTGGTTCTATCCGGTCAGTCAATCGCTTGCGGCCGCGCTGCTGAAGGACGGCCGCGCCGAGGACGCCGAGGCTCTATTCCGCGCTACGCTCGCGAAGCATCCGCGCGATGGGCGGCTGCTGTACGGGCTCGAGCAAAGCCTCGTCGCCCAGGGACGCAACGACGAGGCCGCGCTCGTGCAGGCTCAATTCGAAACGGCGTGGGCCGATGCGACCGTGCCGCTTACGATTGCGGCGCTGTAGGCAACTCACAGCCCTCCTGGTCGGCACACAGCTCGCGAAGCAAGCGGGCTGTGTCCGGAAACTCGAGGATCGTCGATCCGCGATCGTGCCCGCCGGATCGGCCGAGCGCCGCATCGATCGCGGTACGTCCTTCCGCATCGACGGCGTCGACCTTCGCGCCGTGCGCAACGAGGTGCGAGAGCACGTCGTTCCAGCCCCAAAATGCGGCGCCGAACAGCGCGGTTTGCCCCGGCCCCTTGCCGCGGCCGCCGCCCGTCGTCACCGCATCGATGCGCGCGCCCGCGGCGAGCAGCAGATCGATCGCCGCAATCGACTTTTCTTCGACGTCCTCGGTCTGATAGTGCGGGATGCCGGGGCCGTAGCCGCGAATGTCGCACTCTAGCGAGCCGTAGCCCGCAGCGGCCATCAATG
Organism: uncultured Gammaproteobacteria bacterium; assembly: GCA_964518995.1. Taxonomy (GTDB): domain Bacteria; phylum Pseudomonadota; class Gammaproteobacteria; order Steroidobacterales; family Rariloculaceae; genus ZC4RG20. Next base: position 4,881 of record CAZFJU010000188.1, read on the forward strand.
GCGTAACGCCGTCATCCTGCGGCAGATCGACTATCGCACCGTGCGCGATCAGCAGGCTCATCGCATCGGTGTCGAAAGTCTTCGCGGCGCGCAACAGCGGTGTCGTGCCGGTCGTCAGCAGCCCGTCGCAGCCGCGGTCATCGCCGCGATGCCGATACGGCGGCATGAGCTTGAGCTGTAGATTCGGATTGGCGCCGGCATCGAGCAGCTTCTCGATGAGCTCGAGGCTCGTCGTGGCGTCGACCGAGCGTCGATCCGGCCGGCCGCCATGGGGAATCGTATTCATATCCACCGCGGCATAGAGCGGCGACCGCCCCCACCAGTCCCATCGATTCGGGTCTGCGCCTGCGTCGATCAGATACGCCGCGACGTCGAAGCTAAAGTTGTTGAGGGCCACGACCAGCGGCGGCTCGTTCCTCGGCCCCGGCAGGTTCGGATCGGCGCCGCCTTCGACGAGTGCCTGAGCGCACTCGGCACAACCCTCGCGGGCCGCGTACATCAGCGCGGTCATGCCGCCGAACGGACGGTACATTCGGCGGCGCTCGGCGGAGACCTGCCGATCCCAGTCGTTCACGGCAGAGCGGGCATTCGGATCCGCGCCATGCTCGATCAGCAGGCGGATCATCTCCGGTTGACCTTGTGCGGCGGCCCAGATCACGGCGGTCTGATCGCGCCACGCTTCGCGCGCATTCACATCGGCGCCGTGCTCGATCAGCAGGCGAGCGGCCTCGATGTTGCCCGTGCGCGCGACGATCATCAGCGCCGTTTGCCCGTCGGCGCCCGGTCGATCGACTTCCGCGCCCGCCGCGAGCAGACTCCGCACGATTTCCGTGCTGCCGGCCAACGCCGCCTCGGACAGCGGCGTCGAGCCATAATCGTTGACGGCGTTCACATCGGCGCCGCCGTCGATGAGCCGCTGAACCAGCCGGCTGTCGTCGTAGTAGGCGGCCCAATGAAGCGCCGTCGTGCCGTCGCTCGCGCGGGCGGCGGCGTCGGCGCCGGCTTCGAGCGCCGCCAGCACATTGGCCGTTTCGTTTCGGGCGGCGGCCTCGACGAGCGGCTCGCCGACCGCCGTTGATGCGGCGGCAATAGTGAGCAGCGCCAGCCAGGGCGCCGTGCGCAGCCAACCCTTACGGTGCGAAACCTTCATCAGCCCCCTCCCCTCATCCTTGACCGTCGACACTTACCGCGCCGCCCCGCGCGCCGGCCGGACGTGCGATGTCATCGGTCGCTGCGGCCGTCGTACCTTCCGTCTGCTCGCCCGGCGCGGGCGCCGCACGCATGCGAAACGGCGCGCTGCGCGTGATGCTCATGACGATCGACGAAAACCGATAGTCGTTCTCGGCGGCTTCGCGAACGATCGCGCGCACCGTCGGCATGTCGTAGGGCTCGAGCCCACGGCCGAGCGCGTAAGTCAGCAGCTTCTCGGTCAGGGCCTGCACGAGCTGGTCGGGCTGCGCAAGCAGCGCCTCGCGTAAATCCTTGGGCCCTGAGATCGCCGTGCCGCCCGCGAGCTGCCCGGTGGAATCGATGGGCACGCCGCTGTCCCGCTCTATCACCCGCCACTCGCCGATCGCGTCGAAGCTCTCGAGCGCCTGGCCGAGCGGATCGATCACGCCATGGCAGTTGTTGCAGGAGGGCTCCGAGCGATGCAGCGCCAGACGCTCGCGCACAGAGCGCGGGATGTCGCCAGGCACCGGCGCGAGATCCGTCTCGACGTCGGGCGGCACGGGCGCCGGCGGCGTCGCAAGCACGTGCTCCATGATCCATGCGCCGCGCAGCACCGGCGACGTCCGATCGGGGTACGACGTGACCATCAGCACGCTGCCCTTGCCGAACAGCCCCCAGCGGCGCTCGTCCTCGAGCTCGATACGGCGGAATCGATCGCCGCGCACGTTTGAGATGCCGTAGTGGCGCGCGAGCCGCTCGTTGACGAAGGTATGACGCGCGTCGAGCAGCTCGAGCACGCTGTGCTCGTCGGAGCGCAAGATACTGCCGAGAAACAGCTCCATCTCGCGCTCGAATGCGCGGCGCAGATCCTCGTCGAAGGTCGGGTACAGCTTCGGGTCCGGATCGATGGCCCGAAGCCCGCGCACCTCGAGCCACTGGAACGCGAAGTTTGTCACCAGAGTCTGCGAGCGAGGATCGGCGAGCATACGTCGAACCTGCTGTTCGTAGACTTCAGGGTCGCCGAGCCGACCTGCCTCGGCGAGCGCAAGAAGCTCCTCATCCGGCCCCTGGCTCCAAAGGAAGAACGACAGCCGCCACGCCAGCTCGACGTCGCTGATCGGATAGGCTTCGCCGGGCGCCACGTCTGGAGCGCCCATCTCCGTGCGGTACAGGAACTTCGTGCTGGCGAGGACGGCCATGAGCCCGCGTTGAATACCTTCCTCGAAGCCGCCAGCCTCGTGACCGGCCCGATAAAAGTCGAGCAACGGCACCAGATCGGCCTCGCCGACCGGCCGGCGAAACGCACGCCGGGCCAGATCGGAAAGAATCTGCTCCGCGCACGGCAGCTCGTCCGCTTCCGTTGCGGGCATGCACGTGAAGATGCGCTCGCGGCTCGCGGTACGCGCGCCGACGCCGGTCGACTCGTAAGGACCAATGATCTCAACCCCGAGAATGCGCGGCACGTCCGGCACGCCCTCGCCGGGAATCATCGAGTGGAGATCGTAATCCGACTCGGCGAAGCTGCGCGCGACGAAGGCCGCGCCAATCTGGTGATAGCCCGCAGTGACCGGAACGCGCACGTTGCGGAAACGATCCTTGATCTCGCCGACCGCCTCGATCTGGCGTTGATCGACTGCGCGGAGCTCGTCCTCGCCGCCAAGCTCGTCTTGGAATACGCGCTCGCCATCGATGGTCATAATGGCGCGGTGGCGGTGATCGACCCAGCCATGCGGATACGCCCTCAGCTCGGCGCCCGGCTCCGTCGAAACGTTCAAATTAAAGACGTAGACGCCGTCGACCGGGAAGAAATGCTCGACCGCGAGCCCGCCGCGCGTGCCGAGCGGCAGACCATGCACATGCCTCGTGCTGTTCTCGAGCGTCGAGCGGTATTCGGCGCGAGCGGGCTCGGGTGCGCCGCCGCCTACGGCGAGCAACGAGATATCGCGCGCGGCGGCGAGATACTGATTGAGATGCGTCGGCGAAACGCGCAGCGCACTCGCGATGTTGTCGAACCCTTCGCTTTCGATGTCCGCGGGCAGCATCGCCTGAGGATCGATACGCAGTCCGAGCAGATCCTCGATCGCGCGGGCGTACTCCGTCCGGTTCAGTCGATGCATCGCGACCTGGCCGGGCATCGGGCCGCGCTCCGCGGCCAGCTCGTCCAGTCGGGCCTCGAGCGCCGCGATTAGCGCATCGATCCGCTCCGCATCAGGGCGCGCGGCGCCCGGCGGCGGCATCAGATCGCCGCGCAGCCTGCGGACCACGTCTTCCCACAGCCCCGCATGCTCGCCGATCGTCTCGGCAGAATAGCGCTCGAGCGACATGTCGCCGGCATACTCGACGTCGTTGTGACAGTCTACGCAATAACGCTCGATCAACGGCCACTCGGCCGCCACCTGGTCCTGCGGCGACTTTGCGCAGCCGGCCGCGATGGCCGCGAGCACCGCGAATGCCGTCGTCATGACGCCGGTGCGAATCCATCGGCCACTGCGCTGCATATCCCGCTCCGTCATGCGACGATCCCTCTCAGTCGATTGCCGACCCACCACATTCCCTCGTACGCGTTTTTAATGAAGCGCCCCGAATCGCCGCTCCACGCGTCGTCGTAGTCGGCCGTGATGCCCGCCTCGATCATCTCGGCGGCGCCCTTACCCTGCACGGCAAGCTCCTCGATTCGCTCGCGGATCGTCGACAGCATCTCGATCTGCGCTTCGAGATCCGAGCGTGATTGCACGCTTCCCGACGCGGGGACGATGAGCGTCTCGTCATCCGCAAGCTCGAGCAGCTTCCGGGT
>CAZFJU010000189.1:0-8834 GCA_964518995.1 uncultured Gammaproteobacteria bacterium
GCACGATGTTCCTGATGTGGCTCGGCGAGCAGATTACCGAGCGCGGCATCGGCAACGGTATCTCGATGCTGATTCTCGCGAGCATCATCTCTGGGCTGCCGTCCGCGATCACGAGCACGCTCGAGCTCGTCAGCACCGGCGCGATGAACCAGGCGGTGCCGTTCGTGCTCGCGATGGCCATGCTGGGTGTCACAGCGTTCGTGGTCTTTATGGAACGTGCGCAGCGGCGAATCACGGTAAACTATGCGAAGCGGCAGCAGGGCCGGCGCATGTACGCCGGTCAAACGAGCCACTTGCCGTTCAAGATCAATATGTCGGGCGTGATCCCGCCGATCTTTGCTTCGAGCCTGATTCTGTTTCCGGCCACGATCGCAACGTGGTTCGGCACGAGTCAGCCCTGGCTGCAGCGGGTCGCAGCCAGCATGTCCCCCGGCCAGCCGATCTACATTCTGCTGTACGGTGCGTTGATCATCTTTTTCTGTTTCTTCTACACCGCGCTCGTGTTCAATGCGCGCGAGACGGCAGATAATTTGAAGCGCTCGGGAGCATTCATCCCGGGTATCCGGCCGGGGCAGCAGACGGCCGAATATATCGACAAAGTGCTGACACGGCTGACCTTCTGGGGCGCGATATACATCACGGCGGTGTGTTTGCTGCCGGAGTTCATGATTCTCGAGTTCGGCGTGCAGTTCTATTTCGGCGGTACGTCGCTGCTGATTATCGTGGTCGTCACGATGGACTTCATGTCTCAGCTTCAGGCGCACATGATGACGCACCAGTACGACGGGCTGCTGAAGAAGGCGAACCTGAAGGGCTACGGGCCAAAGACGAGCTAGGCGCGAGGGGCGGCCGTGAGGGGTCGCGGGAGTTTACAGCGATGAAAGTAAGGGCATCGGTGCGCAGGATCTGCCGAAACTGCAAGATCGTTCGGCGCAAGGGCGTCGTACGGGTGATCTGCACGGATCCGCGTCATAAGCAGCGACAGGGTTGAGGGCTTAAACGTGGCACGTATTGCGGGAATCAATATCCCGATCAACAAGCACGTCTCGATTGCGTTGACGCACATTCATGGCATAGGCCGGAATCGCGCGCGAGCGGCGTGCGAGGCAGCCGGGATCGAGCCGACGACGCGGGTCAAAGATCTGACCGAGCCGGAGGTCGCGAAGCTGCGCGAGACGATTGCGAAGTTTCCGGTCGAGGGCGATCTGCGCCGCGAGACAGCAATGAATATCAAGCGGCTGATGGACCTCGGCTGCTACCGCGGCATCCGCCATCGACGCGGGTTGCCGTTACGCGGTCAGCGGACGCGCACGAACGCGCGCACCCGTAAGGGTCCGCGTCGGCCGATCAGGAAATAGTTTTCAGGAGCAAGCATGGCGAAACAGCCGACCACGCGCGTTAAGAAGAAGGTCAAGCGTCAGATTCTCGACGCCGTCGCGCACATTCATGCGTCCTTCAACAACACAATCGTGACGATCACCGATCGTCAGGGCAACGCGCTGGCGTGGGCGACAGCGGGCGGGTGCGGCTTCAAGGGCTCACGAAAGAGCACGCCGTTTGCCGCGCAGGTGGCGGCCGAGCGCGCCGGCACGGCCGCGAAGGACTACGGCGTGAAGAACGTCGAGGTCAGAGTCCGAGGCCCCGGCCCGGGTCGAGAATCCGCTGTGCGAGCGTTGAATGCGGTCGGTTTTAGAGTCAGTCAGATCGAGGACGTCACGCCGATTCCGCACAACGGCTGCCGGCCTCCGAAGCGACGTCGAGTGTAGGGATATGGCGAGATACAGAGGACCTACGTGCAAACTGGCCCGTCGTGAGGGCACCGACCTGTTCTTGAAGAGCGGCATCAAGCCTCTCGAAAGCAAGTGCAAGCTCGAGGTGCCGCCGGGTGGGCCCGGACAGCGTCGCCCGCGGGTGTCGAACTACGGCCTGCAGTTGCGGGAGAAGCAGAAGCTTCGCCGGATGTATGGCGTGCTCGAGCGACAATTCCGCATCTATTACAAGAAAGCGACGATGGTCAAGGGGTCGACCGGCGAGAACCTGCTGCGAATGCTGGAGGGTCGCCTCGACAACGTCGTTTACCGGATGGGCTTCGCGGCGACGCGGGCGGAGGCGCGGCAGCTCGTCGCGCATCGCGGGATCGCGGTCAACGAACAGATCGTGAATATCCCGTCGTACCAAGTGAAAGCCGGCGACAAGATCGCGGTTCGTGAGCGGGCGAAGGCGCAGACGCGAGTCAAGGCCGCCCTCGAGATCGCGGGCCAGGTGGGCTTCCCCGAGTGGGTCGAGGTCGACGGCGAGAAAATGCAGGGAGTACTAAAAGCGCTTCCGGAGCGGGACGAGATCCTGCCGGATATCAACGAGAACCTGGTCGTTGAGCTGTACTCCAAGTAAGCGAGGACATTACGAATGCAGGATATAGCCACGGAGTTCTTGAAGCCTCGTGCGGTGAAGGTGCAGCCGCTGGGCGCCAATCGCGCCCGGGTCACGGTGGAGCCTTTCGAGCGTGGCTTCGGCCATACGCTCGGCAATGCACTGCGGCGCGTGCTCCTGTCTTCGATGCCGGGTTGCGCGATCGTCGAGGCCGAGATCGAGGGCGTGCTGCACGAATATACGAGCATCGAAGGTGTGCAGGAGGATGTCGTCGATATCCTCCTGAACTTGAAGCAGGTCGCAATCAAGATGCATGCCCGCGAGGAAGCGGAGCTCACGCTCGCGAAAAAGGGGCCGGGTCCGGTTACAGCGGGCGATATCCAGGCCGACCATGACGTCGAGATCGTCAATCCCGACCTCGTGATCGCGAACCTGACTCAGTCCGGTGAGCTGCGCGCATTCCTGAAAATCGTGCGCGGCCGCGGTTATCGCCCAGCGACGCAGGTGGCCTCATTCGAGGAGCAGACGCGTCCGATCGGGCGGTTGCAGCTGGATGCGTCGTTCAGCCCGGTTCGCCGCGTGACCTACACGGTCGAGCGCGCGCGCGTCGAGCAACGTACGGACCTCGATAAGCTGATCATCGATATCGAGACGAACGGCACGATCGACGCCGAAGAGGCGATTCGTCGCGCCGGCGCGATCCTCAAGAATCAGCTCGACGTTTTCGTCGATCTGCAGGGCGAGGAAGAGGCCGGCTATGGCCGTATGGAGACGGAGATCGATCCGATTCTGCTCCGCCCGGTCGACGAGCTCGAGTTGACGGTGCGCTCGGCAAACTGCTTGAAGGCCGAGAACATCAATTACATCGGCGACCTGGTTCAGCGCACCGAAGTTGAGCTTCTTCGTACGCCGAATCTGGGCAAGAAGTCGCTTACCGAGATCAAGGAGGTGCTCGAGGCACACGGCCTCGCGCTCGGGATGCGTCTCGAGAATTGGCCGCCTCCCGGTCTCCGCAACGAGGAACCGTCCTCGTCGCTCGCATACTGAGGGTTGACATGCGTCATCGTAAGTCGGGCCGCAAGCTCAACAGGAACTCGTCTCATCGCAAGGCGATGTATCGCAATATGGCGGCATCGCTGGTGCAGCACGAGACGATCAAGACGACATTGCCGAAGGCCAAGGAGCTGCGGCGCGTAGTCGAGCCTCTTATTACGCTCGCGAAGGAAGACGGCGCTAGCCGGCGACGCCTCGCCTTCGATCGGCTGCGCGACGAGGCCGCAGTGGGTAAGCTGTTCAGCGAGCTCGGCCCGCGCTTCCGCGAGCGGCCGGGCGGCTATCTCCGGATCCTCAAGATGGGCTTCCGATCGGGCGACTCGGCGCCAATGGCGTTGGTTCAGCTGCTCGATCAGCCGGGGGAATCGGCCTAGGCCGATTCCCCTTTCTCGGCTGCCAGCACCGGCAGCCGGGGGAGCTCGGCAGGCGACTCGAGAAATCGAGTCGCACCCGCCGCAATAAGCTCCTCGCGCGTACCAAACCCCCACAGCACACCAAACGGACGTACGCGGTTCGCGAGCGCGCCGAGCACATCGTAGCGCCGATCGCCGACCATGACGGTTTCTTCTGGGACGAGCTGCTCGGTAGCCAGGATGTGGGCGATCAAATCGCGCTTGTCGGTGCGGGTACCGTCCAGCTCGCTGCCGTGCACGCCGGTCAAGAACTTTGCGAGCCCGAAGTGCTCGACGATGCGGCGCGCATAGACGAGCGGCTTGGACGTCGCGAGGAAAAGCCGTGCCCCCTGCGCCGTCAGCGCTCCGAGCGCTTCCGGGATCCCCGGATACACCTCGTTCTCAAACAGGCCGAGCGTGGCAAAGCGCGCTCGATAGGCCGTGATTGCCGCATCGACCTCGCGCGGATCGTCCGTTGCGAGGAGGTCAGCGAAAGTCTGTGTCAGCGGTGGCCCGATGTACTGCGCCAGATTACAGTCGGCCGCGATGGTTCCGTCGAGCGAGTCGACCGCATGGCGAATGCAGGCGACGATGCCCTCTTCGGGATTCGTGAGGGTGCCGTCGAGATCTAGAAGCACGTTCATGAACGCTCCAGGTTAGGGGGCCGTGCCGCTCCGGCGTTCGCGCCGCTCGTGTCGGCGAGAGACCTTTAAGGGCTCGCGAGCTCTAAGCCGGCGGCGCACGGCGGCGTCGGCGCAGCCGCCGCAAGCTGATGAACTGCCACGGGATGCGAACGGCACGGGCGGTGCGCTCGAGCCACAACGGCCGATAGCGCGCCGCATCGGCTGTCGAAACATCGTCCGCGTCCTCGAAGCGGCGTCGGTATTTCAGCTTGAGCCAGGCGTTGTAATCCATTTGGCACAACATGTCGAAGATGCGCCTGCGCCACCGCGGCGCGTCGGCGTCCGCGCACCAGGCGATGCCGAAGTCGATGACGTACGGCTGCTCGCCTTCGCCGACGAGGATATTGTCCTTGCGCTTTAGGTCGCCGTGCGCGACCCCGGCGGCATGCATCGCATCGATCGTCTCGAGCAGCAGCGCGAAGAACCGTTCTCGATCCGCAATGCGCTCCCCTTCCTGGCGGAGCGATGCGCCTGCGATATGCTCGAGCACGAGGTGGCCGCGTAACAGCCCGTACGAGCGCGGCACTCCGCGGATTCCCCGTAAACGTTCGTATACCGCCGCTTCACGTTGCAGCGCACGCAACCCGATGCGATGAACGAGCGGCGACGTATGCGCCTTTTTGACGACGACCGGCCCGGCGGACGTTTCGAGCAAGTACGCGGCCGCCTGATAGCCGCGGCCGAGCAGCCGTCCATGCTCGGCGAGCGTCGGCTCGACGAGCGACTCGAGCTCGCCGCGGATCGTGTCGTCTTCGCCGCCGAGTTGCGGGGCGCCGGTCACAGCACGTGTCGAACGACCCACAACAGGCAGATTAAAATGTACGCCGCGACCGCGGCCTCGCCGTTCTTGCCAAAGCTCTTACGCAGCGACCACTCGCCGCCGCCGACCCCGGCCGTGTTCTGAAAGCTCGGAAAAAGCGCCGGCGTCGATCGAGACCAGTCCTTCCATTCCGCACCGAATAGCCGATGCAGCTTGCGGTCTTCGTACTCGATCGCGGTGGGGTAATAGAACCAGAAGAACACCATTGCGACCGGCAACGCCCACCACTGCAAGTTGGCGATCGCGAAACCGACCAGCACGAGAATGTTGCCGGTGTAGAGCGGATGCCGGACTAGCGCGTACGGCCCATGCTTCGCGAGCTCCGAGTTCTTGATGATGAAGCCGCTCGCATAAAGCCGGATTGCGGTGCCGATCACCACGAACAGCACGCCGATCGACACGGACAACGTGGTCGGCTCTGCCGTGAGCGCAAACACGAGAATCAGCGCTATACCGAGCCCCTGACGAGCGATTTCGTTGTAGCGGAGCTCGCGAATCATATGGCTTACGCCGGTCAACGGCGGCAAGTCGTCGGTTCGATGAGACATCAAAAATTCCCTATCGTCATAGTGCAGGCCGGCGAGCCGGGCGCGGCTGTCGAGATCGGCGGTACGATCGACGCCGGCCAATGCCATGTCCTGCTGCCCTCAGGCAGCGTCCGTTGCGGCGAACGCCTCTCGCGTCAGGTTTCTGATCCCGTCGGACCCGACCAGGACATCGTCCTCGATGCGGATGCCGCCGAACGGGAGCAGTCGTTCTACCGTGTCCCAGTCGACATGAGCCCGATTCGGGGCCGTCATTGTGCGCAAAAGCGCTGGAATAAAGTAGACGCCGGGCTCGATCGTGACGACGAAGCCCGGCTCGACCGTGCGCGTCAGACGCAGGAACGGGTGCTCGGCAGGGGGGCGACGCTCCACGCCGTCCGGCGAGACTTGCCACCCGCCCGCGTCGTGGACTTGCAGCCCGAGCAGGTGGCCGAGGCCGTGTGGCAGAAAGGTTCGAGTGACGCCGTGCTCGAGCGCTTCCTCGGCGCTGCTGCGCAAAAGGCCATGCTCGCGCAGCACTTCGGCCAGTAACTCGTGAGCACGCCGATGCAGCGCGACGAAGTCAACCCCCGGCCGAAGCTCGCCGCAAAGCGTCTGCTGCATGCCGTCGATCGAATCGCGCAGTGCGGCGAACTCCGCCGACTGCCGCACCGTCGTGCGAGTCACGTCCGACCCGTAGCCAAGAAACGAAGCGCCCGCGTCGAGCAGCAGCGTCGTAGCCCGCGCCGGCGCCGATCGCTCCAGACGCTGGTAGTGGAGCACCGCCGCATGCCGGTCGCACGCGACAATTGCGTTATACGGCAGCTCGGATTCGCGTTGGCCGATCGCCACGCAGTAGCGCTGGTGCAGCTCGAACTCGGAGGTGTGCGCGTCGAACGCTTCCGCGAGCGCGCGGTGACCGCGCACGGCGAGCGCCGAGGCGCGTTCGAGACAGGCGATTTCATAGTCGGTTTTGTAGGCGCGGTAGTAGTCGAGCACGCGCAGCAGCGCCGGAGCGTCGACCGACGCGAATCCGCCGGCTGCGGCGCCGGCGTCGCCGATGGCGCCGCGCCGTCCCGGCAGCTGAGCGAGGATACGCCCGATCTCGGCCTCGTCACGGACGATGCGCACATCGATCCAATCGGTCCAGAAGCCGTCCGGATCTTTCGGCGGTGCGTGCCAGAAATCCTCGTGCTGGAGATAGAGCAGTTCCGGGCGGCGGCCCGGCACGATCGTCAGCACCGAGCCTGCCGCGTCCGGCAACGGCACCAGCGCGTTGAAATAGGGCTCGACCCGGTAGGCGTACGCGACATCATCTCGCGGCGGGAAGCGCTCGGAACCTGCGAAGATACACAGCGCATCAAGATGCGCGGCGGCGAGTGCCTGCTCGATACGCTGCGACATGATCTCGACGTGCGCCGCGTAGGCGGTGGCGAGGCCCTCATGCGGGGTGGTCGACTGCGGCATTTCAAGCGCTCCTCGCTCGGGTATCGGAAAATGATAGCGTCCGAAGCGCGGCTTGAGACGGGTTTGGCGGCTTGCCTTCGACGCCGACGCTGGTCACTATGCGATCCCGCGGCGGCGCGGGGACGAGAAAGCGGCGACGAGCAGGGAAATCGATGACGGAAACGGTTTTGACGGGCATCACGACCACCGGCGCGCCGCACATCGGCAACTACGTCGGTGCGATTCGGCCAGCGGTTGCGGCGAGCAAGAACCCCGATACGCGCTCGTTCCTGTTCCTGGCCGACTATCACTCGCTGGTGAAAGGCCGGGACCCGACGGCCATGGCGCCTTCCACGCTCGAGATTGCCGCGGCCTGGCTCGCGTGCGGACTCGATCCAGAGGAGGTCGTGTTTTATCGCCAGTCCGATGTCCCGGAGATTCTCGAGCTGAACTGGGTGCTGACGTGCCTGACCGCGAAGGGCCTGATGAATCGAGCGCACGCGTACAAGGCGGCGGTGGCGGAGAACGAGGCGAGCGGGGACCGCGATCCCGATCAGGGCATCACGATGGGGCTATTCTGCTATCCGATCCTGATGGCTGCAGACATCCTGATGTTCAAATCCCACAAGGTGCCGGTCGGCAGCGATCAAATCCAGCATGTCGAGATGGCGCGGGACATCGCGGGGCGCTTCAACCATCACTACGGCGAAACCTTTGTGCTGCCGGAGGCCGTCGTCGAGGAGCATGCAGCGATCCTGCCGGGTCTCGACGGCCGGAAGATGTCGAAGAGCTACGGTAATACGATTCCGCTGTTTGCGCCGTCGAAGCCACTGCGCAAGCTGATCATGCGCATCAAGACGAACTCACAGGAGCCCGGCGAGCCGAAGGACCCGGATGACAGCGCACTGTTCTCGATCTACCGCGCGTTCGCGACCCCGGAAGAGGCGGCAGCCATTCGGCGCCGCTATGCCGAAGGCATCGGCTGGGGTGAGATGAAGCAGCTGCTTTTCGAATACATCGATGCGCATCTCGCGGGTGCGCGGGCCGAGTACGAGCGGCTGATCGCAGCGCCGGAGCAGGTCGAACGCATTCTGCTTGAGGGCGCCGAGAAGGCGCGCGCCGTAAGCCGGCCGTTTCTCGACGAGATTCGGCACGCCGTGGGTGTACGCGCCCTGAGCGGTCTCGGCGCTTAGTCCGCGCCCTTCGAGTGAGTGGCCTGTAACCGCTGCCCCGACGCGCTAGCCATCCCTCAGCACCTATTGATTTAGCTGTTACAGACCGCCGGATTCGGTCGCGACGTGCGCGCGGCGCAAGACGTCCTCGGCCGTCTCCGCGAGGACGGTGCGCAGCCAGCGCCCCGTATGCGAGCGCTCGTCGGCCGCGATCTCCTCGGGCGTGCCGGTCGCGATGACCTGGCCGCCGCCGGTGCCCCCTTCCGGACCCAGATCGACGATCCAGTCGGCCGTCTTGATGACATCCAGATTGTGCTCGATGATCACGATCGTGTTGCCCTGATCGCGTAGCTGATACAGCACGTCGAGCAACT
>CAZFJU010000190.1:0-8721 GCA_964518995.1 uncultured Gammaproteobacteria bacterium
GTGCCGGTGGCATTGCCGGCGCCGGGATGGACGACGAGCCCGGCGGGCTTGTCGATGACCAGCAGCGCATCGTCCTGGTACCTGATCGTCAACGGGATCGGCTCGGAAACCACAGGCACCGCCGCGTCGAGCGTCGCGCTGAGGACAAGCTCCTCACCGCCCTTCACCTTGCGCTTGGCCTCGGCCGGCGCGCCGCCGATCGTCAGCTCACCGGAATCGATCCACGTCTTCAACCGGCTGCGCGAGAACTCCGAGAGCAGCGCCGCGGCGGCCTGATCGAGCCGCCGGCCCGCGAGCTCGGGGGGGACGACCACGCGGCGATGGACGGATTCAGGCTCCATGTGAGCCGAGCCCGGGAAACTTTCGGCCACGGCCGGCCGTCAAACGGTACAATCCGCCGTTCCCGACAGGGGCCGAGATGCGCGGTGTACGACCATTGGTAACCCCATGCCTTCGATGAAAAGACCGATTTTGCTCATTCTCGCTGTTTTGGCGCTCGCCGCCTGCGGCCGTAGCAACGTCGCGCAGAACCTCGGCCCGGAGCTGCTCTACGAGCGCGGCCAGGAGATGATGCAGGCCGGCAACTACCAAGGCGCCGTGGCGTACTTTCAGCAGCTCGAGGCAAGGTACCCGTTCAGCAACCTGGCTCGGCAAGCGCAGCTCGACGTGATCTACACGTATTATAGGGCCGGCTTCCGCGAAGAGGCGATCGCCGCCGCGGAGGAGTTCGAGCGGGAGAATCCGACCCATCCCCGCGTCGACTACACCCTCTACATGCGCGGCCTGATTTATTTCGACGAGGGGCCGAATATCCTCGAGCGGTTGTTCCGCATCAATGTCGCCACGCGGCCGCCGAAAGACACGGAACGCTCGTTCCGCATGTTCGAGGAGCTGCTGCGGCGCTTCCCGGATAGCGAATACGCCGAGGATGCGCACCAGCGCATGGTTTTTCTACGTAATCGGCTCGCCGAGTACGAAAACTACGTGGCTCGCTACTGGATTCGGCGCGGCGCGTACGTCGCTGCGATCAACCGCGCGGAATATGCGATCGAAACCTACCCCGGGGCACCGCAGCTCGAAGACAGCTTGAATATCATGATCGAGGCGTACCAGCTGCTCGGCATGGACGACCTGGCTGCGGACGCGGAGCGCGTGCTGAACCAGAGTTATGGGGCGGCGCGTGATCCCTTCCAGCTCGACTAGCCGCGAAAAGCCTCTGGCGGCGCGCTGCGGCGTTGAAAGCCGGCTCGAAATGCTCACGTACTCCTATGTACGCTGCGCTTTCGAGCCGGCTTTCGCCTTGCATCGCATCCACCAGAGGCTTTTTCGGACTGGTCGTCGGCGGCGCGCTGCGGCGTTGAAAGCCTGCGGCAGGGCGCCGCTCAGTACGCCGATGTCATCGGATAGCGCCAGTCCCGGCCGAACGCGCGGTTGCTGACGCGCACTCCGGGCGGCGCCTGACGGCGCTTGTACTCCGCCCGCCGCACCATCTGCAGCACGCGCACGACGATCTCCCGGTCGAACCCGAGCTCGGTGATCTGGTCGACGGAGTAGTCCTTCTCGATGAACGCCTCGAGAATTGGGTCGAGCACGTCGTACGCCGGCAGCGAATCCGTGTCCTTTTGATCGTCGGCCAGCTCCGCGCTCGGCGGCCGCTCGATCGTGCGCACCGGAATGGCCGGCGACAGCGAATTGCGGTAGCGCGCGAGCCGATAGACGAGCGACTTGCTGCAGTCCTTGAGCGGCGCGAAGCCGCCGGCCATATCGCCGTAGAGCGTCGCGTAACCCACGGCCATCTCGCTCTTATTGCCGGTCGAGAGCAGCATCTCACCAAGCTTGTTCGACAGCGCCATCAGCAGCAGGCCGCGACAGCGGGACTGGATGTTTTCCTCGGTGGTGTCGGGCGGCAGACCGCCAATGATGTCTTTCAGCACCTCGAGGGTCGTCTCGAACAACGGCTCGATCGACATCTGGTCATAGCGGACGCCGAGCATTCGCGCCTGCGCTTCGGCGTCGTCGAGGCTGATCTGCGCCGTATAGCGGGACGGCATCATGACCGCGTGCACGCGCTCGGGGCCGAGCGCGTCGGCCGCGATCGCGAGCGTCATTGCCGAGTCGAGGCCGCCCGAGAGACCGAGCACAACCCCCTTGAAGTTGTTCTTCTCGACATAGTCGCGCGTGCCGAGCACGAGCGCGCCGTAGACGCTCGCCTCGTCGGACGGCAGCGGGGCGATCGACCCGGGCCGAAGCGTCGGCACGCCGCCGTCTACATCGACGTCGACGGTAAAGATGCCTTCCTCGAAGAACGGGGCGCGGAACACGACCTCGCCCGTCGCGTCGAGCGCGAGCGACCCGCCGTCGAAGACCAGCTCATCCTGGCCGCCAACGAGATTGACGTAAAGGAGCGGGAAACCGTTCTCCCGCGCGCGGCGCGCGAGCACTTCCTCGCGGACCTGCGGCTGATTGGCATGATACGGCGAGCCGTTGATGACGAGCAGCAGCTTGGCGCCGGCCTCGGCGGCTGCGCGGCTCGGCTCCGGGTCCCACGCGTCCTCGCAGATGATCATGCCGGCACACACGCCGCCGACGGTCGCGACGGTCGCGTTCATACCGGGCTGAAAGTAACGCTTCTCGTCGAATACACCGTAGTTCGGCAGCACTCGTTTGCGGTGCTTCGCGATGATCTGGCCATTGGCAATCAGCGCGCCGGAGTTATAAATGAACTCGCCCTGGTACTCGGGATAGCCGAGAAACATCGCGATGCCGGAGACGCTCTTGCACAGCCGCTCGAACGCCGCCTCGACGCGATCCCGCAGGCCGCGATGGAGCAGCAGATCCTCGGGCGGATAGCCCGACAGCGTCAGCTCCGGGAACAGCACCAGCTCGCAGCCGAGGACATCGCGCGCGTGCGCGGCAGCTTCGAGCACCTTCTCGGCGTTCTCGTCGATGCCGCCGACGCGGGTATTGAGCTGCGCTAATGCGATCTTCATAACGGAATTGGGGTCAGAGCCCTATTACTTCGGTGGCGGAATTGGGGTCAGAGCCCTTTTTACTTCAGCGCCTCGGCCATGGCCTCGCCGAGATCCGCGAGTGAACGCACCGTGCGCACTCCGGCCCTCTCGAGCGCGGCGTACTTCTCCGTTGCAGTGCCCGTGCCGCCCGAGATGATCGCGCCAGCGTGGCCCATCCGCTTGCCCGGCGGGGCCGTGACGCCCGCGATATACGCAACCACCGGCTTCGAGACATGCGCCGCGATGTACTCCGCCGCCGCCTCTTCGTCCGTGCCGCCGATCTCGCCGATCATCACGATACCGCGCGTCGCGGGGTCCGCCTCGAACAGCTCGAGACAGTCGATGAAATTCATGCCGCGGACCGGATCGCCGCCGATGCCGACGCACGTCGTCTGGCCGAGGCCGCGCGCGGTGGTCTGCCCGACCGCCTCGTACGTCAGCGTGCCCGAGCGCGACACGATGCCGACCGAGCCGGGCTTGTGGATCGCACCCGGCATGATGCCGATCTTGCACTCGCCGGGCGTGATGATGCCGGGGCAGTTCGGCCCGATCAGACGGCAGTCGTAGTCCTTCAGCACCGCCTTCACCCGCACCATGTCGAGCACCGGCACGCCCTCGGTGATGCATACGACGAGCTCGATACCGGCATGCGCCGCCTCGAGGATCGCGTCCGCGGCGAACGGCGCCGGCACGTAGATCATGCTCACCGTTGCGCCCGTCTCGCGCGTCGCGTCCGCGACCGTATCGTAGACCGGCAGCCCGAGATGCTCGGTGCCGCCGCGGCCCGGCGTCACGCCGGCGACGACCTGCGTGCCGTAATCCAGACACTGTTGCGTGTGGAACGTACCTTGGCGGCCTGTCAGCCCCTGGCAGATGACTTTGGTGCCTTTGCCGACCAGAATGCTCATGCCGCACCTCCCGCGAGCTCGACGACCTTGGACGCCGCGTCCCTCAGATCCTGCGCCGGGACGATCGAAAGCCCGCTCTGTGCCAGCATTTCCCTGCCTTTCTCGACATTCGTGCCCTCGAGCCGCACGACCACTGGCACACGCACGTCCGCTTCCTTCACCGCCGCGATCACGCCCTCCGCGATCAGGTCGCAGCGAACGATGCCGCCGAAAATATTCACGAGGATCGCCTTCACCTTCTCGTTCGTGAGGATGATATTGAATGCCTCCTTGACGCGCTCGGCCGTGGCCCCGCCGCCGACGTCGAGGAAAGTCGCCGGCTCGCCGCCGTGCAGCTTGATCAGGTCCATCGTCGCCATCGCGAGCCCGGCGCCGTTGACCATGCAGGCAATATTGCCGTCGAGCGACACGTAGTTGAGATCGTTCTCGTGCGCGCGGCGCTCTTTTTCGTCCTCCTGGGCGACATCGCGCATACCGGCGAGCCGCTGCTGGCGAAACAGCGCGTTGTCCTCGATGTTGATCTTCGCGTCGAGCGCGACGATGCGCCCTTCGCTCGTCACGATCAGCGGATTGATCTCGACAAGGCTCGCGTCACATTCGTGGAACAGCTTCACCAGCTTCGTAAGCAGCTGATGCAGCTCTTTCTGCTGCGCCTGGTCGAGACCGAGCCCGAAGCCGATCCGCCGCGTCTGATAGGGCTGCAGACCGGCGGCAGGGTGGAGATGCACCGTGAAAATCTGCTCCGGCGTATCTGCCGCGACCTGCTCGATATCCATGCCGCCGGCGGCCGACGCCATGATCGCGACCCGCTCGGCGGAACGGTCCACCAGCAGGCTGAGGTAGAGCTCGCGCGCGATGCTCGACCCGGACTCGACATAGACGCGGTCGACCGGCAGCCCCTCGGGGCCGCTCTGGTGCGTCACCAGCTGCGTGCCGAGCATTGCCCGGGCATACGCCTGCACGTCCGCGACCGATTTCGCGAGCTTCACGCCGCCGGCTTTGCCGCGGCCGCCCGCATGCACCTGAGCCTTGACGACCCACAATTCGCCGCCGAGCGCCTCCGCTGCCTCGCCGGCCTCCGTCACATTGGCCGCGACGCGACCTTTCGGGATTGGGATGCCGTACTCGGCGAACAGCGCTTTCGACTGGTATTCGTGAAGATTCATGAGGCTCGTGCCTTCCAGTTCGTCATTAGAGATGTGGTGCGAAACGAGGGGTGGGCCCGTGCGCGGGGCCGTATTGTCCACGAAACCGCAGAGCGCCGTAAAGGCGACGCCTCGGCCGCTCCGCCGCCGGCCGCCGGCTTTGCCCGCGCTCCCGGAGCCTTCGGGTAAGATGCGCCCAGCATGTCCGCGGTAGTCGACAAGGCCTCGAAAGCCCGCAGGGACTTCCTTACGGCGGACGCCGACTTCGGCTGGCGCGTCCTCGGCCTGCTGAATGTGTTCCGTCTTGCGCTCGCGGCGATGCTGCTGACGGGCTTCCTCCTCATTGACGAGCCGCGGCTGATCGGCGCCGTCCATCCGCGGCTGGCCTGGCAGGCGCTCATCGCGATGTTGGCGGTCGGCACTGTCGAGATGTGGTGCCTGCATCGCCGCTCGCCGTCCGTCGAGCGGCAGGCGCCGTTCATATTCGCCGCGGATCTGGTGCTCGTCATCACGCTGATTCACGCCAGCGGCGGGCTCTCCAACGGCCTCGGCGGGCTGCTCATCGTCTCCGTCGGCGCGCTGGCGCTGCTGGTGCCGGCGCGGCTGGCCTTCCTGTTTGCGGCGCTGACCTCGCTCGCGCTGCTCGGCGAGCAGACCTGGGCCCACCTCACCGGCACCACCACCGTGGACCAGTACGTCGCCGCGGCGCTGCTCGGCGCAGTGCTGTTTCTGATTACGACGGTCATCCAGCTGGTCCGCCACCGCATCGTCGAGACCGAGGCGCTTGCCGAGCAGCGCGGCGTCGACCTGCGGAACCTCGTCGAGCTCAACGACTACATCATCCAGCACCTGCGCGAGAGCATCGTCGTCGTCGACGGCGACGACCGGGTGCGCCTGATCAACGAGGCGGCCCTGAAGCACCTCGGCGCGGACGGCCGCGTCGAAGGCATTCCGCTGCGCAGCCTTTCGTTCGATCTCGCAGAGCGGCTGCTCGCCTGGCGCACGCGCGACGCGCTGGAGCGCGCCGAATCCCCGTTCACCTCCGCGGACGGCGCGACCCTCGTACAGGCCCACTTCGCGACCCTCGGGGCCGGACGGCACGGCGGGGTCGTCGTATTCCTCGAGGACACCTCGCTGCTTGCGGAGCGCGTCCAGCAGACCAAGCTCGCCGCGCTCGGGCGACTCTCCGCGAGCATCGCGCACGAGATCCGCAACCCGATCGGCGCGATGAGCCACGCCGGCCAGCTGCTCGCGGAATCCGCGACCGTCTCGGCCGCCGATCGGCGCCTGACCGACATCATTCGCGTCAACGCCACGCGAGTCAGCCAGATCGTCGAAAGCATCCTTTCACTATCGCGCAAGGACCGCACGCGGCCCGAGCGGCTCGAGCTCAAGCGCTGGGTCGGGGCCTTCGCCCGTGAATTTGTCGCCACGCAGGAGCTTTACGAGGACGCGGTGACGGTCACACCGGAGTCCATCGAGATCGACGTCGAGATGGATGTGACGCATCTGCATCAAGTCGTCTGGAACCTGTGCGAGAACGCCGTGAAATACGCGAGCGCCACCGCCGGGGCGATCGCCGTCGATCTCACCTGCGGGATCGCGGAGACCTCTCGGCGGCCGTTTCTCGAGGTCGCCGACCGCGGCCCCGGTATCGACGCCGATAAGGTCGAACAGATCTTCGAGCCCTTCTTCACCGGGCAACCGGGCGGGACGGGCCTCGGTTTATACGTGTGTCGGGAGCTGTGCGAGCGCAATGGCGCTACGCTACGCTACACCCCACGGCCCGGAGGCGGCAGCGTCTTCCGGGTCGTATTTGCCGATCCAAATCGATGGCGTAGGGGCGAGCGAGCCCGCGCTGACACCCCGGCAGGCGATTGATTCCACGATGAAGCCCGTTGCACTCGTCGTCGACGACGAACCGGATATTTGCGAGCTGCTGGCCATCACGCTCGAGCGGATGGACATTGCTGCGCGCGCGTGTCACGACATCGCCGCCGCGAAGCGCGCCCTCATGCGCGATGCGTTCGACCTGTGCCTCACCGACATGCGCCTGCCGGACGGCGACGGCCTCGACCTCGTCGAGTGGATCCAGCGCGAGGCGCCGGGCACCCCGGTCGCCGTGATCACGGCCCACGGCAGCGTCGAGGCGGCCGTCAAGGCACTGAAAGTCGGCGCATTCGACTTCGTCTCGAAGCCGCTCGATCTCAAGGATCTGCGTAAGCTCGTACACTCCGCGCTCAAGCTGAGGGGCCACGCGGCGCCGCGAGGCGGCAGCGCGGCCCAGGAGCTGATCGGCGCCTCGGCTGCGATCGAGAACGTGCGGTCGATGATCGCCAAGGTCGCGCGGAGCCAAGCGCCCGTGCACATCTCGGGGGAATCCGGCACCGGCAAGGAACTCGTCGCGCGGATGATCCATGAGGCCAGCCCGCGCCACGAAGGGCCGTTCGTGCCGATCAACTGCGGCGCAATCCCGACCGAGCTCATGGAGAGCGAGTTCTTCGGCCATCGAAAAGGGAGCTTTACCGGCGCCGTGGCGGATAAGGTGGGGCTCGTGCAAGCCGCCGAGGGCGGCACGCTGTTCCTCGACGAAGTGGCCGACTTGCCGCTGCACATGCAGGTGAAGCTCCTGCGGGTGATTCAGGAGAAATCGATCCGGCCGGTCGGGCAAATGAGCGAGCAGCCGGTGGACGTGCGCATCCTGAGCGCGACGCACAAGGATCTCGGCGAGCTCGTCTCCACCGGCAAGTTCCGCGAGGATCTTTTTTACCGGATCAATGTCATCGAGCTGCACGTGCCGCCGCTCCGCGAGCGAGGGGACGACGTAGCGCTACTGGCCGCGAAAATTCTGGCGCGGCTTGCGGAGGCCCAAGGCACCGCTACGCCCCGCCTGACGAAAGCAGCCCGCGCGGCCCTGCTCGGCTATCGATTTCCGGGCAATGTGCGGGAGCTAGAGAACATCCTCGAGCGGGCGCTGACGCTCTGCACCGGCGAGGAGATCGATGTCGGGGACATTCGGCTGCGGACGGGGTCAGAGGAGTCAGCAGCCCGGAGCGTATCGGTGCCCGCGCGTGCCGCTGCGCCGGAAGGCGCGCCCCTCGAAGCAGAGCTCGAGGAAGTCGAGCGCGCACGGATCGTGCGGGCGCTCGAGCAGACGCGCTATAACAAGACCGCGGCGGCGCAGGTTCTCGGGATCAGCTTTCGGGCGCTGCGGTATCGGATCAAGAAGCTCGGTATCGAGTAGTTCTTGGTCGCTGGACTTGCCAGAGTGCAGCAAAGGTCCTGCGGCGCTTCTTCGACTAGCCGGCCCTCACTAACGCCAGGTGACAGTTTTGGTCACTTTGTGACGATTATTCGGCTGCCGCCGACGGGCCAACGCACGGCAATATGTAAGACCAATTGGCGCGTGTGAACGGTATCACGCTTCTAATACGTGTAGCTTCAACACTTTTGACATAGTGCTTTACCCTTGGCACATCGGTTGCAAAGTGCCTAGCCAAGACGCTTTGCGTCCTGTTCAAGACAATCAGAAACGCTTAGAGGAGCTTCTCGAATGAGGAAGATGCAGCAAGGCTTCACGCTCATCGAATTGATGATCGTGGTGGCCATTATCGGGATTCTGGCGGCGATCGCGATCCCGGCGTATCAGGATTACAC
>CAZFJU010000191.1:0-5785 GCA_964518995.1 uncultured Gammaproteobacteria bacterium
TCGCCGCCGTCGAGACGGATACGCCCATGCACGAAGCCCGCCGCGGATCGCTCGAGGTCCGCAGCGAAGCTGAGCTGGCCCTGGCTCTGCGCGCCGGGCCCGGTTTGCATTCGGCCGGACAACATCGCGACGAGCCCGTCGGCCGTGCTCGACGCCTCGGCCTCGGCTGCGAACTCTGCACGGATCGAGGCGCCGTCCGCCGTGAGCGCACCGCGATCGACGCGCAAGCGCGCATGCCAATCGCTCACGCTCGTGAGCTCAACCGACGCCTGACCGCTCACGTCTGCGGAGACGTCGGCGCCGTCGAAGCGCAGCGTGTAGCGACCGCTAAGCTCGGCGTGGTCGTCGCGCCGTTGGAGGTCGACGCCGGTCAAGGAGAGGTGGACGACGCCGAACGGCAGCGTAGCCCGAACTTCGGCGTCGTCGAGCGTAATACCTTCTGGAGGCAGCGCGCCGACCGACAGCGGCTCGCCGCCGGACGAGCTTGCGCGCGGCAGAATCCACTCACCGTCAGCGGTGAGCGTCGCCGCAGCTCGTAAACGGCCAATCTCGACGCGCTCGATGCCGGCGCCGATGTGCGCACGCACATGCTCTGCGACGAGACTCGAATCGGCCGTGAGGCGCACGCGGGCAAACGTGAGCTCGGGAAGCGCCCAGGCGACGCCTTCGACTCCCGCGTCGGGCCAACCGCTGGCATGAAGCTGCCGTTCGAGCACGCGGGCGGCAATGAAACCCGACGTCTGCCAGACGGCAACCGCAGCGAGCACGACAAGCGCGGCTGACAGCCACAGCCATCGATGCCGCTTAGCCCGCCGGATAGCGCCCATCCGCGTCACTCTCTCGCGAGAACCTCGCGAGTCATCTTACCGTGCGGGGCCGCGCGATCGAGCTATCCGGACCGCCCGGAGGGATTCGCGGAGCGCAAACGCGAGCCGAGTATGCGGAGCTCGGCGTCCTCCGTGTCGCCGGCGGCTGGAAGCTCGAAGCGGCGAATGAAGGATTGGCGCTGGAGGGTGTCGATCAGATCAGTGAGCGATTCGGTTTGCAGGTCCCTATGCTCTGGGTCGCTCGCGGGTGTGTCTCGTTGCTTTTTGCCAGAAGCGTTCGCCTCAGACATTACGTTTGAGTCCTTTCCTCGACCCCGGCTTTGCCGGAACGGCCGCACCATACCCGCACGTGCATCGAATTGCCACCTGGATCGCGGCGCTTGACCGTCGGCCGAAATGCTGCTCGGCCGACGGTGGCACCGGGCGGTGCAGACAGGACAGCGGGTTAGAAGCTATACGTGAACCGAGCCAGGTACTGACGCCCGTAGATTTCGTAGCGGGCCGGCGGCGAGGTTTGCGCGACACCGGTGTTCGCCCCGGTCGGGATGACGGGCGGATCCGTGTTGAATAGATTGGAGACCGTCGCGCTCACGCTCCACAGCCCGCCGCTCGGCATCTCGCCCTCGTAGCCGACCGTCAGGTTCGTCGTGAACTGCGACTCGACCGTGGTATCCGGCACGCATGCCGCCGCGCCGCAAGACTCCAACGGCCGGGTATGCCAATCCATATTCAGGATCGTCTCCGGATAGTAGCGCCCCATCAGACGAACGTTGAACGGCCCGGCTCGATACCCCAGCGTCGCGACCGCCGTGAAATCGGGATAGTTGCTCGTGCCGGCGCTCTCGACCTTGCGCGTCGAGCCGGCCGGTGTCTGGCTATTCTCGTTCAGCCAGCCGGCGAGCACGCGAAGGTCCAGCGACTCGTCCATGCCGAAGAAATTTACGGAGGTGCGCCACTGCGCTTCGAAATCGACGCCGCTGACGAATGCGGTAGCGATGTTCACGTAGCGGTTGTTGATGATGGAGATCAGGTTCGTGTTCGGATCGCGCGTGATGAAGTCGCAGTAAGTCTGCGTCGTCGTGCGCGTGTCGTAGCACGTCTGTACGACGGTGTTGTACGGCAGCAAAGCGACCTGGCCTTCGAGGTCGATCTGGTAATAGTCGACGGACAGCTGCAGCCCCGGGAGCGTACGCGGCTGATACACCAGGCCGGCCGTCACCGTGTCCGCCTCTTCCGGATTGAGATCGGTATTGCCGACCTGGTTCGAGATCGTGAAGAAGCCCGTTAACCCGGTGAACGGATCATTCACGGTCGTCCCGCCGCCGGCGACGTCCCAACGCTCTGCGAAGGTCGGCTCCCGAACGTCGCGCGAGGCGGTAGCGCGGAAGCGCAGCGATTCGGTGATGCTCGCGTCGAGGCCGAGCTTCGCGGAGGTGATGCCGCCGCTCAACGAATAATCGGAGTAGCGGCCAGCCAGGTTCGCAGCGAGCGAGCGGCCGTTGGCACCGCTGATGAGCGGGAGATCGAACTCGACGAACGCCTCACGCACGTTGAACTCGCCGGTCAGCGCGGCGAAGTCTGCGAACCGATGCACGTTGCGGTTGCCGGCCCAGCCCGATGTAATCCCGCGAATGCCGATCTCCGGCGCGTTCGACGGCGGACCGAAAGCCATCAGCTCGTGCGGCTCGCTGCGCTGCCAGAAGCCCTCGCGGCGATAGGTCGCGCCCGTCGCGAGCAGGAACGGGCCGGCGCCAATACCTTCGTAGATCTGCCCCGACAGCACGACCTCGGCGAAATCTTGCGTGACCTTGCCGACGTTCCACTTATCGCTGACGAGATAATCGGCGGCTTGCAGGCTGGTATGGCCCGTGCCCATGATGTTGAACGGCACGCAATCGCGAACAGTGTCGTCGATCAACGAGACCGGGCCCGGGATGCCGATCAGCTCTTCCGGCGCGCCGAGTGAGTCGTCGCCGAAAGCCGCCGGCACGCGCACGGTCGGATAAGGGCTCGTGCCGCCTTCCGCCACGTTGATCACCGAGAGCCTCAGCTGCTCGGCCGTGGGATTGTAGCGCTGCACGTTGCAGATGATTTGGCCGGTGCCGCGGTCCGCATCGGCCACGAGATCGATCACGCCGTCCCCATCGGCATCGCGGCGATCGGGATAGACCTCGACCGCGTCCATCGCGAGCCATGCGCGGTCGACACGCAGCTCACGCAGCATTGCGCCGCTCTTGTCCGTCTGGCCGCGTTGGAACGAGCCCGTGAGCCGCCAATTATTCGTATCGAAGAGTTCCCGGTCGAAGCCGAGCGCGAGCGACCACGTCCGCCAACGGTTGATCGTGGTTTGGTCGTTATTGAAGTTCATGAACCCCGGCGCGCGGATCTTGCCGTTCACGTCGAGCTGAAACTCGGTGGCCCCGCTCGCATCCATCGCATCGCGGATGTGATCCGGAAGATAGGCGTTGTCTCGATGGACCGTGGCGCTCCACGGGCTGAAGAACGGAGGCGCGCGCAGATGGTCGTGATTGCCGGAATAGCTGTAGCCATAAAGGAAATGGCCGTGCACGCTACCCTTGTCCAGTTCGCGCTCGAGCCCGAGGAAGACATTGCCCACCTTCACTTCCTCGCCGAAGACGCCCCACGAGTTGGCTTCGGATTGCAAGTTGTACATCGGCCCACCGGACGTCGTGTTGGTCGTGCAGGCAGCCTGCGGCGTCGGAGAGTTCGGATCATAGTAGGCGGGGCCGCTCACGCGATAGCAGCCGGCGTCGCCGTACGGATACTGGTACGTCGACGTGCCGTCGGTCGTGAACACATGCCTCAGGAACGGAAAGTCCGGCACGACCGTCGTGGTCACAGCGAGCGGGTCGTCGCGGTGGAACGCGCGGTTGATCACGCCCGTCGGCGCTGCCGAAGTGCCGTGGACGTTCGGCATCACGATTTGCCGCGGCACGCTGGCCGGTGCGCCCGGCGTCCATTCGGGATTCGCGACGTAGCCGTAGTGCCCCATCCAGCGCGGGCGGCGGGCGCCGAACTGGCCCTCGCGCTCGATCTCGTCGATCTGCTGCCCTTCGACACTCCAGGTCAGATGGTAGCGGCTGTTGCCCAACGGCATGCCGCCCGTCAATGCCATACGCCAATTCTTGCCATCGCCTTCGGCCGTCTGGCCGCCCTGCACGTCGGCGCGAAAGCCATCGAAGCGCCGATTGAGGATGAAGTTGGTGACGCCTGCGAGCGCGTCGGCGCCGTACGCGGCCGATGCGCCGCCGGTCACGACGTCCACCCGCTCGACCAGGCCGGACGGGATGAAGTCGATGTTCACGCGGCTGCTGATGTCGGACGGCACCGTGCGCGCGCCGTCGATCAGCACGAGCGTTCGCTGCGCGCCCATACCGCGCATATCGAGACTGCTGCGTCCGCCGCTGAACTGCGGATGGCCGCCGCGCTGCGCGGTCACGGTCTGAAAGAACTGCGGAAGCTTGTCGAGCGCCTCGCCCATCGTGTTGCCGGGCGCGAACGACGTCAGCTCCTCGTTCGAGATCGCGGTGACTGGAACGGGCGACGTGAAGCCCACTGCGCGCTGGATGCGCGTGCCGGTGACGACGACCTCCTCGACGGACGCCTCTTGAGCGAGCAGATCGTCTGATGTCGCAAGAACAGCGCTGATAGCAGCTGCCAGGATTGCCAGCTCACGATTGCCCGTCATCCTCACGTCCCCCCCAGGCTCGTTGTGGAATGTATTCAACGCAATTGGACGTAATAAGATATGGACGGCCAGATGAAGTCAAGACGCGTTTCATTCGCGTCGGCGCACGCGGTGACGGGACGCTAAGCGGCTCCCGGCACGACCGGCCGGCTGCGGATGAACTGCGACGCGAGCCACTTTTCGCCGTTGACCGGCGGCCGGCCGGCGTGCAGCGTCCGCTCGTCCGGTGCGCCCGACGGCGATGCATTGAAGAAGACCAAGCCGTCTCCTGTCCGACCCTTGTGCTTGATGCCGAGCCGCGGGAATTCCGTCTCGCCGCCGTCGTAGTCATCATTTAGATAGACAAGGAAGGTGACACTTCGCTGGCCGACGGTAGCGATGTGAGCCGCATAGCCCGGCGTCGTGGGATCGATGAAGTCGTAGTGATCTCTGAACTCTTCGCCGGCGGAATAGTGCAGGACCGAAGCGGCCTCGCAATGCGCGAACGGCAAGCCTGCCGCGCTCGCCATGCGCATTTGCAGAACGATCTGCACGACGTCGGTCTCTGCGAGCGAGAAGACGCGAGTCGAGTTGGTGCGGATACGGCTGACGACGCCGCGGCTGTTCCGCTCATCGTAGACTTCCGCGCGCCACAGACGTTCGCGCGCCCGTGCGACGATCCAGGCGCAGGTCGCGGCCGATGCAAGACCTTCGAACCGCATGATGAGCGGATCGGCGCTGAGCGTTTCCGCTGCCGGCAGCGCGAGCGGATCGTCCGCCGACACGCGATCGCTCGCGAGCACGGCGAGCTGCCGCTGAGCCGGAACGAAACCGTGCTCGGCGGCGCGTCGCAGCCAGTCGAGCGCTTCGGGAAAGCTTTGCGGGCGGTAGGCGCCTGCCGCGGCGAGCACCGCCAGCAACGCCGCCGCCTCCGCTCCGCCGCCCTGCGCGGCAGCCGCGATCAGGCCCGCGCCTTCCGCGCCGAGCTCGGGCGCCCGGTCGCCAACCAGGATACGCGCGCCGAGCCGCGCACCGGCGATCAGCCCGCCGAGCCGCGCCGCCCCCGCGAGCGTATCCAGCGCTTCGCCGTGGCGGCCCTCGGCGTCGAGCGCCTCGGCGCGGGCGAGCGCGGCGGCTTCGGCCGAGCTCAGCGCAGCTCCGGCGGGAATCTGAAATCCGCCATGTTCTCGTCCAGCTGCACGCCGGCGCTGTTGATCAGCAGCGAGGTCGAGCGATAACCGCCGACGGCGACCAGCACATCGAAGAGCTG
>CAZFJU010000191.1:5885-8719 GCA_964518995.1 uncultured Gammaproteobacteria bacterium
TCAGCAGCGAGGTCGAGCGATAACCGCCGACGGCGACCAGCACATCGAAGAGCTGTCGCGTGTCGAGCTCCGCCGCGAGCTCGGCCCAGGTCTCGTCGGAGACGACATCGTGCTCGTAGAGCTCGTCCGTCGCGCGCAGCAATGCGAGCTCGAACGGCTCGCCCTGCCCGCTTTCGGGGCCCGCAAGCAGCAGCGCGATGTCATCGTCCGTCATCCCGAGCCGCCGGCCGACGCGCACGTGTGCGGCGTACTCGTATTCCGATCGGCACAAGACGCCGATCCGAATCAGCAGCATCTCGCGATGGCGCGGCGACAGCGTCGAGTTGCTGTTGACATGCATGTTTATCGCGCCGCGCACACGGTCAGCAGGCGGATTACGCACGAACGTGCGGAACACGTTGGCGCCGCCCCCGCGGCCGTCCTCGGCCTCGACCGGCGGAATGCGCGGCTCACCGCCGACGAGGCGAAAATGCGTGCGCTCCGCCGCCGGCTCGTAGGGGATGTCCGTCGGCAGGGGATCGTCGGCGCCCGGCTCGAGCTCGATGCCAAGAGAGTTGATGACGCCCGCATACATCGTCAGCCCGCCGACGGTATCGATCGTGTCGATCATCTGATTGACGTCGTAGCGCGCCGAAAGCGCCTGCCAGGTTGCATCGGAGATGATCGAGTCGACGTGAAGCTCATCCGCGGCGAGGAGCAGCGCGGCTTCGAAGTCGTCCCAGCCGGCGTCGGGGCCGCGCGCGACGCGCTCGATCTCGGCGTCGCTGAGGCCATCTTCGCGTGCAATCGGCACGCGGTGCGCCCAGAGATAGCCCGAGCGGGCCAGCCATGCCGTGCGCAGCCCGAGGAGCGCCCGATGCCTGGGGGGCAGCGTCGACTCCGACCAAAGATAGTTCAGATGCCGCAGCATCGCCTCCCCGAGCTCCGGGTAATGCGCATACGTGCCGACGGCGTTCGAAATATCGGGCTCGAGATCCGCCGCGGCCTCACGCAGCGCGTCCGGCCACTCGGCTTCGGCCACGGGATTGACACGCGGCGCCTCGGGCGCGCGCGGCTGGGCGATGGCCGCGCCCGCGATCAAAAGCATCGCAGCCGCACCGATGGAGGCCCTCACTATATGGTTCATTCTTGTGCTCCGGTTCCTCGCCGACGGGCAACGGCTAGCCTAGCCAAGCTCCGCGCCTAGCGAAACTCCTGCCGCCAGCGCGGAAGACTTGCGCGGCCGCGCGGCGCATGGCAAAACAGCCCAAGAATCAGAAGAACGAATCAAGGGAGCATCGACCGATGCCGATCCGCGACTGTTTTGCCTCGAAGACGACCCGCCTACCGCTGCTCGCTGCGGCGTGCGTGCTGATCGGCCTCGCCGGTCCCGCCGGCGCACAGCCGCCTGGCCCCGCGGGCGCTCAACCACCCGGCGCCGAAGCCGTACCTGCGCCGGCGCCCGCGGCCGTCGCGATTCCTCGCCCTACCGCGGCCGAGGTCGACCTCGCGCGCCGCGCCCTCGAGCGCTTCGTCGCGGGCGCAGACGCCGAGACGCGCGCGATCGTCGAGAAGTACCCGGGTCTGCTCGAGGTCCGCACGCCGCCGCCGAACACGGCCGTCATTCCGAATCTCGCGCCGTTCTTCCAGGCGAAGCATCAGGCGAATCTCGAGGTCGCGCGTCAGGGCGATGCCGAGCTTTTATTCATGGGGGACTCGATCACCGACTTCTGGCGCAACGAAGAAGGCGACTTCGCCGGCAAACCCGTCTTCGACGAGTATTTCGGCCACTGGAACGTCGCCAACTTCGGCATTGCCGGCGATACGACGCAGGGCGTGCTGTATCGCCTGCAGAACGGCGAAGGTGAAGGTTTCGAGCCGCGCGCAGTGATGCTGATGATCGGCACGAATAACACCGGCCGCAACACGGCGGCCGAGATCGCGGAAGGGATCGGCGCCGTCGTGCTGCAATTGCAGAACGACTTTCCAGAAGCTCCGATCCTGCTGCTCGGCATCTTTCCGCGCGGCGGCGCGAACGACCCGGTGCGCGACACGATCGCCGACATCAACCAACGCATCGCCGCGCTGCATGACGGAGAGCGCGTGCATTATCTAGATATTGGCGAACACTTTCTCGACGCGAACGGCGAGATCCCTGCAGACGTCATGAGCGATGGCCTCCATCCGTCGCAGAAGGGCTACGAGATCTGGGCCGAAGCCGTGATCGAACCGTTGACGGAGCTGATGGCCACGTCGGCGCCGAGCGTGAACTGACTAACTGGGGAGCCACATGCACATTCGACTCATCCGCACTCATGTCGCGACATTCGCCGTCTCACTGCTTTGCCTCGGCGCGTTGGCCGCACCGCCGGCGCACGCCGACGATCTCGAAGCGCTGGCCAAACGCGTGCAAATCCTCGAGGACCGCGAAGACATCCGCGCGCTGATCATGGCCTACGGGCATGCGCACGATCACCGCGACTACCGCACGTTCGCGAACCTGTTTGCGGCCGAAGGCGAATGGATCGGGGGGCTCGGGTCCGCCAAAGGGCCGGACGCGATCTTCGCGCTGATGGACGAAACCATCGGCCACAATCCCTTGCCGGAGGGCTCGGGCACCTTCCACGTCATGACCAACGATCAGATCAAGATCGACGGCGACCGCGCCTCGGCCACTACTCTGTGGCTCTATGTCACGCCGGCCGACGATCAGTCGCCGCAGCTGACGTACCTCGGCGAGTACGATGACCAGTACATCCGCGAGAACGGCGAGTGGAAATTCCTGCGCCGAGAGGCGATCTCGCACATCTCGCCGCTGCGGCGGTGACAGAGGAATTGGTGGAGCCGAGGGGGGT
>CAZFJU010000192.1:0-1818 GCA_964518995.1 uncultured Gammaproteobacteria bacterium
CCGCCCCGTGAGCAGGTAGCCCTCGAGCCAGCCCTGGCAAAGCTGCTCGGACAGCACCTCGAATACACGGCCATCCGGCGATAGATCTTCGTCGCCAGGCTCGAGCTTGCCGATATGACGCTTAGACGTCACTTCGTATAGGGCCTGCAGGCGGTTGCTCGCCGTCTCATCCGGACCGAACACCAGGAAGTTGCGCGCCTTGAGGTTGCGACGCATCACATCTCGCAGGTAGCCGCCCAGCACGCGGGTCGCCTGCGCCTTCGTCGCGCCCGGCTCGGGCACGTCGATCGCGTGAGCGCGAAAGCTCGGTAGCCGGAGGTCCTTTAGCAGCAGTCCGCCGTTGGCGTGCGGGTTTGCACCCATCCGTCGCGTGCCCCTGGGGGCGATATCACGCAGCTCGACCACGGGGCTGCCGTCGTCGTCGAATAGCTCTTCCGGACGATAGCTGCGCATCCAGGCTTCGAGCTGCGCCAGATGCCCAGGGTCGTCACGCAGGCCGGCGAGCGGCACCTGATGGGACCGCCAGGTGCCCGCCACCTGTTTGCCGTCGACGGTCTCGGGTCCCGTCCAGCCCTTCGGCGTGCGCAACACGATCATCGGCCAGATCGGACGCTCGCTAACGCCCTCTCGGCGCGCTTCCATCTGGATCGCGGCAATCTGATCGAAGACGTAATCGAGAGCATCGGCCATCTCCTCGTGCACCTTGGCCGGATCGTCGCCCTCCACGAAGACCGGCTCATGACCGTATCCCCGCAGGAGCTGCTCGAGCTCTTGCCGCGGCATCCGCGCCAGGAAGCATGGATTAGCGATCTTCCAGCCGTTCAGATGCAGGATCGGCAGCACGGCGCCGTCGGTGGCCGGATTCAGGAACTTGTTCGAATGCCAGCTCGCGGCTAGCGCGCCGGTCTCGGCTTCGCCATCGCCGATCACGCACGCGACGGTAAGGCCAGGGTTGTCAAACGCCGCTCCATACGCATGCGTGAGCGAATAGCCGAGCTCGCCGCCTTCGTTGATGGAGCCGGGCGTTTCGGGTGCGGTGTGGCTCGGGATCCCGCCTGGAAACGAGAACTGCTTGAATAGCAGCCGCATGCCCTCCTCATCGAGGGATATCTCCGGATAGAGCTCGCTGTAGGAACCCTCGAGCCAGGTGTGGGCGACGAGCGCCGGCCCACCGTGTCCCGGACCCGTAACGAAGATCATGTCGAGATCGCGTTCGCAGATGATCCGGTTCAAATGCACATAAGCAAAGTTCAGCCCCGGCGTCGTGCCCCAATGCCCGAGCAGGCGCGGCTTGATGTGCTCGAGCTGCAACGGTTCCCGGAGCAGCGGGTTATCGAGCAGATAGATTTGGCCTACGGAGAGATAATTCGCCGCTCGCCAATAGGCATCCATCCGGCGCAACAACGCCAAGCGGGCCTCCCGATCCTGCGATCGGATGTGTTGAACCGTCTCGGCGCTCTTGACCATCGAATCCTTCCCGTAGAAATGTGTAAACCCATCCGACAGCAAGAAGCATGCCGGGGCCTCCTTTACCGCGTCTTTGCCCAGCGGAAACCCTCATGTTCTCGGTTCTGCGCGACACGCGGAGCCCCTGTTGAACCTGGCACGTTAATTGCTTCGTAAGTGGCATATGAATCCGAATGCCAATACGCGCCGACGCCGAAAGCCATCGCCCGCAGCCTCTTCCTCCTCCGTTCAAACCGCCTCGGCTCAGGCGACCCCGCGATATGCGGCCGCCCGCTCATGCGCGATCGCGCCCGAACACTCGAGTACGCTGGGGCCCGTCGAGAGCTGGCCTATCGAGCTCATGATGCCCTA
>CAZFJU010000192.1:1918-8686 GCA_964518995.1 uncultured Gammaproteobacteria bacterium
TTTTCCCTCACACCGATCCGAGACGCAAAAGGATTTGCAGTAGGTGTAATGGCAATCGGCACGGACGAAACCCAAGCAGTGCTGACGCGCCGACGCGCAGGCGTGTTGAGCCGTTTGCACGGCCTGACCAAGGCGGACACTCTAACCCGAGCTTGCGAATGGGCTGCAGCAGCGCTTGCGTCAGAAGCGCGTGACGTGCCGTTTGCACTGCTCTATTTCGTCGACGAGAACGGCAGAGCGCGGCTGGCGGGTTCTGCGGGCGCGCTCCCGGAGAAGATCGACTCGGCATTCGTGCCCGATCGCGCAGCCCCGTGGCCGCTCACGCCGTTCGAGCCCGGCGAGTCTCACCGGCGGGTCACCGCATTGCCGAGGCCGTACCGCCAAGCCGCGCGCGATGCCGACGGCGCGGCTGTGTTACCGGTACATTTCCGAGCTCCAGGCGTTCTAGATACCTACCTGGTCGTTGCTCTACCGGGCGGACGGCCATTTGACGGCGATCTTCGCGCATTTCTGACCACTGCGGCCGCGCTTGTTGCGGCGGGGCTTGCTGCCGCCGCCGCATCAGACATGGCCCGTGACGACGCGGAGGCGAACCGCAACGAATTTCTCGCGATGCTCGCGCACGAATTGCGCAACCCGCTGGCGCCGATACGCAGCGCCACGGAGCTGCTGGCCTTCGCGGACAGCAATCCCATGTCTTTACCGCAAGCCCGGGCTATCATCGAGCGACAGTTATCGCAGCTCATCCGGCTCGTCGACGATCTTCTCGACGCGAGCCGCTTGAGCCGCGGTACGCTCGAGCTCAAGCGCGCACCGCTCGATCTACGCACAGCCGCGGCAAGCGCCGTGGAGTCTGTGCGCCCGCTGGTCGATTCGGCTCGGCATACGTTATCCGTGCATATGCCGCCCACGGCTGTGCCGCTGGACGGGGATCAGGCGCGGCTCGCGCAAGCTTTAGCGAACGTGCTCACGAACGCAGCGCAGTATACCCACCCCGGCGGCCACATCGATCTCACCATCGACACCATCGGCCGGACAGCACGGATTCGAATCGCCGACGATGGTATCGGCGTCGAAGCCGCGCTGCTGCCGCGGATGTTTGAGATGTTCGCTCAAGGCGAGCAACGCAGCGGCGAGCCGCGGCGCGGGCTCGGCATCGGCCTCACTGTAGCGCGCACGTTGATCGAGATGCATGGCGGCGCGATAGACATCCAGAGTGCCGGTCGTCACCGCGGCAGCGAATGCGTCATCACGCTGCCGATGAGCGCCGCGCGGATCGATGCACCCCCGTCCCACCCCCATCGCGTCCACCGGGACCGCCGCAAGATTCTCGTGGCCGACGACAACGTGGACGCTGCCGCCGCGCTGGCCGAAATTCTCGGCGTCATGGGGCACGAAGTGCGCACGGCCAAGGACGGTCTCGAGGCGCTCCAGGTCGCGGAGAGCTTTCGACCCGAGCTGCTGCTGCTGGATATCGGCATGCCGCGTCTCGACGGCTACGAAGTATGCCGGCGGATCAGGCTACGTGACTGGGGCCGCGATGTGCCGGTTTATGCCATCACCGGCTGGGGGCAGGCCTCCGATCGGCGCAAGACGCGTGAAGCCGGTTTCGACGCACATCTCGTCAAGCCCGTATCCATCGAGGCGATCAACGCGCTGATAGAGGTTGGCAAGAGCGCGGACAGCAACGCGCCATAGGCGCTGCAAGACATCGGGCTTTTTCCGTCACGACTTCGAGCATGGCACCTGCACCGCGCGGTCGCGCGGAGCGCTGACGACGAAGCATGAGCCGCGACCGGGCGCCGAATCGACCTCGATCGTGCAATCGAGCAGGCGTGCCAAATGATGCACGATGGCGAGCCCGAGGCCCCCATCGCGCGAACGCAGCGCATTGGCCGCGCCGGCGTCTGCGACGTGGTCACGAAAACGCGAGCGGATGTTCCCCTGAATCGCGAGAGCCGCTAATTGGTCGGAAGTCATCCCAACCCCGGTATCCGTGATCTCGACCCGAATCTTGTCCTCGTCGGCGCAGCAGCGAACGCGGATGGCGCCGACGTGTGTGTAACGAATCGCGTTCACCAGCAGATTATGGAGCAGCTCACGGAACAAGACCGGGTCCGTAAGGGTCGCGTCTGGCGCTTCCTCCACCGAAAGCTGCAGCCCCTTTCGGGCCGCGAGCGGCGTCAGCTCACGCGCCAGCGTGCCGAGCAGCGGCCCGACACGGCACGACTCCACCAGCGGCTCGAGCGTTCCGCCCGGCACGACGCGGGAAACGCGATCCAGCAGCCGGCAAACGGAGCCGATGATCTCGCTTGCCGTGTCCGCCTCGAATGGGGCGCGGTCCCGAACCGATTCGCAAAGGTAGCGTACCGACTGCAATGACTCACGCACGTCGTGCGCGAATAGAGACAGCAGCTCGATTGGCGCGTCGCTGGTGAACGCCGCGCCGCCCGCGGCAAGCCGCTCCCCGCCGAGCTCCCTCATCGAGAGCACGACCACGTCGCCGTGCTCGGTCGGCACGGAACCCCAGCGCATGGTGCCGAAAAACCGCGTGCCATCCCGATGCGCGCAAACCACAGTGCGGCTCGTGCGCTGCATTGACCCCGCTTCGAGGGTCGAGCTCGCGAGCCCGGCCGGTATCAGCGCGCCGAGAGGCTTGCCGCTGAGCTCTTCGCGACAATAGCCGAACAGGTCCTCGGCCCGCTGATTGATCTGCAGGACCGTGCCGTCCGGCGAAGTGACGACGATAGCATCGGGCGCCGAATCCAGCGACATGGCCGGCACGTCCGCGACCCCTCCCCGTCTCTTGCTCATTATTTTTTCAGACGCGAGAGATTCTAAAGTATGCACGGAAAGAATGACAAGCACATAGGATAGTAGATGCGCTAAATAGTCACATCTGGCCTACGGCGCCGCAATTCGTCTGTCGACGGCGACAGCGTCGCCGCTGCCGCAGATCATGAAAAAGTTCATGGACTTCGGCCGTCCGGCCCTTACAATTTGCGCCATGCGAACGATTGCAGTCCTTTTCGCGCTTGCCGTGCTGGGCGCGGCCGGCGCCTGGGTGATGGCGGGCCAAGCCGAGGGGCCGGCCATCGAGATCTTGGAGCCTGCCATCGTCGGCCAAACCGGCGAGCTGACGGTTGCGGTGGA
This sequence comes from uncultured Gammaproteobacteria bacterium, assembly GCA_964518995.1. Lineage (GTDB taxonomy): Bacteria > Pseudomonadota > Gammaproteobacteria > Steroidobacterales > Rariloculaceae > ZC4RG20. The sequence goes on from CAZFJU010000192.1 coordinate 5,072, forward strand.
GGCGCCACGCGGCGCGCTGACGCGATTTACAGTCGATGTGGAGCAAGAGGGCGTCAGAACCCCTCTCTTCCAGCTCGACGCGGATGATGACCCCGCGCTCGACCGAGCCGGGGAGCGCCTTGTGTTATCGCGGCCGCTCGGCAGACGCGCGGTGCCGGAATTGCGCGCAGGAACAGCCACTGTCGTCGTCACCGCGGCACGCCCGGTGCTGTTCGGCTATCGCGAGGCGGAGTCCGTCGCGACTCGCGACGTCGAGGTGCGCCTCACGCCGCCGCAAATCGCCGTCCTGTCGTCGTTCCACTATATCAACCACGGCGGCTCGGAGATGGTCGTGTACCGCGCGGCGCCGGCAGACGTCGAATCGGGCGTGCGCGTCGGCGACATCGAGTACCGTGGCTTTCCGGCGGCCGGAGCCGGTATCGAGACAGCCGATCCGGCGCTCCGGGTGGCCTTTTTCGCGCTGTTATGGGATCAGCCGGTCGACACGCCCATCCAGGTCTTCGCGCGCGACGCATACGGCAACGAGTCGTCAGCCGTGTTCGATTATCGTGTTTTCCCTAAGCAGTTCAGGCAAAGCCGAATCTCGCTGGACGATCGCTTCCTCGCACGAGTCGTACCGGCGATCCTGGCCAACTCCACGGAGCTCGACGTCGAGGACCCGTCGGACCTGCTCGCGTCCTACTTACGTATCAATCGCGACTTGCGCCGGATTAATAACGAAGCGATCGCCGCGCTCGCGGCCGATACGGCGCCGGAGCTTCTTTGGCAAGGGCCGTTCAAGCAGCTCATCAACACGGCAGTAGAGGCCGGCTTCGCCGATCAACGCACCTATGTCTATAACGGGCAGGATGTCGATCATCAGGTACACCTGGGCTTCGATCTTGCGTCGACGGCGGCCGCGCCGGTGTTCACCGCCAATCGCGGTCGGGTCGTCTATGCGGGCTGGCTCGGAATCTACGGCAACTGCGTGATCGTGGACCATGGCATGGGGCTGCAGTCGCTTTACGCGCATCTTTCCTCGATCGAGGTGTCGGCGGGCGATATGGTCGAGGCCGATCAAAGCCTTGGCCGGACCGGCGCGACCGGCCTCGCCGGCGGCGATCATCTCCATTTCACCATGCTGCTCGGCGGCCACGCGATTACGCCCATCGACTGGTGGAGCTCGCAGTGGGTTCAGGATCGTATCCTGAGAAAGCTGCGCGAGGCCGGCGCGTCCATTTGACGCACGGCCATCGCCCGTCGACTCAGCCTGCCGGCTGCTCCGCCCGGCAGCCTGCCTCGTACGTGTCGACCAGCGCCGCGCCGATCGCCGCGTGCGCTGCGCCCGTCGGGTGGATGCCGTCCCAGAAGAAAAACGCGTCGAAGCGCGGCGGTTGCTCCGGCAACGGCTCGCAGTCCGGATGGAAGTGGCGCTCGCCGAGCGTGGATGCCGTATAGCGCTCGCTGTCGAAGCAGGCATCTGTGACATTGGTGCCGGCCAATGCTGCAGCATCGGCTGCGGTATCGACCGCGGCGGCCAGGTCGAAAGGCACGAGCGTGCCCTCCCCTGCATGCGCCGCCGGCAACGCAGCGAGCCCTTGGGCGAGACTGGCGTTGAATTCCGCGGTGACGCTTTCGGCGACCTCGAAGGCCGTCGAGAGATCAATGCCTTCGAGCTCTGCGGTATCCCGTACCGCGGGCAGCCGCGCGAGATTCGGCACATTTGCGACGAGCACGCAGCCGCCCGCGTCAAGCAACCGTGAGGCTGCCGCCGTGATGCCGGCGACGGCCTGCGCGACGATCGTACGCGGCTCCGAGCCCGGCGGGTCGGTCTCGCCCGGCGAGCCGATGTCGGGCAGCGCACCGTCCGGGCCTTCGAGGTTCGGCAACGCCGCCGCCTGCAGTGCGTCGATGGCGTCGTTGCCGCCAATCATCAGCACGATAGCGGCGCCGGCCGGCAGCGCAGGACCGTGATCGAGCAGCAGCCGCTCGACTTGATGGCCGAGGTCTTTGGGAGAAGACGCCCGCGCTTTGGCGCTCGCGACCGCGTAATTCACGCCGACGACGGGACGCTCCGGCAGCACATGAAAGGACGGCGCGAACGGCACGATGCCCAGGTGCGCAGCGAGATGCTCGACCGCCACGGGGCCGTTGCTGACGCGGCTGCGCTCATACAGCACATCGGTGCAATCGCGCTCGAGGGCGAACAGAGCGCCGGGGTGACAGAGGCCCACCGACGCCTGCGGATAGATCGGCCGGCCGAGCAGATAATCGGACAGCGCGGCCAGATTGCCGATGTCGGACAGGCTGTCGCCGACCACATACAAAGTCGGCGCCGGCGGCTCCGGCTGCTGTGGCGGGTTGCTCGGCGGGGGCGGGTTCAGCCGCGACCCCGATCCATCGGAGCTGCTGCCGCAGCCCGCGGCGCCGAGCACCAAGCCGACGACGGTAAAGGCGACAAAGAGCTTGGCGTTCATGATGTCCTCGTTCGAGAGCCGTGATGCCCTGGGCCGGGCGACGAGACCTGAAGGCTATCCGGGTTCATCGCAACAGCCGAGCATATCCGACGGGCTGTAGACTAGAGCCATGAGTAAGAAACCTCACGGACTTCAAAATCGCACCCATCCTGCAGGCCGCCGCGAGCCGCTCGGCGCTGCGCGTGCGCGGCGGGTGGGCCGAACGGTCGGTGCACGAGGCGCGCCTGTCGCCGTGCCGGCCACGGCGCGCGCACGTCTCGAACGCGCCGTCGCCGAGCAGACGGAAACAGCCGCCCGACGCATCGCGCGCCGCGCGGAGACGGCGGAATGGAATCCGCCCGGCGATGTGCCACCGCCGGCCAGCCCGCCGGAATGGGCGCCCGACACACCGCAGACGCCGCCGCAGCCGGATGAGCTGCCGATCATCGATCCCGAGGAGATCCCCGGCGACGAGCCCGAGGAGCTTCCGGGCGTCGACTGAGATCGCTTGGCCGCGGTCGTCCGTGATCATGGGCTCGGCCCGGTCAACACGGTACCGGCGCCGCGCTTCGATCATGGATGGCGCCATCCGATCCGACGAATGCCCACTCATATCCGCCGGGCCGCAACGCCAGCACCAACACGCCGTACAGGTCGTTGGTCAGGTACTCGCTGTGCCGCCGGCGTAGCACGATCGGGTGCAGCCCGGCGCCGCCCGTCCCGACGGTGAACTGGCGGATACCGGCATCGTCGCGCCGGCCTTCGGCATCGAGCTTCGCGAATCGCTCGTAGACATGGTCGTGGCCGTTCAAGACGACGTCCGCACCGTGCCGCAGCAACACCTCCCAGAAGGCCGTCATGCCGCGACCGCGTTCCCACGGCAGGTAGCCATGCAGCCCGGAGCTTCTGACGGGGTGATGCCAGATCGCGAGCACGCAATCCGCAGCGCGCTCCGCGAGTTGAGACTCGAGCCATCGAAGCTGCACGCTGCCCGGATCGACGTCGAGCAGGCTGTTCAGCACGACGACGTGCCAATCGCCATGCTCGAAAGCGTAGTAGCCTCGCGGCCGGGCCCCGGCATGCACCGCGAACACTTCAAAGTAGTCGAAGTAGCCGCTCGCGTCAGGCGTCTCGTAGTCGTGGTTCCCCGGGGTCGGCACGGTCCGGGCGTTGAAGTCGC
>CAZFJU010000193.1:0-8572 GCA_964518995.1 uncultured Gammaproteobacteria bacterium
CGAATCTCGAAGAGCTGAGCGAACCCGAGGACTTGGAAACGATCAGGCACGAGCCCTGGTTGAACGCATGGGGTCTGATGTTCAACAGCGGCATCCGCTATTACAGCTACATGCTTCAGCCGGATGGCCGAGCGTTGTGCGTACGCAATAACGAATAGACCATCAAGCTCGCTGCAGCGGCTCCGCCTGACCGCCTGCCCGAAGCCACTCGGTTTTCTGCCGAGCGTTCGGACTACTCGAAGCTGAAGATGTCCTCGCCCTCGGGGCGCTGCATGCCTTCCTCGTGATAGCGCTCCCAGATCTGCGACCACGGCTGGCCGTAGATATCGGGATACTCGTACTCAAACGTCGTGCCCGGCGTGACTGGCGTCGCGATGCCCTCGATCGGAAACATGTGCGGCACGCATTCCATGTAAACGAACGGATCGTTGTCGGTCAGTGAACCGAGGCGCTCATATTCCTGCACGATACGGACCGGCTCTACGAACGCGTCATCGTCGTAGAGCACCGTCTCATGCTTGACGCCCACGTGCTTGCCGGCGGCGTCGCGAATCGGCGTGTAGATCTCGATCGTCTGCAGCTTGTTGCTGAACTCGGCGCCGCCGTGGTTGATCCAGCCCTGGATGTTCGAGGTGTGCGTGATCAGCGCGTCACCGTCCCAAAAGCCGATCGTCTCGCCGAACCACTGCGGCACGGCGGGGCCAAGCCGCGGAACGTCGCCCTGGTCTTCGACGAACTCGCGGCCGATGTGAACTTGAGTGACCAGCGTCTTCGCGGCGTTACGCATGTCGAGCACGAATTCCGGCGTCGCGATCAAGTTGAGGCGCGCGCCGCCATATTGCGCGAAGCGGCGCATAAAGCCTTCGGGCCAGCAATACGAGCCCGGCCATTGCGGCGCGTTGCTGCCGGAGTAGTGATACATCTGGCGTACGAGCCGCAGTTGGTACTCCGGCGTGAGCAGCGAGAGGTAGGTCGGGATCTGCAGGATCGCGCCGTGATACCAGGTGGCGGTCTTCGCGCGATCGCGCAGGTACTGGCCGCTCCAATCCGCGATCGCATCGAACGTCGGCGTCGTGGGCCCACCCTTCGCACGCGTTTCCGCGAGCAGCGCCGCGTAGTGCTCGCTCGCCGTCTGGAAGCGGTACGGGCTCACGATCTGATCGCGCGGGTAATCGCGATCGCAAAAGCCCCAGGCAGCCGAGCGCGGGGGGTCGGCGCCGATCAGCGGTACCTCGTACGCGCCCCAGATTTGCTCGAGGCCGACGGGGGAGTTACATCGGTAGTACCGAGGGTCGGACCACAGTTCGCGGTCCTGGTAGAAGTCCTTCGTAGTGAAGATGTCGTGCGCGAGCGGCGTGACCCCGGCGGGGACCGCGCCTTCCTGAGCGGCAAATATTGGCGGATGCTCCGGCGGTATGCCGGCTCCGGCGTACATGCCTTTGCCCTCCGAGCCGACGATGACGTCAGGCTCGAAGGGATCCGGCGCGCCGCGTCCGACGCTCTGCTGCGCCAAGGCAGGGAATGCCGCGACGAGCAAGCCCGCCGCGGTCACCCATGCTCGGAGCTCCTGCACCGTGTTCCGTCTCGCGCGCAACATGCGGTTAAAACCGACGGCGCACGGACAGCGCCCATTCGCGCCCACGGTTCGGCATGCCGGTGGCCCCGGTCGCCGTCCGCCCGAAGATAGAGTGATAGTACTCTTCGTTCGTCAAATTGAGCACCGCTAACGAAGTCTCCCAGGCATCGTCGGCCGGATGGTACGTCAGACGCGTGTTGTACACAGTCCGCGAGTCGATGAGATTGTAGCTTGCATTGACCGGTTCGGCGTAGATTTCGGACTGGTAGTTACCGTCGAGCCGCAACGATACCGACGCACCCGACGAGAGCGCGAAGTCGTACTGCGCACCCACGCTGTACTTCTGCTCGGGCGTGAACGGCGTGATCATGTCGAGAGCAAAGCCTGAGCCCAAGGCCGACGCGCTCAGTGACGAGTACTCAAAGTCCTGCCAGCTCGCGCTCATGTCCACCAAGAGATAGCCGAAGCGCAGCGCCGTCTCGATCTCGAGCCCCGTCGACTCCGCGTTTCCGGCGTTCAGCATCACGCCCGAGGGGAACGTGCCGCCGATCGGATTGTAGAACGGCAGCGACGGATCCGGCTGCACGGGCAGGCTCGGGTTGAAAAACGGCGTCGACGTCTCGACCTGGATGTCTTTGTAGTCGTTGCGGAAGAGCGCGACGTTGACCCGAGCGCGACGATCCGCGAGATCGAGCTTAAAGCCGATTTCGAAGGTATCGAGCTGCTCTTGATCGAGCGGCACGAGCTGGTTGTCGTAGAACGGCCGCGGGCTCACGCCACCCCCACGAAATCCCGTCGAGTACTGCGCGTACGTCAGGATCTGGTCCGACCAGCGCCTGTCGATTGCGATGCGGTAGTCGGCCCGACTTTCGTCGTACAGCACCCGTGCGCCATTGATCGATTCGATCAGGAATACGGGGCCGCCGTTCGGATTGATGCGATTGAACGTGTAGCTCTTGTCTTCCTGGGTGTACCGAACACCGACGGTGAGGTTCATCGCGTCCGTCAGATGGGTTGTCGTGTGCAGGAACACGGAGCTGTTCGACGCGAGGATCTCGTCATCGTGCACAAAGTCGAGCAGACCGCCGATGCCGAGCAGCCGGCCGCCGAGGCCGCCTTCGGCGTCGAAGTAGTAGAGGCCGGCCGTATAGTCGAACCGATCCGACGGCGAATGGTTGAAGCGAATCTCCTGGCTCACTTGCTGCTGCGTCATCGACGGCGCCGTGACTGACGAGAACAGCGGAGAGCCGTCGTTGTCTGTGCTGAACGCGCCGCGTGTGTCGCGATACGCCGTGATCGACTTCATCGTCAGGTTGTCGGCGATCGACCAATCGACCGTGACGGCGAGACCATAGGCGTCGATCGAGTTGCGAGGCTCGACGGAGACGCCGAGCTGCGGCGCCGAGTACGTTGAGTAGTTTGTGAACCGGTCATTGGTAAGGAACTGCGGACCGTAGGTTTCGCCCATCCACGTGATGCTCGGATCGACGCCGGCGCGCAGCAGCTTGTTCGCCTGCGGCTCGTCCTCGGCGCGATAGACGTCGGCGACGACGTTCACGTCCACGGTATCGCTCGGTTGCCAGCGCAACGCGAAGCGGCCCGCCGTGCTGTCCGTTCCGCCTTCCGTTCCAAGCAGACAGTCGGCCTCGGCGGTGGCAGAGGGTAGCGGTGAGGTCGGATTCACACAGCGATAGTCGAGCCGGTACATGTAGCCGTCTTGGTGCTTCGACGAGCCCGACACGCGCGCGAACAGCTTGTCCTGCACGATCGTGAACTCGCCCGCCGCGCGCAGATCGAGACGCTCGTCCGTTCCGTACGTCGCCTCGACGTAGCTCTCGCCGTCGCCGCTCGGGCGCCGCGAGACGAGCCGAACCGCGCCGCCGATCGAGTTTCGCCCGGCCAGCGTTCCTTGCGGGCCGCGAAGGATCTCGACACGCTCAAGATCGAGCAAATCGAGCACGGCCCCGAACAGCGTCGAGTAGTACACGTCGTCGAGATACATGCCGACACCGGGCTCGAGCGCGAGATTGTAATCGTCCTGCCCGATCCCACGAATAGAGATCTGAGCCGAGTTGCCGAAGCCCTGCGGCGCCGGCTGCATGATGACGCTGGGAGACTGCGCCGAGACGTCGAGAATCGTACGCTGGCTTCGCGCGCGAAGCTCCTCGTCGCCAACGGCCGTGATCGCAAGCGGCGTGTCTTGCAGATTCTGCGCACGGAACTGCGCGGTGACGACGATCTCCTCGATCGAGCTCGGGGGCGTGTCTTGTGCGCGCGCCACGTCCGTTGCTGCGTATGCGACGGCCGCAAAGGCGATCGCGTGCACTCCCTTTATGCTCACCACTTTCACGTTCCCGTTGGACGGTAGATGACGCGCGATTTAATTACGAATGGCGCCACTGTTCAAGATGCAGCTGTCGTGGCTCAACCGATAACATGTTAACCAGCCTCCATGCACGTGCGGAGCGAGCGGGTATCGAGTGAAAGTTCCGGAGACGCGCCCCAGGGGGCCACGGCTCGCTGCACCCTGCATGCGGTCGTCTACAATAGCGCGGCACCCGTCGAACGCCCGCAGCAGGATGACTGAGCCGAAAACGTCGCACACTCCGATGATGCAGCAGTACTTGGCCATCAAAGCCGAGTACCCAGACATGCTGCTCTTTTACCGCATGGGCGACTTCTACGAGCTCTTCTACGACGATGCGCGCCGCGCCGCGAAGCTCATCGACATCGCGCTCACGAAGCGCGGTCAATCCAATGGCGTGCCGATCCCGATGGCCGGGGTGCCGGCGCACTCGGTCGAGACCTACCTCGTCCGGCTGATCCGGCTCGGCGAGTCGGTCGCGATTTGCGAGCAGGTCGGTGATCCGGCCGCGAGCAAGGGGCCGGTGGCGCGGGAGGTCGTGCGGATCGTCACCCCCGGCACGCTGACCGACGCCGCGCTGATCGACGACCGCGAAACGCGGCATCTGGTCGCGGTCACGCTCGGCGAGCGGATCGGCGTCGCGTGGCTCGATCTCGCCGGCGGCCGCTTCTGCGTCGACGAGCTGCACGACGTCGACGCGCTTGCCGCCGAGCTCGAGCGGCTGAAGCCGGCCGAGCTGCTGATCTCCGAGGATGCCGCAGAGCCCGCATGGCTGCTGAAGATGCCAGCATTGCGAACGCGCCCGCCGTGGCATTTCGATGCGGACAGCGGGCACCGGCTGCTCTGCGCACAGTTCGGCGTCCGTGATCTCGCCGGCTACGACGCCGAGGACATCCCCGCCGCGATCGGCGCCGCCGGCTGCCTTATGCAGTACGTGAACGACACGCAGCGCGCCCAGGTACCGCACCTCCGCGGCTTGAAGCGCGAGCGGCGCGACGATGCGCTGATCATGGACGTGGCGACGCGGCGCAATCTCGAGATCGAAACCAGCCTCGGCGGCCGCGCCGAGTTCACGCTCGCCGGCATCATGGATCGATGCGCGACCGCGATGGGCAGCCGTTTGCTGCGACGTTGGCTGAACCGGCCGATTCGCGATCGGCGCGAGCTCGCGGCGCGTCAACAGGCGGTCGCGACGTTGCTGAACGCGGGCGAAAGCAGCGGCATCGGCGCGCCGCTCGCTGAGATCTGCGATCTCGAACGCATTCTGACGCGCATCGCGCTCGCTTCCGCACGGCCGCGGGACCTCGCCCAACTGCGCGACAGCCTCGAGCTCATACCCGCGCTCCGCTCCGCGCTCCGCGGCGTGCTCGGCGCCGCGGATCACGAATCGCGTATCGCCGCGCTGGCGGAGCGATGTCAGGAGCACGCAGCCGAGCGCGCGCTGCTGGCGCAAGCGATCGTCCCCGAGCCGCCGGCGCTGCTGCGCGATGGCGGCGTGATCGCGGAGGGCTACGACGCCGAGCTCGACGAGCTGCGCTCGATCAGCGAGAACGCCAATCGATATCTCGACGAGCTGGAAGTAAAGGAACGCGAACGCACCGGCATCGCGTCGCTCAAGCTCGGCTATAACAGAGTGCATGGGTTCTACATCGAGCTGGGGAAGACGCATGCCGAGCGCGTGCCGGCGGACTATCTCCGCCGCCAGACGCTGAAGGGCGCGGAACGCTACATCACCCCGGAGCTCAAGACGTTCGAAGACAAGGTGCTCAGCGCGCGGGAGCGAGCGCTCGCGCGCGAAAAGCATTTGTACGAGACGCTGCTCGCGAAACTTGCAGAGGGCCTCGAAGCGCTGCAGGCCACGGCGGCCGCCGTCGCCGAGATCGACGCCCTCACTAACCTCGCCGAACGGGCACGGGCGCTCGACCTCTCGCCGCCGCGGCTCGTCGATACGCCGCGGCTCTGCTATCGCTCCGGGCGGCACGTCGGCGTCGAGCAATCGAGCGACGCCCCGTTCGTGCCGAACGACCTCGACCTCGACGATGCGCGGAGCATGCTGATCGTCACCGGCCCCAACATGGGCGGCAAGTCGACATTCATGCGGCAGACGGCGTTGATGGTCATCCTTGCGCATGTCGGCAGCTTCGTGCCGGCAGAGCATGCGGAGATCGGGCCGATTGACCGCATTTTCACGCGCATCGGCGCCGCGGACGATCTCACCGGCGGGCGCTCGACGTTCATGGTGGAGATGATCGAGACCGCAAACATTCTGAATAACGCGACGCCGACGAGCCTCGTGCTGATGGACGAGGTCGGGCGCGGCACGAGCACGTTCGATGGCCTCTCGCTCGCGTGGGCGGCCGCGCGCCACATCGCGACGCGCATCGGTGCGTTCACGCTGTTCGCCACGCATTACTTCGAGCTCACGAGCCTGCCGGAAGAGCTGCCTTCGTGCGCCAACGTGCATCTCGATGCAACGGAGCACGGCCGCGAACTGATCTTCTTGCACCGCGTGAAAGAAGGCCCGGCGAATCAGAGCTACGGCTTGAATGTCGCGGAGCTTGCGGGCGTGCCGCGCGGAGTGATCGACGAGGCTCGCGACTATCTCGCGCGGCTCGAGCAGCATCAGCAGGCGTTGGTGCCGCCCGGCCCGCAGCGCCAGCTCGATCTCGTGGCGCCGCCGGCTCGGGTGCCGCAGTCCAACGCAGACACCCGGCTTCTCGAGCGCCTGCGCGAGCTCGATGTCGACGCGCTGTCGCCGCGTCAGGCGCTCGACGTCCTATACGAGCTTTCCGCGTCCGCGAAGTCGTCGTAACGTCAGAGAGCGGGCCTGGCCGGCTCTCGTCTATGGACGTCCAGCTGAACGAAAAATTGATCCACTTCGGGCACGAGGCCTGGCAGCTGCGACGCCTCAGGCAGGCGCTCGCTGTGGGCGCAGCGACGCACTCGCTCGTGCTGCAACACGAGCACTTCGCGCTGCTCTGGAAGGACGATCCACACAATGGCCGCGCCGTTCGCCAAATACCAACGTGCTTTGTCCCGTAATATCTGCTCGTCCTCGTCCTCGCCCGCGATCTCGACCGCGAGGACCGGCGGTGTGCGGCGCAGCTTACCGATCGGCAGCCCCACATCGGCGCGGCGCCAAACGGCCGCATCGGCCGCACGAATGTCTTTGCCGAGCTTCATGCCGGCTTCATTGCCGGCCACGACGAACTCGTTACGAGATTCAGACCATGACCGCAGGAGGTAAATGACGTCCGCGGCGACATCTTGCTGAACATCTGCGCACGGCGGCATATACAGGAGCCTTCCCCCGACCCACTCCAGCCGACCTTCGGCCTCGGGCCAGGTGGAAAGATCGCTCGGATCGAAAGCGGCCGGGCGAAGCTCGACCGGGAAACGGATGCCGGCGCGGCGCAGCACGATGGTGTCGTCGTCCAGAAGTTTCACGGCGGCCTCGACCATGACGCCGAGCATATCACCGGCAACCGCCGCCGAAACCCGCTCGCCGCACTCGTCGGGACTAGACTACGGCGGCGCCCCGCAAAAACGCAGCACCGAAATGTGCGGAAAGCCGGAAGAATCAGCGCGTGTCGCGCGGAAACTCGCCGGCACGCAGAAAATGCAGCACATACTCCGCGACTTCCGGCGACCACAGCATGGAGATATGCGTGCAGCGCAGCACCGCATGATCGGTGGCGCCTTCGAGCTTCGTCTCCTCGACGGATATCGTGCCGTCGTGAGGCGACTGAAGCCCGCCGAGCAGACGTCCCAAACCGACTTGGCGATCGCCGGCGATAATGCCGAGCTCCGTTTGGCCTTCCCAGCGCCCGCAGCCGCCGTTCTGCAGTAGGTCATGCATGCATTGCCCGGCGATGCGGCGGCCGAGCAAAGTCGACTCGAGCATGCGTCCGGCGTGCGTGCCGGATAGCGGCGAGCCGAGGCACACGATCCGGCCGGCGCGCTCAAATTCGTGGCGCTCGAAGGCGTTCACGATCAGCACCCCGCCAAGGCTATGACCCACGAAGTGAACACGCGCCGCGGGAAGCTGCTCGACGAACGTCGCCAAGCGATCGGCGCCCTCGTCGAGGCCGCTGCCGACCGTCGGGTAGACGAACGGATACGTGTGATAGCCCTCGTCCTCGAGGCGTCGGCGCAGCAGCACCATCTCCCAGCCGCGCATCCACAGCCCGTGCGCGACCACGACGGCCTCGCCGGTCTCGGCCTCGGCCTCGGGTATCGGGCGGCTATCCGCGCTGTGCGCCGGCGCCGCTTTGTCGCGATCCTGCAAAGTCCAACCCTTCATCATTGAACGGATTGGACTGCGAAAATCGGACCACGTTCGGAAAGCGGGCTTGGCGGCTAGGCTTTCGCCTCCCCTTCGGCGGCTGCCGCCGCGCGCAACCGGACGCCGACCTCGCGCAGCTGCTGCGGATCTGCCGGGCTCGGCGCGCCGGTCATCAAGCAGCTGGCCGTCTGGGTTTTCGGGAAGGCGATCACCTCGCGAATATTGTCCGTGCCCGACATCAGCATCACGAGCCGATCGAGACCGAACGCGATGCCGCCGTGCGGCGGACAGCCGTATTGCAGCGCCGTCAGCAGGAAACCGAACTTCGCCTGCGCCTCCTCCGACG
>CAZFJU010000194.1:0-8506 GCA_964518995.1 uncultured Gammaproteobacteria bacterium
ACCGGTGGTCTTGACGGTATCGCCCTCGGAGAGGTGCGTGTAGTCACCGAGCACCACCGCGCCGACCGAGTCCTGCTCGAGGTTCAGCGCAAGACCGACGCCGCCGCCCGGGAACTCGAGCATCTCGCCGTACTGGACATCGGCGAGTCCGTGGATGCGGACGATGCCGTCCGTCAACGCGACGATCGTGCCGACGTCGCGGGCTTCGGCCTTCGCCTCGAAATTCTGGATCCGCTGACGTATGAGGTCGCTGATCTCGGAAGCTTTGAGTGCCATAACTCGTTCCTTGTTAACGGACCAGGGTTTCGGTCAAGCGCTGCAAACGCGTGCGGACCGACCCGTCGATGACCATATCTTCCGCGCGGATGATCGCGCCGCCGAGCAGCGTCTCGTCGATCTCGATCGTCAGATCGACCCGCCGGCCGAGCCGCCGTTCGAGCGCCTGCGTCATTTTCTGCGCGAGCTCGGGCTCGACGGACGTGGCCGACACCACGGTCACGTCCACCTTGTTCTCCGCTTCCGCCTTCAAGCTCTCGAACTGCGCCGAGATCTCCGGCAGGGCTACCAGCCGATCGTTCTCGGCGAGCAGCCGCAGCAGACTGCGGAAGCGCTCGTCAGCAAACAGCGCCGCACCGGGCATCGAGCTGCCAATCTCCGTGACGAGCTCGACGCGCGCGGCGTCGGACATCTCCGGGCTCGACAGCACGTGCTGCGCGTCCTCGTTCGCGGCCACGGCGGCTGCCGCGGCGAGTGCCTCCGCCCAGGCGTCGAGCGCGCCGGCCTCGTTGGCGATGTCGAATGCGGCCCGTGCATAGGGCCTCGCGATCGTGCCGAAGTCCGCCATCCGTCCTCCGCTGTCCTGTTAGAGCTCGGCCGCGAGGCGGTCGAGCAGATCGCGATGGGTGGTGGGGTCGATCTCGCGAGTGAGAATCCGCTCTGCGCCGGCCACCGCAATTGCGGCGACTTGGGCGCGCAGCTCATCGCGTGCGCGGTTGATCTCGACCTCCATCTCGGAGCGGGCGCTTTCCAGCCGGCGCTGCCGCTCGGCATCGCCTTCGGACTTGGCCGCTTCGACGATGCCGTTCGCGCGCATGTTCGCTTGGTCGAGGATCCCGCGGGCTTGCTCCCGGGCGGCCGCAATGATCTTATCGGCCTCCGTCTTCGCGTTCGCGAGATCCGTTTGCCCGCGCTCGGCGGCCGCGAGACCGTCGGCGATGGCGACTTGGCGCGCCTCGATCGCGTTGATGATCGGCGGCCAGATGAACCTCATCGTGAACCACACGAAGAAGATCATCGCGATCGTCTGGCCGATCAGCGTGAGGTTGAAATCCACGAGCGTTCTCCTGGCTAAGCGCGTCTGATAAGGCTGCGGGGCGCGCCCGCGTTCAGCTCGCGGCCTGAAGCTGCCCGATGAACGGATTGGCGAACGCGAAGAAGAGCGCGATACCCACGCCGATCATCGCGACCGCGTCGAGCAGCGCGACGACCAGGAACATCTGCGTACGCAGCATCGGTGCGAGCTCCGGCTGTCGCGCGGCGCCTTCGAGGAAGCGACCGCCCAGGAGACCCATGCCGACGCCGACGCCGAGGGCGCCGAGGCCGATCAGAATCGCCACCGAGATCGCAGTCATGCCAATCACAATATCCATCAGTCTCTCCAGTCGAGATTAGTCTTGCTTGAGAAAAGTCGTTCCGCGGCACACCGTGCCGTCAGTGCTCCTGCTCGTGTGCCTGGCTCAGGTACACGATCGTCAGCATCATGAAGATGAAGGCCTGAAGCGTGACGATGAGAATATGGAACACGGCCCAGCCGAAATGCAGCGGCAGCTGATACAGCCCAAGCATCGCGATCAAAATGAAGATCAGCTCGCCCGCGTACATGTTTCCGAATAGACGCAGCGAAAGCGAGATCGGCTTGGCCAGCAGCGACACGCTCTCGAGGATGAAGTTGAACGCAATGATCACGGGCGCGGCGATGAGCCCGATGCCCTTCGTCGGCGGCGCGAGCGGGTGCATCGTCAGCTCCTTGACGAATCCGCCGACACCCTTGTTCTTCAGCGAGTAGTAGATGATCAGCACAAAAACGGCGATCGACATGGCGAACGTGACGTTCACGTCCGTCGTCGGCACCGCCTTCAGGTACTCGATGCCAATCAGCGACGCGGCAAACGGCAGCCAGTCGACCGGGATCAAGTCCATGGCGTTCATCAGGAACACCCAGACGAAAATCGTCAGTGCGAGAGGCGCGATGACCTTGTTGTTGCCGCGAAACGCATCCTTGACCGAGGTATCGACGAAACCGACGATCAGCTCGATCGTCATCTGCAGCTTGCCGGGCTTGCCCGCGGTGGCATTTTTCGCGACCCGGCCAAACAGCCAGATGAATACGAGACCGAGCACGATCGCGAAGAACATCGAATCGACGTTGATCGACCAGAAGTTGCCGACACACTGGTTCCACACCCAGCCGCCGTCGACACGGCAGACTTGGAGGGGAGTCAAGTGATGCGAGATGTACTCGGTCGCAGTCTGCTCGTGGCCGCTTACGTGTGACTCATCCATTTTTCAGCTCTTTCCTCGTCGGAACCGCACCCCCCGACAGGAGCAGTGCACCGAGAAGCATTCCTTGCGCGCAAATGAAGCCGGCGAACACCGCGGGCACCGACAGTGGTCTCACCCACGCGAAAATCACGCCGAACATTGCAGCTGTCAGCAGCAGCTTGCCGATCTCGCCGAACCACGCCGAGCGCATCAGCGCGCGGGCGCTCTCGTCGCGCGGCCCGAGCAGCCTTGCGGCGAGAAACGCATTGGGTACCACCGCAACCATGCCGCCCAACAAGACGGACGCTCCGGCGACCAGGCTCACGAACGCAACCGCCGCCGCCAGAACCAGGCTAATGCCGGCCTGCGCGAGCAAGGTCAAGATTACGACGCGCCTGTCGTCGTTCAGCACCGGGCCTCTTGGTTGGTTGGAGGGTTGCGCGGCTCGGCGAAAAAACCACAACTTGAGTTGCGGCTCTTCATTCAGCCCGCGGCATTGTAAGGAGTCGCCTCGGTCGATTCAACGCCGTTCGGCGGATTCGATGCTCGATCAACGAATATGCGCCACGATCCCGTCGAGCTCGTCGACGCTGTGATAGCGGATCACGAGCCGGCCGCCGCCGCGTCCGTGCTCGATACTGACCGCCGCGCCGAGTTTCTCGGAGAGATCCGCCTCGAGCTGCCGAATGTTCGGGTCTTTCACCTCACGACCTGCGGCGGTCGGCGGCGCGGCGCGGCCGGATAAGCGGCGGACCGCCTTCTCGGTCTCCCGCACGCTCCAGCCCTCCTTGCGGATCTTCGCCGCGAGCTCGAGCTGTGCCGCGGACGACGGCAGTGCGAGCAGCGCCCGCCCATGCCCCATATCGAGCTCGCGGCGCTCGAGCATCGCGCGCACGCTTTCCGGCAGCTCGAGCAGCCGCAGCAGATTGCTGACGCTGACTCGCGAGCGGCCGACGGCTTCGGCCGCCTGGGCATGCGTCATGTCGAACTCGTCGATCAGCTGCTTCAGCGAGCGGGCCTCTTCGAGCGGATTCAAATCCTCGCGCTGGATATTTTCGATCAGCGCGACGGCGACGGCCGCTTCGTCCGGGATATCCCGAATCACCGCCGGGACGACCTCGAGACCGGCCATCTGCGCCGCCCGCCAGCGGCGCTCGCCAGCGATGATCTCGTAGCGCAGCTCGCCCGACGAGCCCGTGTGCAGCGGCCGGACGACGATCGGCTGCACGATACCTTGAGCGCGAATCGATTCCGCGAGCTCCACGAGGGTCTCTTCGCGCATATCGATGCGCGGCTGATACTTGCCCCGCTGCAGCAGATCGACCGGCAGCTCGCGCAGCGTATCCTCGGAGCGCTCCGCGCTGGCGCCGGCGGGCGACGAGGCCGCCGCGACGGCGTCCTCGATCTCCTCGGCGGAAGCGGGCACCGGCGCCTTGCTGAGCATCAGCGCGTCGATGGTTCTGCCGAGGCTTTTCCTCTTGGCCATTTAGCCCAAGCTCCTTCGATCTATCCTCTTGCCCGCTCGGTGTCGCCGGCAGGCCGACACTGCGGCTTCGTCACGGCGCCGAGGCCTCGGCCGGGCCGGCGGCATCGCGCCGATTGATCTCGCCCGCAAGCGCGAGATAGGCGAGCGCGCCGCGCGAGTACTTGTCGTGGAAGAGCACCGCGCGGCCGAAGCTTGGCGCTTCCGCGAGGCGCACGTTGCGCGGAATGACGGTTCGATACACGCGCTCACCGAAATGATCAATGAGCTGAGACGACACTTCGTTCGCCAGGTTGTTTCGCGGATCAAACATCGTCCGCAGGATGCCGTGGATCTCGAGCTCCGGATTCGCGCTCGCCCGGATCTGCTCGACCGTGCTCATCAGGGCCGTGAGCCCTTCGAGCGCATAGTACTCGCATTGCATCGGGATCAGCACGTGGTCCGCCGCGACCAGCGCGTTGACGGTCAGCATGTTTATGGCCGGCGGGCAGTCGATCAGCACGTAGTCGAAATCGTCCGCGATGGGCTCGAGCGCGCGGCGCAGCCGAAACTCTCTGTCCGGCCGCTCGAGCAGACCGATCTCCGCGGCCGTGAGCTCCTGATTGCTCGGCACGACGCTGAAGCCGCCTTCCGGCGGGCTCCGCATCGTGTCGCGGAGCGGCATGTCGTCGAGCAGCACGTCGCAGATCGTGCGCTCCACGGCGTGCTTGTCGATGCCGACGCCCATCGTGGCGTTGCCCTGCGGATCGAGATCGACGAGCAGCACGCGCCGCTGCGTCGCCGCCAAGGACGCGGCGAGGTTGACGCAGGTGGTGGTCTTGCCGACCCCGCCCTTCTGATTCGCCACGGCGATTACCTTCGCCATTCGTGCGACCCCGCGCTCAATATCGTTCCAACATGACGACCGCGCTCCGGCCCGGCCGCGCCGGTAAATCGAGCTCGACCGGCCGCAAGCCAAAGCTCGCGGCCGAGGCCCGCCATTCCTCCTCGAGGCGCGCGGCAGTCAACAGCAGCAGGATCGTGCCGGGTGCGGTCAAGTGCCTCGTCATCTCGACGAGCGCCTCCGGCGGCGCGACGGCTCGGGCGAGCACGGTACCAAAGGGCTGCTCGCAAGGTAAGTCTTCGACCCGCGCATGTGCGACCTCGGTGTTCGCAAGCCCAAGGGTCGTGACGACATGACGCAGGAAGTACACGCGCTTTGCCCGGCTCTCGATCAGCACGAAGCGGCGCCCCGGCGCGACGATCGCGAGCGGAATGCCCGGCAGACCGGCGCCGGTGCCGACATCCGCAATCCGCTCGCCGCGCAGCAACGGCGCGAGCGCGAGGCTTTCGACGAGATGCCGCTCGACGAGCTCGTCGGGATCGCGAATCCCGGTAAGGTTGTACGTGCGGTTCCACTTGCCGAGCAGCTTGAGGTAACCGGCGAGCGCGGCCGCCTCGGCCGGCGTGAGGTCGTGGCCGGCGGCGGCAAGCGTCTTGCGGATAGCCGCGGGTTCGAGCCGTGAGTGTCGCATCGGGCGGGCAGTATACGGGCGCGGACTACGAACGTCCGCGCCGGCGCGTCCGATGCGTGCGGGGGTCAGCCGCAGCGCTTGGCCGCAGCTTTACATCTCATCGGGCGTGTACAGGCCCGGCTGGGCCGCGTAAAACGCCGCCAGTTCGCGAATCGTGGCCTCGTCGAGCGGCGCCGCCATCGGCGCCATCACCAGATCCTGCCGCTCGCCCGTCTTGTATTGCGTGATCGCATACTCGAGATAGGACGCATGCTGGCCGGCGAGATTCGGCCACTGCGGCGTCGGCGCGACGCCCGTCTCGCCATGGCACGCGACGCAGACGGCTGATTTTTCCTGACCCGCCATGATCATCTCGTTGGACGCGCGGGAAATGCCTCGCTCCGGGCCATTCTCGAGGCCGGCGAGATAGGCCGAAAGGTCGGCGATATCCTGATCGCTGAGATCGGCCGCCTGAGAATGCATGGTGTCGTGGGCGCGGGTACCGCGCCGATAACCTTGCAGCGCAATCTCGAGATAGTCCGCATTCTGGCCGCCGAGCTTCGGCACATGGAACGACGGATAGGCATTGCGATAGCCCGGGATGGCATGACAGCCGGCGCACGTCGCCGCCAGGTGCTTGCCGGCCTCGACATCGCCTTGCACGGTCAGCGGCGTGAGGGGAAGCGCCATCTCTTGTGCAAACAAGCTACCGCTGCATGCCGCCAGAAGGGCAAGAAGGGCGGCTTTCACCCCGAGGGACGCGCTAGGCCGAGTATTGAGGGCCACAAGACTCTCCATGTCATCTTGAAAACGCTGCGGCGCCGTATGTTAGGGGCACTCCGCCCGGTTTGCTAGTTCGGACACCCCTTACGGGCCAGACGGCTTGCGGGCGCACCGGTCAGCCTGTCGCCCGCCGGGCCGGTTCTTCGGTGCTCATGCGCGTCGACACGGGTCGCAACGGCGGCGGATCCTCGACGACGGTCTCGGCACGATGGCACGCGACGAGGCCTCCTTCGAAGGGCCGCAGCGCGGGTGTCTCGAGGCGGCAGCGCTCGATCGCGTAGCGGCAGCGCGTACGGAATCGGCAGCCGCTCGGCGGGTCGATCGGCGAGGGCAGGTCGCCGCGCAGCAGCTCGCGCGGCCGAGCTCTCTCCGCGCGCGGATCGGGCAGCGGCACCGCGCTGATCAGCGCGCGCGTGTACGGATGCGCCGGCCGCTCGTACAGCGTATCGCGCGGCGCCAGCTCCATCACCGCGCCGAGGTACATGACCATCACCCGATGACTGATGTGACGCACCACGGCGAGGTCGTGCGCGATGAAGATCAGCGAGAGCCCGAGCTCGCGGCGCAGATCCACCAGCAGATTGATGACCTCGGCCTGAATCGAGACATCGAGTGCGCTGACGGGCTCGTCGCAGACGATGAGCTTGGGCCGCAGCACCAGTGCGCGGGCGATGCCGATGCGCTGGCACTGGCCGCCGGAGAACTCGTGCGGATAACGGTTCAGCTCGCGTCCGCTGAGGCCGACGCGGCGCAGCACGTCCGTGACCTCGCGGCGCACCGTTGCGCGGCGCAGCTCCGGTCGATGCACGCGCAGCGGCTCGGCGACGATATCCCCGACCGTCATGCGCGGGTTCAGCGACGCGAGCGGATCCTGGAAGACCACCTGCAAGTTGCGGCGATAACTGCGAAATTCCTTCTTCGGGATCGCCGTGACGTCCTCCCCGCCGAGCCAGACGGCACCGCCGGTGATCGGCACGAGCTTCAAAATCGCGCGCGCCAGGGTCGATTTGCCGCAGCCGGACTCGCCGACGATGCCAAGCGTCTCACCCGGCTCGAGCGTCAGATCGACGCCGTCGACCGCCTTCAGCGTCGCAGGGCGGCCCCACCAGCCGCCGGTGCGGACCGGAAAGTGCACCTTGAGGTCCTCGACGCTGAGCAGCGGCATCTCGGCCGCCTGCGGCAGGGGAGGCGGCTCGGGCGGCGGGGCGGCGGGCGGCCGCGGGGCGGGCGCGATCGCCTCGGTTGCAGACACGGGAGCGGCCGCGTCGGCATCGGCGTCGACGAGGTCACAGTGCGGGTCGCGCGGCGGCTCGGCTGCGGCCGGCTTCGCGCTCACGCCCGCGAGACGCGCGACGTCGGCATCGAGGCGCGGCACGGCAGCGAGCAGGGCGCGCGTATACGCGTGCTGCGGCCGGTAGAAGATGTCATCGACCGCGCCCTGCTCGCGGAGCTCGCCGGCGTGCATCACGAGCACGCGGTCCGCGAGCCCGGCGACGACGCCGAGATCGTGGGTGATCAGCACGATGGCCGTGCCGAAGCGGTCCCGGAGATCCTTCAGCAGCTCGAGGATCTGCGCTTGCACCGTCACATCGAGGGCAGTGGTCGGCTCGTCCGCGACCAGCACCTCCGGGTTCAGCAGCAAGCTCGAGGCGATCATCACGCGCTGCCGCATGCCGCCGGACATCTCGTGCGGATAGCGCTTCAGGCGCGCCGCGGCGTCCGGGATGCGCACGGCTTCGAGCAACTCGGTGCAGCGCGCGCGGGCCGCGGCGGCGGAGATTCGCTCGTGCGCGCGAAGCACGTCCGTCATCTGCTCGCCGACCGTGCGATACGGGTTCAGCGAGGTCATCGGGTCTTGGAAGATCATCGAGATCGCGCGGCCGCGAATCTTCCGCAGGCTTCGCTCCGACAGGGCCAGGATCTCGTGACCGTGCAGCTTGCCGGAGCCGGTGGCGCGGCCGTTATCGGCCAGAAGACCGAGCAGAGCCAGCATGCTCTGGCTTTTGCCCGAGCCCGACTCACCGACGATGCCAAGCGTCTCGCCGCGATCGACGTCGAACGACAGCCGTTTCACGGCGTGCACCTCGCCGTCCGGCGTCGCGAATCGCACGTCGAGATCCCTGACTTCGAGTACCGCCAACGCCATACCTCCGCAGCAGAAAATTGGGGTCAGAGCCCTTTTAGCTAGCTAATTGGGCTCTGACCC
>CAZFJU010000195.1:0-8402 GCA_964518995.1 uncultured Gammaproteobacteria bacterium
AGGTCGATCTCGTCCGCGATCAGCAGGTCGTTCTTGACGTGCAGCAGATGATGCGGCGGGGCTAAGGCCGCAAAGGACGTATCGAGCAACTTGAAGGTGTGCTTCGATTCGAGGTCGCCGACGTAAAGACCTGCTCGTGCGCGGTCGAGACTTTGCACGTGATAGAGAAAGCGCCGGTCGTCCGGGAAGAACTGCGGCCACGCGAATGCGATGTCGTCTTCGTCACGGTCGAGCGTGGCGATCGTTCTCACGTTACCGTCGCCCGAGGCCGGCACGGCGTAGAGTCCGCTTGCCCATTCGGCGTAGAGGATCGTGCCATCCGATCCCCAGGTGCCGCCGCCGGCCGCGAATACCGTCGTGATCGTTCTCGTCGTCTCGGTCGGCACGTCGGTCGCATGGAGCTTGCCGTTCGCGAAGTAGGCGATCTGCCGAGAGTCCGGCGACCAGAACGGTTTTGACGCGCCGTCGGAGCCGTCGAGACGCCGCAGCGAATCGGTCTGCAGCGTGCGGATCCATAGCCCCGTGCGGCCGGTCGCGTCGTCGCTCGCGACGAAGGCGAGGTATCGGCCGTCCGGCGATAGCACACCGCCCGAGGCGAGGCTCGCGCCGGCGGGCGCCGGCTGGAACAGTTGAATGCCTGCGGGCGGCGACCCCTGTACCGAAGTCGGTGCGTCACCGAGGTAGAGCACCACGGCTGCCGCGGCCGAAACACCGAGCGCGGAAGTCAGCCAGTGCCTGCGGCCGAAGCGAGCCTTCGGAATGGCGGTGGCCGCCGTGGCGCCGGGCTCGCCGCCAGGTGCGGGCCGCGGCGGCGCCGGCGCTTCTATCGGCGCCGGTGGCGCCGCCTGTTGCGGCGGCTCGACCGCGGCAACGAACCGATAGCCGCGTCGCGGCACCGTCTGAATGAACTTCGGCTGATGACGCTCGTCGCCGAGCGCACGGCGCAGCACCGATATCGCATGGATCAGGCTGTCGTCGGTGACGACGACGTCATGCCAGATCGCGTCGACGAGCTCGTCCTTGCGGACGCACCGGTGTCGATTCTCGATGAGGTAAACGAGCGTGTCGAACGCCCGCGAGGGAAGCTGAACCGGCTCGCCGCGCCGAAAGAGCGTCCGCTGGCCGATCTCGACGGTGTACTCATCGAATTTGAAGCTGGCTGCGGGCGGAGCGGGCACTTTCCGTACTTTTCGGCGTTTTTCTGCACGGGTTCCGTACTTCCGGCCGAGTCTAGCGTAGCAATGCAGGGCGCGCCAATTGCGCGGGCTGGTCGTTTGGGGGAGGGGATGATCGGACGCACAGCGCTTATCGGGCTATTCGCCGCATCGCTGATCGGCCCGGGGACTGGGCGGCTTGCGTCCGCGCAGCCCGGCGGCCCGCCCGCGATCGATCCGGATGATATCGGCGGGACCGTGATCAGCGCCGAAGGCCCCGAGGCGGGCGTCTGGGTCATCGCCGAGACGGACGACCTCGGCACCAAGTACCGCAAGATCGTCGTCACGGACGACCTCGGGCGATATGTGCTGCCGGATCTGCCGCCGGCCGCCTACAGCCTCTGGGTGCGCGGCTACGGGCTCGTCGACTCGCCGCCCGTGCGCGCCGAGCCGGGCGTCATCGTCGATCTCGAGGCAGTGGTCGCGCCCGACGCGAGAGCCGCCGCCGCGGTCTACCCGGCGAATTATTGGTATTCGCTGATGGAGATCCCGACGGCAAACGAGTTTCCCGGCACCGGCCCTCTCGGCAACGGGATCGCTGCCGGTATGGCGTCCCCGCACGACTGGATCAACCAGATCAAGACCGGCTGCAACGTTTGTCATCAGCTCGGCAATCTCGCGACGCGCGAATATCCACCCGGCCTCGGCACCTTCGAAAGCTCTTTCGACGCGTGGGACCACCGGACGCAAGTCGGCCAAGACGGCACGGCGATGATCAGCGCGATCAACGTGCTCGGTCGCGAGGCGGCGCTGACCGCCTTCGCCGACTGGACCGACCGGATCGAGGCCGGCGAGCTGCCGCCGGCGCCGCCGCGGCCCGAAGGCATGGAGCGGAACCTCGTGCTGACGCTGTGGGAGTGGGGCGAGGCAGCGACCTTCGCGCATGACGAGCTATCGACGGACAAGCGCAATCCCACCGCGAATGCGTACGGCCCGATCTATGGCCCGGACTGGGGCAATGACGACTTTCTGACCCTCGACCCGATCGCGCACACGGCGACGGCGGTTCGCATCCCGGTGCTCGATCCCGAGACGCCGCCCGGCAAGCCGCAGTCGATGCCGCGTCCTTCTCCGTACTGGGGCGACGAGCTCTACTGGTACGACCCTGCAATTACCAATCACGCCGCGATGGACAGCCGCGGCAGGGTCTGGATGTCATCGAGGTTCCGCAAGCCGGAGGACCAGCCGGACTTCTGCGCGGATCATCCGTCGGCCGCGCTCGCGCCGATGCCGACGAGCTTCCGGCAAATCCAGTACTTCGATCCCGCGACGGAGACGTTTCATCAGGTCGATATCTGCTTCGACACGCACCACGTCCAGTTCGCCGATGACGAGGAGGAGACGATCTACGGCAATGGGGTGTTCAGCGGCGGCATCGGCTGGGTCAAGACGCGGCTGCTCGACGAGACGGGCGACCTTGCCGCGGCGCAGGGCTGGTGCCTGCCTTATTTCGATACCAACGGGGACGGCCGGATCGAGGCCGGTGTCGACGAGTACGCGTTCGAGCGGTTACGCCGCGGCGCGGGCGGGACGATGGCGGGCTTGCGGATCCCGCCGGCCGTGTTCTATTCGGTGATTCCGCATCCGACCGACGGCAGCGTCTGGTCGGCCGTGCCGGGGCCGATGCCGGGACGGATCGTGCGCATCGACCCGAATACGTGCGCGGCCGAGGTCTACGAGCCGCCGTTCAATAATCCCGCCGTGAACGTCCACGGTTATACGCCGCGCGGCATCGACGTGGATTCGAACGGCGTGATCTGGACGGCGCTCGCCGGCAGCGGGCATCTCGCGAGCTTCGATCGACGCAAATGCGAGGTGCTGACGGGGCCCGAGTCATGGACCGGGCAGCATTGTCCGGAGGGGTGGACGCTGTACCGATCGCCCGGCCCGCATTTCAAAGGGGCCGGCGACGAGATCTCGGTGGACATGCATTACTACAACTTCGTCGATCGTTTCGACACGCTCGGGCTCGGTCCGAACGTGCCCGTCGCAAACGGCACGAACTCCGATTCGCTGCTCGCGCTGCGGCCCGACGGGCGCTGGCTCGTGATGCGCGTGCCGTATCCGCTCGGCTTTTTCAGCCGCGGCATGGACGGGCGTATCGACGATCCCGATGCCGGCTGGAAGGGTCGCGGAATGTACGCGGACTATGGTCCGAACGCCGTCTGGCACATCGAAGGCGGCCTCGGCACGCGCAGCTCCGTCGTCAAGTTCCAGCTGCGGCCCGATCCGCTCGCCAAGTAGGTCCGTGATGATGCATTCGTTCTCGTTTCGCTCAACGATGCTGGTCGCGACGGCCGCGCTCGGCATGAGCGCGCACGCCCAAATCGATCTCGCCGGCATGTGGGGCCAGCGCTTCCACGAGGACCTGCCGGAGCGGGGCGGCGGGCCCGAGATCGGCGACTACACCGGGCTGCCGGTCAACGACGCGGCGCGCCTGCGCGCGGATTCGTGGACGGCATCGAAGTGGACGGTACCGGAGCGCCAATGCGAGCCGCATCCGGCCGACTACGGGCCGCGCGGGCCCGCGAATCTGCGCATCGAAAGCGAGGTCGATCCGATCTCCCAGGACGTGACCGCCTGGCATGTCACCGTGATGTGGCAGTTGCAGCATCGAACGATCTATATGGACGGCAGGCCGCATCCGCCTGCGCACGCACCACACAGTTGGCAAGGGTTCTCGACCGGCGCGTGGGAAGACGGCATGTTGAAGGTCACGACGACGCATCTGAAGGAGGGTTGGGTGCGGCGCAACGGGCTGCCGCGCAGCGATAAGGCGACGTTGACCGAGTATTTCATTCGTAACGGTAACTATCTGACGCTGGTCACGGTCGTCGATGATCCGGTCTATCTCACGGAGCCGTTGGTCAGAACCTCCGACTGGGTGCTCGATCCGGGGGTGCAGCTGAGCCCGTTCTCGTGTATTCCGACGATCGAGATCGAGCGTCCCCGCGGGGCCGTTCCGCACTATCTGCCCGGCACGAATCCTTATCTTGCGGAGTACTCGGACGCGCATGGGCTGCCGTTCGAGGCGTCCAGGGGAGGCGCGGAGACGATGTATCCGGACTATCTGCCGGGCCTCATCCGCGCGATCGAGTCGGCCGCAGTCGAGTCGGCCGCAGTCGAGTCGGCGAGGTAGCGCGCGTGTCGATGCAGTCAAACAGCTGGGTACCGGCGCTGGCCTTGCTGCTAGCGGCAAGCGCGGCCGCGCAGCACGGCGTGGACGTCCTGCCGGTGCAAGGCAACGTCCACGTGATCGCGGGCCCCGGCGGAAATACGACGGTGCAGATCGGCCACGAGGCCGTCGTCCTCGTCGACACCCAGACCGAGGAGGTCAGCGACGCCGTCCTCGAGATCGTGAAGCAGCTCAGCCCGAAGCCGATTCGGCACATCATCCTCACGAGCGGAGAGGCCGATCATATCGGCGGCGCTGCGCCGCTCTCGCGCGCGGGCACTTACGTACGGCTGATCGATTCGTTCGACCCGCGCGGGGCGAGCGCGAATGCTTCGATCATCGCGCATGTCAACGTGCTTGCGCAGATGAGCGGGCCGGCGGGGAGCGAGTCCGCCGTCCCGCCGGAGGCCTGGCCGACGGACACCTATTTCGTCGATGAATGGGCCTTGTTCGTGAACGACGAGGCCATCCGCCTGCTGCACGTTCCGGCGGCGCACAGCGACGGCGACACGATGGTGTTCTTCCGGCGCTCCGACGTGATCAGCACCGGCGATATCTTGAATACCGATCGATACCCGCGTTTCGACTCCGAGCGCGGCGGTATCGACGGCATCATCGAGGGTCTCAACCTGATTCTCGATATCGCGATTGCCGGCGAGAACCAAGAGGGCGGCACTGTCGTCATCCCGGGTCACGGGCGGCTCGGCGACGAAACGGACGTCGCGAACTATCGCGACATGGTCACGATAGTGCGCGATCGAGTAGAGGCGCTGCTCGGCGAAGGCAAGACGCTCGCCGAGGTACAGGCGGCACGGCCGACTCTCGATTACGATGGGATCTACTCGAACGAAACGATCGGCTGGACGGGCGAGGACTTCATCGAAGCCGTGTACCGGAACCTGCAAGCGGAGAGGCCATGACGATCGGAGCGCGGATGCAGACGACGCGCAGGCTGCGGTTTTCGGCCGCGCTCGCGGCAGGCTTGCTCTGGCTCTCGACCGCGAGCACGCAGCCGTCCGGCGGCGCCGCGGCGCCGAGCCCGCGCGCGGCCGCGCTATTCGATATCACGGGCCAATGGGTCGCCGTCGTTAACGAAGACTGGCGCTGGCGCATGATCACGCCGCCCGTCGGCGACGTCTCGAGCCTGCCGATGAATGCCGCTGGACGTGAGGCCGCCGCCGCGTGGGACTTGGAGCGAGACCGGGCGGACGGCCAGCTCTGCAAGGCATTCGGGGCGCCCGGGCTCATCCGCCAGCCGACGCGCATACGGATCAGCTGGGACGACGACGACACGCTGCTTTTCGAGTTCGATGCCGGCATGCAGACGCGGCGGCTCGAGCTCGGGCAGGCGAGCCCGCCGGCCGAGCGCTCGCTGCAGGGCTTTTCGCGTGCGACTTGGGCGCGGCAAACGCTGCAACGCGGTGTGTTCGGCTCGAGCAGCCCGCCGAGCGGTGCGCTGAAAGTCGTCACGACGCATCTCGCACCGGGATACCTGCGGCCGAACGGCGTGCCCTACAGCGAGCAAGCGACGATGACGGAATACTTTCGTACCTTCGCCCTGCCGGACGACGGCGGAAGGTGGCTCATCGTGACTACGGTCGTGGACGACCCGGTCTATCTGACGACCGAGCTTCTGATGAGCACGCAATTCAAGCTGGAGAGCGACGGCGCGGGCTGGAATCCGCGTGAATGCGACATCCGTCCGCCGCTCGTCGAGCGTGAGCCCGAGCCGCCGGGGCCTTTTGGCTGATCCGCCGAGCGGCGAGCAAGAGCAAGGGAGATCGAGATGAGAATACTCGCGATATTGATGGTTGCATGGTGCACTGCGGCTGTCGCGCAGTCCGACGATATCGAGCGTGCTTACCCGCAGGCGCCGGAAGGGTTCGATATTCGGGGGGAAGGCATCGCTCAGGGTAACGTGGAACGCATCGAGTACGACTCCTCGGTCGTGACGGGGAAGCGGCCGGCAGTCGTCTATACGCCGCCAGGATATTCGTCCGAGCGCGAGTATCCTGTGCTGTATTTGCTGCACGGCATCGGCGGCAACGAAACGCATTGGACGAGCTTCGGCGCGGCGGATGCGATCTTCGACAATCTGATCGCCGCCGGCCAGGCCGAGCCGATGATCGTGGTGATGCCGCACGGCCGAGCCTCGAACGAGCCGCAAACGCTCTTCGGCGGCGGCAATCGTGGTGCGGGCGCAAGCCCTCCCGACGGTAACGCGATGCGGGTCGAGTTCGAGGCTTATGCGGCGTTCGAGCGTGAGCTCATCGATGATCTGATTCCGCACATAGAAGCGAACTACTCGGTCGAGAGCGATCGCGGCGCTCGCGCCCTTGCGGGGCTCTCGATGGGCGGAGGACAAGCCCTCAATTTCGGCCTCGGCAATCTGGAGACGTTCGCGTACGTCGGCGGGTTCTCTTCCGCGCCGAACACGCTGCCGCCGGCGCAGCTCGTGCCGGAGCCGGAGAGAGCGGCGCAGATGCTCGAGGTGCTGTGGGTATCTTGCGGAGACGAGGACACGTTGTTCGATATCAGCGAGGGGGTACATGAGTACCTGGCCGAGAACGACGTGCCGCATATCTGGCAAGTCGATACGGGCGGGCACACCTTCCCAGTCTGGAAAAACGACCTGTACCACTTCGCAAGCCTGATCTTTAGAGAGTGAAATGACCAACGCGACGACGACGAATGCTCTCCGTGCACTCTCGGCCGCCGCCGTGGCGGCGATGGCTTCTCTGCCGCCGGCTCACGCGCAGTCGGGCGCGCAGAGCCTCATGTTGGCCGAGTCGGTCTGCACGTCGGCGGAGCTCGCTGCGGCCATCAGTCCCGAGCGCATCGGAGAGCCGGTTTCCGCCGTCATGCTGGATTCGCCGATCTGGGTCGCCGCAGCGGGTGAGACGCCTGCGCACTGCATGGTCAGCGGTCGGCTCGAGCCTGTGGACACTAGCGCGACGGCCCGGCCGATCCGCTTCGGCGTCGCGCTGCCGGCCGAGTGGAACGGCCGGTCGATTCAAATGGGCGGCGGCGGCATGAACGGCACCGTTCCGGCCCTCGCGGGCGGCTTCGGCGGGCCGTCGAACCTCTCGACCGGGTTCGTGACCTACGGCAGCGACTCCGGTCATACCAATGATGACGTGCAATGGGCCTTGAACGACGAGGCCATTCGCAACCTCGGCTTCATGCAGATGAAGAAGACGCATGACGTCGCGATGGTGCTGATCGAGCGCGCTTACGGCGAGCTTCCGGCATACAACTATTACGTCGGCGGCTCGCAAGGCGGGCGCGAGGGCCAGATGGTCGCGCAGCGTTATCCGGAGGACTACGACGGCGTGTTGTCCACGGTGCCGATTGTCGGGTTCTCGACGTTGATGCTCGCGCCGACGCTCACGCGCATTCAGGAGATCCCGCTCGAGAACTGGGTGCCGCCGACGAAAGGCAACGCGATTCTCGCGGAGTTCATGCGCCAATGCGACGACCTCGACGGCCTCGTGGACGGCGTGATCAACAACTATTACGACTGTCGCGCGATCTTCAACGTCAACGACGGCATCGGCGAGGCAAACCCGTGGGCCGCCAAGCTTTGCCCGAACGACGTCGATCCCGCTCCGCAGGATGCGTCGCAGAACGCGTGCTTGACGTCGGGTCAGATCGAGACGCTCGAGCTCGTCTTCTCCGATCTCGCGGCGGACGCCGAGCTCCCGCATGGCCGAACCCATTTCGGCATGTGGGCGCCTACGACCGCCGTCGGTAACGCCGCCGAGCTGACCGGTGCGGCGGCGGCGGCGGAGAGCGAGAGCGCAGGCGGCCCGGCCGGTTTCCCGGGGCGCGGGTTCCCCGGCGGCGGGCTCTTCAGCGGCGAGCGCTATGTCGGTCAGGAGGGCGCGTCGGAGGATGCGCGCGTGTTCTCGGCCCTTGGCTCCATCGGCGTCAACGGCATCATCATGCAGGACGTAGACGCCAATCCGCTCGATTACGACGTCGAGCGATACCGCGCTCGACGCGAGCAGATC
>CAZFJU010000196.1:0-8375 GCA_964518995.1 uncultured Gammaproteobacteria bacterium
CTGGGCCGCCCGCTCGATGGCGCGGCGCCGGTCGAGTTCCGTGAGCGCCTGCCGGTCGAGCGGCCGGCCGCGCCGATCGTTGACCGCGCGCCGGTGACCGAGCCCTTGCAAACCGGTGTGAAGGTGGTCGACGCGCTCTTCCCGATCGGCCGCGGGCAGCGCGAGCTGATCGTAGGGGACCGCCAGACGGGAAAGACCTCGGTGGCGCTGAGTGCGGTCCTGGCGCAGCGCGACACCGGCGTGCTATGCGTCTACTGTGCCGTGGGCCGGCGCGGCGCCGAGGTGGCGCGGACGGTCGCGGCCCTCAGGCGGAATGGTGCGCTCGCGTACACGACGGTCGTCGTCGCGCCGGCGGAAGCCGAGCCCGGGCTGCGACAGGTCGCGCCTTTTGCGGCGATGAGCATCGCCGAGGCGTGGATGGAGGCGGGCCGTGACGTCTTGGTGATCCTCGACGACCTCGTCCAGCATGCCCGGGCTCATCGCGAAGTCTCGTTGCTGTTGCGCAGGCCGCCCGGCCGCGAGGCCTATCCGGGCGATATTTTTTATCTGCACTCGCGATTGCTCGAGCGCGCCACCCAGCTCAACGCCGCCCGCGGCGGCGGCTCGTTGACGGCGCTGCCGATTGTCGAAACTCAGGAGCGTGATCTCGCCGCCTATGTCCCGACCAATCTGATCTCGATCACCGACGGCCAGATCGTGCTATCGCCGGACCTGTTCCGACGCGGCCAGCTGCCCGCGGTGGACGTCGGGCTGTCCGTATCCCGGGTCGGCGGCAAGGCCCAGCGCCCGGCATACCGCGCGGTGGCCGGCGGGCTCCGGCTGGCCTATGCGCAGTTTCAGGAGCTCGAGAATTTCGCGCGCCTCGGCGCTGAGCTTGACGAGAGCACCCGCGGAACGCTGGTCCGCGGCCGACGCGTGCGCGAAGTGCTCAAGCAGGGCGATCTCGAGACGATACCGGTCGCGGAGCAGATGGCGGCCCTGCTGGCCGCGGACTCGGGGCTGTTCGACGCAGTGCCGCCGGCGCGAGTCTCGGACATCGAGCTGGCCGTGCGTCGTCAAGCCCGTCTTACGCTGCCGGAGGTGTGCGACCGTATCGAGCGCGGGGGGCCGCTAAGCGATGACGATCGCGCCGCGCTGCTCGAGTCCGCTCGGGGGGTCGTCGCGGAGAGCGCCATCCCGGCCGCGCCCGACGGCGAGTCGGACGAATGACCTCGCAAGGGGCGGTGCAGCGAAGGCTCGAGACGGCCGCGAGTCTCGGCAACCTCGTGACGACGATGAAGGGGCTCGCATCCGTGCGTGTGCATCAATATCGCCGGACGATGCAAGCGCTCGACGCCTCGACGGTCACGCTCGAACGCGCCGCGCGCGCGCTGCTTACTCTACACCCCGAGCTTGCGGAGCTGCGGCCCGGCTCTGAGCCAGGCTCGATCATCGTCGTGTTCGGCTCCGATCGCGGGTTGTGCGGCGCCTTCAACGACCGCATGGCCCGTTTTGCTGTTCGCGACACGGCCGCGATCGCGGCAGAGGGGGCGCCGGTGCGCGTCGTCGCGGTCGGCCGACGCGTGGCTCGGCGGCTGCGGTCGGCGGGCCGGATGCCGGACGCGCTCCTTTCGGCCCCGAGCAGCCTCGACTCGGTAGACCACGCCGTGGCCAACGTCCTACATCTCGTGGACGCTTACCGCCGTGCTGGCGGGGAGGGCTCACTTCGTCTCCTCTATGCGCGACCGGTCGGCTCGACACGCTTCGAGCCGCGTGCCGTGCAGGTGTTGCCGGTCAGCGCCGCGTGGATGCGTGTCGCCCGCGACCGGCCGTGGGAAAGCCGTAAGCTGCCGATGGAGCTCTCCGATCCGCTCGAGCTGCTGCGAGGCCTGATCAGGCAACGTATGGCGCTCGCCTTCGTCAAAGCCTTCGGCTCATCATTGGCGGCCGAGAACGCCGCGCGGCTGGCCGCCATGGAGGCCGCATCGCGCAACGTCGAAGAACGACTCGCCCGTTTGCGCACTCAGCACCAGGCCGCCCGCCAAGCGGCCGTCACGGCCGAGCTGCTCGATATTCAAAGTGCCGCTGACGCACTGGAGGCTCCCGCGGAGTGACTCCGCCGAGAGCGGAGTCACTCCGCGCAAGCTATCTTCCGGATGAGCCGCTAGAATCGATAGCGCAGTGCCATGTCGAAGCTGCGTTCGGGGCCCACGTAGATGCCCTGGCGTAGGCTTGCGATGTAGTCCTCGTCGGTCAGGTTCTTGATCGTCGCGCCGATGTTCAAGTTACTGCTGACGTCGTAAGTGACGCTGAGGTCGAGCAGCGTGTAGGCGTCGATGCGGCCCGTGAAGAACCCCGTCAAGTTCTCGGCGATCTCGCGAGTGTTCCCCACGTCCGTGTACTGTGAGCCCGTGCGGTGCACATAGAGCGCCGCCCGCAGGTCGCGCATAGAGTAGACGAGCCCGAGGTTCGTGACCCACTCCGGCGCATACGGAATTCGGTTGCCGTCCGGCGTCGTCACCTCGCCGTTGCGGGCGAAGCGGTTCCCGTCGAACTCTGCATCCGGAATATAAGTGAAGTTCGCATCCACGCTAAATCCAGCGCCGATCTCCGCCATGAGCCCGGCTTCAAGACCGCGGTGCAAGGTCTTGCCGCCGTTCGTCACTTGGAACTGGCTGTTGCTGTTCGCCGGAATGATTTGGTTGTCGAACGCCATCTGAAACACGGAGAGCTCGTAAGCGATGCGCTCGCCGCCGCGCAGGCCGGCTTCGAAATTTACCGAGCGCTCCGCATCGAGCTGCTGATCCTCCAGCCCGTTCAACGCATCGCCATTCAGCGCTGGCGAAAACGCCTTGTACACGTTCGCGAACATCTGCAGGCCGGACTCGAGCTGATACGTGACACCGACGCCCGGCATCACCTCGGTGTTCGACGTGCTCGCACGATTGGCGACGTCCAGACGCTGATCATGACGCACCTGCTCGTAGCGCTCCGCGCGCAGGCCGGCCGTGACGGCGAGCCGGTCGGACAACAAGAAGCGGTTCTGCAGATACAACGCGAGACTATCGGCCGAATCGATCACATCTTTATTGAGCGCGCCGGTGCGCGGCGTCGCGCGCGTTGCGCCGACGGTGGTGTCGTGCATCTCCTCGGTCATGTAGCGCAGGCCGATTTCGGACTCGCTGCCGATGCCGAAAGCCGTGTGCTCGAGCTGAAGGCGGCTGTCGATGCCAAACCGCTCGAACTCGCGGTTGTTGCCGTTCAGGTTGTCCGCGTAGATCCAGCGCCCGGCCGAGCCGGACGCGGCGTTGTCCGTTCCATATCGCCAGTAATCGCGATAGGTATCGCTCGTGTACACCAGCGTGTTCAGCCGCGCGGTGTCGCTGAGCGCCCATTCATGGTTGAGGTCGAGTGACCGGCGGCCGGTCAGGAACCAATCGTCCGGCGCTGGGTTGTAACGGACGCCTTGTCGGTACTCCTCGAGAAACAGCCCGCGATAAGAGATGTTCGCATCGTTGCGGTAATCCACGTACTTGATGCCGAGCCGCTGATTGTTGCCGATCTCCATCCCGGCTTTCAGCATGACGTCGGTCAGCTGATAGCCTTTATCCATGAAGCCGTCGCTTTTCGCATGAGTGATGAACGCGCCGAAGCGCGCATCGCCCGACGGGGTGCTCGCGCCGACCTCGAGCGTCGCTTCGGTCGTATCGAACGAGCCTGTGCGCAGGCCGATCTCGACGCCGTCTGCCGGCTGCCGCGTCATGTAGTTGATGACACCGCCGATCGTGCTCGGCCCATACCGCAGCGACGACGCGCCCTTCAACACCTCGATCCCGCCCATCCGCTGGATGCGGGGGTTGTAGTACCGGGCATTGCCGACGAACAGGCCGGGAGCAACCGGAGCGCCATCCTCGAGGATCAGCGTTTTGTAATCGCTCGAGCTCAGGCCGCGGATGCCGATGTTCGCGACGATCGCGCTTTCCTCCTCGGGCTTGATTGCGACGCCAGGCACCAGCCGAAGCGCTTCCTCGGTGGAGCGCGGCTGCTGGATCCGCAGATCCTCGGCGGTCACGATCGACACGGCGCCCGGCTGGCGCTCGATGTCGCTTTGTGCTTCGCCGACGACGACGATCGTCGGCATGCCGCGGGCGTCCTCAGGGTCCTGCGCTTGCGCCGGCGCCCCAATCGGCAGACTGACAAGCACGCCGGTCGCGAGCATCGCCGCGAAAAGAGGGCGTACGACCAACGAATACTCGCGGGTGCGCTGGGATTCCGGATGCACGAAAGACTCCTTACACGTTGCCGACCAGCGCGGCCGCTGGGCGCGCCATTGTAATTGGGAAGGATTCGCATTCGCAAGATGGCGCGCAATACCGCGCCCGTCGGGCGTTTACCGGTCATCGGTGCGCTGGATTTCACGTCATGACGTGACTACTCTGGTTTCCCGGGAGAAGGGGACAATTTCCACGGTGG
The DNA here is from genome assembly GCA_964518995.1 of uncultured Gammaproteobacteria bacterium. Taxonomy (GTDB): domain Bacteria; phylum Pseudomonadota; class Gammaproteobacteria; order Steroidobacterales; family Rariloculaceae; genus ZC4RG20. Next base: position 4,453 of record CAZFJU010000196.1, read on the forward strand.
CGGGGACGCCATCCGGAGATCAAGACGGGGACACAATGCCAATGCGAATTCCGATGCATCGCTATGAGTACACGACGCTCACTTCGGATCAGATTCAACAGGCGCTCAGAGCGACGGAAAACGGCCCGACGAGCGTGTCCGCCTTCTCCGACGCGCTGGCAGGCAAATCACTGAGGATCGTTACGCAGAACGGCCCTGTCCTCGAGTACGCATTCGGCTCCAACAGGCGGTTGACCCTTGCCGAGAACGGCGGCAGCAGCGTATCGGCCGGTTACGGCGAGCTGACTCTGAATCGAATGGTGTTCTTCTCGCACATGATTCCTGGTCAGCAGAAGGGCTACAACGTCCTCGTGGACCAGGACACCCATCTCGTCACGGTATTCGAGGTGTGGATGTCGAGCGGAATGGTGCAGAACGCCGGCACGCCGAACGAGTTCACTCTCGACGACAGGGAGGTTCAGCGGCAGATTTATTTCGGCTACGTCGATGATGGCGCAGAGGCCCCCGAGGCTCTTCACCACTACACGAACCGAATCGAGGGCAAAGGGCTTTACTGGAAGCAGGACACAGGCATCGAAACGCTCGAGTTCTACGCCTCGGTGGCCAATACGAACTTCGTGGAGCTCACCCGGCACATCGATGATCTGAGCTGGGTGAGCCCTTCGGATTACGTCCTCGTCAACGACCACACCTTCTTATACAACCGAACAGAAGTCGAGTTCTCCGGTATCCATACCTGCTTCGTGGCCGATTTGTACAAGTGCGAGCAAGTCGGCGTGCGGCTTGGGTTCAACGAAAAGGACGAGCTCGAGTACTACATGTTCCGCGGGGCCGGTAAGGTCGTCGGGCAGCTCGCCTATCTCGAGCCCTTCGACGAGCATGGCTTGGTGCCGCTGTTCGCCCAACAGAGCTCGAATCCCGAGAAGGGTGCGCGGACCACCTATCGTCCGGCCCGCACCTTCCGATGGATGTCGGACGACGAGGTGCACGAGGCCGCCGAGCGCAGGACAGCGGCCTTCGTCAGCGGCGGGCCGAATGGCGTTCCGCAGGTTGTGCCCTCGGGGCATAACATGCCGTTTTCCGACATCCTGGTCGGTAAGGCATTCACGCTGCGCTTCGATCATGGCGGCCCGGTCCGGGATTACCGCTTCAAAGACCGGTTCACGCTCGAATACCGCGATCATCGCGAGGATGTCTGGCGTGAGGCCGATTATCGAGCGTACGAAGGCGCCGACAACCTTGCTTGGTTCAGCCATATCCTGCCGGAGAGCAGGCCGCGCGCCAGCGTGCAGGTCGCGGTCGACTTCACCAATGGGCTCGCGACAAGCATCGAGTCCCACATGGGGACGGCCTATTACGGCAACGAGACGACTTATCGTGCGGTCTTCGGCATCGTCGAGATGGAAGGCATCGAGGCGCCGCTCTATACCCGCCACGAATTCACCGACGAGCTGGTCGGGCACGCATTCTCATGGTCCTACTCGGACGCGTTGACCTCCATGCACCTCTACAGCTCCCCGAGCTCGATGTCGTGGACGATCTTCACGGCAAACCAGACCATGGGAGCCCAATGGTGCTCACCGTGCATCTACGTGAAGCTTCGGGATGGCGTCTATCTGTTCTGCCAGAACGAGGAAGCCTGCAATGGTGTCCAGATGATTGCGCTGATCAACACCAATATTTCTCATGACTGCGGCTTCAGCTTCAACGGCGGAGCGAACGGCGTGAGCCTCAGCACGACCGGCGGCATCGGCCGACATATCGGCAAGTTCGACATCAACGACTATTTCGGGCCGAAGAGGGGGATGCAGGCATGACGAATGCAGCCAAGCGCGGCAACTCGCCGACTGCCGTGCCGGCGGACATCGGCCGTCGCTCGTTCTTCTTGAAGGTGGGCGCGGCCGGCGTCACCACGGCGTTGGCATCGACGGCGACCGTGGCCGGCGCGGCGCCGGCCGAGGCGGACGGTGCGGCTCTGCGGGTTGCGCGCCTCGAGGAGGAGAAGGTGCTCCGCAAGCTCCATCAAGTCTTCGAGCGCGCGATGGATAGGGCGCTCTATGATGACGTCGTCGACATGTTCGCCGACGACGCACAGGTCGTTTTCAACGGCGGCGTATTCGAGCACCGCAGTGAGGGCATCAGCCGCCTGTACCGGGGTCACTTTCGTTCCGGGAAGGCCGGCAAGAGGATGGAGCCGGCGCCAGGCTTCGAACTCGATGACGAGCAGCAGCAAGACAGTGTGGAGATCTCAGCGGATCGTCTGTCTGCGACAGCGGTGTTCCCGTACTCGATCCAGGTGGGCGCGCCGGTCGAGACGGTCACATCGCTGGCCGGCATGGCGCGACTTCACGGCGAAGGCGTCCATAGCTGGTGGGAAGGGGGTGTTTACCGCGTAAGGTATCGTCGCGAGGCGGTCGACGGCCGCTGGCAGATCGAACGGCTCGAGTACGAGACGCTATCGCGCGCGGATTATCGGTCGGGCAGGACCTACGCGATGCCGATCTCGGTGCCGGCGATTTCGAGGACGTATCCCGAAGACCCGCAGGGGCCGGACGCTTTGGTGCGAAGGAGCTGAGGGCCGTGCGTGCGCGCCGCCGGCGCCACCGGAAGGCAGGACCGTCAGGCCCGGCGGATGGCGTCGATTAATTGACCCTTCTTCATGCGGCTGCGCCCGTGGATGTTTAGATCCGCTGCACGGTTGCGCAGCTCCTGCACGGTTCGCTCCTCGAGCGATTGGTTGGGGTTGCCCGTGCCCTGCGTGGTCTGGTTCGGCGTGCGGCCTTCTTCGCGCCGGGCCTTGTTCACAGTGCGCGCGGCAACCTCCTTCGCCCGTCTCGTCGATGCGCCGCGTTCCTGCTGGCTTTCCTTGATGTGTTCGTACTTGCGCTCGTCCTTGCTCGTCCATGCGCGTGGCATTAGATTGCTCCGCTGCTCAATCTGCGGAGTGAAAGGCAAACATCGTGCCACGCCGGCGACGCGCTCCGGCCGTTCTCGGCTCACGGCTAGTCCACCTCGATCCGCGGCTCGCCGGGCCCCGTCTCACCGATTACGGCCGCCTCGGCAAAGCCTCCGCGCCGGAAGGTGGCCAACACTTCGCCGGCCGCGTGCGGAGCGCACGATACCAGCAATCCGCCGGAAGTCTGCGGGTCCGTGAGCAGGTCGCGAGCCGCGCGGTCCAAGTGCGCTCCGAGCCGCACGTCGTCGCCGTAGGCAGCCCAGTTGCGGCCCGAGGCGCCGGTCACCACGCCGTCCGCGGCCAACTCACGCACGCCGTCGAGCCAGCGCAGAGCGTCGAACCGTAGCCGCACCGTCATGCCCGCGCCGCGTGCCAGCTCGAGCGTGTGGCCGAGCAGGCCGAAGCCGGTGACGTCGGTCATGGCGTGGACGTCGGGCAGGGCGGCGAGGGTGGGGCCTGGGCGATTCAGGCGGGTCGTGGTGGCGATCAGCGCGTCGTAACCGGCGGCGGCGAGGCGGCCGCGCTTCAGTGCTGCGGACATCACGCCGACGCCGAGCGGCTTGCCGAGCACCAGCACGTCGCCTGGGCGCGCTCCGGCATTGCGGCGGATGCGTTGCGGCGGGGCGATGCCCATGGCGGCAAGTCCGTAAATCGGCTCGACCGAGTCGATACTGTGGCCGCCGGCCACGGGAATGCCGGCTTCTGCGCAGATGTCCTCGCCGCCCCGCAGGATATCGGCGATGACCTCACGCGGCAGCACGTTGATCGGCATGCCGACGATCGCGAGCGCCATGATCGGGACGCCGCCCATCGCGTAGACGTCCGATAGCGCGTTAGTCGCGGCGATGCGCCCGAAGTCGTACGGATCATCGACGATCGGCATAAAAAAATCGGTGGTGGCAATCAGCGCCTGCTCGTCGTTGAGCCGGTACACGGCGGCATCGTCGGCCGTCTCGGCGCCGACCAT
>CAZFJU010000197.1:0-8356 GCA_964518995.1 uncultured Gammaproteobacteria bacterium
AGATCATCACGGGTCAGGAGCAGGCCGACAGCGGGGAGCTACGGGTCGGCGACAGCGTCGAGCTCGCGTACGTCGACCAGTCGCGCGACGTCCTCGACGACGACAAGACCGTGTGGGAGGAGATCAGCGAGGGGCAGGACATCCTGCGGGTCGGCAGTTATGAGACGCCATCACGCGCGTACGTGGGCCGCTTCAACTTCAAGGGCACCGACCAGCAGAAAAGGGTGGGCTTGCTGTCTGGCGGCGAGCGCAACCGTGTGCACCTTGCGAAGCTGCTGCGCTCGGGCGGCAACGTGCTGCTGCTCGACGAGCCGACCAACGATCTCGACGTCGAGACGCTGCGCGCGCTCGAGGAAGCGCTGCTGAATTTCCCGGGCTGCGCGGTCGTGATCTCGCACGACCGCTGGTTCCTCGATCGGATCGCCACGCACATCCTCGCGTTCGAAGGCGACAGCGAGGTCGTATATTTCCAAGGCAACTACGCGGATTACGCCGAGGATCTGAAGCGGCGCAAGGGTGAGGATGCGACCCAGCCGCACCGCATCCGCTACCGGCGGCTGGGGTAGGAGAGCCGCCGCAGCGCGCCGCCAGAAGCTGCAGCGGAAAAGCCTCTGGTGGATGCGATGCAAGGCGAAAGTGGGCTCGAAAGCGCAGCGTACACCGCAGTACGTGAGCATTTCGAGCCCACTTTCAACGCCGCAGCGCGCCGCCAGCGGCTTTTCCGCCTAGAAGCCGGCGTAGGGGCTGCCTTGCCAGCTCCGTAGTATCGCCTGCGCCCGCTGCGCTTCGGCCACCTCGTAACGCCGCCAGGCGGCGACGGTCATGCACCGCCTTCTGATGACATTCGATGCGTGCTGCAGCATGTCGCGGCACACAACCGTGCTGTCGGGGAATACCGCCTGGGCATCGACCTGGCCTTCGATGACGATATCTTCCGCGCCCTCCGCGTCTCCGCCGGCCGCCCGCAGCCCCTCACCCGAGTGGAATTGCGCCGCGGCGGGCGAATGCTCGGGGAAATCTTCAGGCTGGGGGGCTGACGCGCATCCCGTGAGCAATCCCGCCGCCAAGCCCGCGCATACACTCAACCGATGCATGGGACATCTCCTTTGCGAGACCGTCGCCCGAAGATAGCTCCGTACGCCGATCGCGTCCATCGGCAAGCTCCGCCCCGGCCGGCCGCGTGAGTCGCGCCGCCCCAGCCGGCGGCGTGAGTCGCCGCCCCGGCCGGCCGCGTCGGTCGCGCTGCACCGAGCCGACCGCATCCGCCGCAACGTCAACCGCCACGGGCCGCGCGGCCGTGACGTCCGTCGTTGTGCGCCGGCGCGAATGTTCCGTATGCTCCGCGACGTCGCTCGCGTGAGGATATGCGGATGGGATTCTTGCTCGTTGTCATCATCGCGGCCGCCCTGGTGTTCTGGGCCATCGCCATCTACAACCGGCTCGTCGGGCTGCGTAACCGCGTGCGTAATGCGTTCTCACAGATCGACGTGCAGCTGACCCGCCGGTACGACTTGATCCCGAATCTGGTCGAGGCGGTAAAAGGCTACATGGCGCATGAGCGCGGCACGCTCGAGGACGTGATCAAGGCCCGCAACGCCGCTGCGCAGCAATTGCAGCACGCCGCCGCAGATCCATCCGACCCCGACGCGATCAAGGCGCTCGCGGCGGCGGAAACGACCCTCGCCGGCACACTCGGCCGGCTGTTCGCGTTGGCCGAGGCCTACCCGGATCTCAAAGCGAACCAGAACATGCTGCATTTGCAGGAAGAGCTCGCGTCGACCGAGAACAAGGTCGCCTTTGCCCGGCAGGCGTTCAACGATTCCGTGATGACATACAACACGGCGTGCGAAAGCTTTCCGAGCAACCTCGTCGCCAAGAACTTCAGCTTCAAGACGGCCGAGTTTCTCGAGATCGAAAGCGAGGAGAAGCGTACCGTGCCCGCGGTCTCGTTCGGCTGACGCCCGGACGAGCCAGGCCAACGCTTCGACGCTTGGACTTCTTCGAGCGACAGGACCGCGCGCGCCGCACGAGCCGCATGCTCGTCGTTACGTTTGCGCTCTCGTTCACGGCGATTGCCGCCGCGACCACCGCGCTGCTCGCGTTTGCCGCGTACTTCTTTGTCGGCCATACCCTCAGCGCGAGCGCCGGTTTCTCGGCGTGGGCGCTCGAGCACATCACGCTGCTTGGCGTCGTCCTGCTCGGCACGCTGGCGCTCATGCTGCTCGCGAGCCTATATCGCGCTGCATCGCTCGCGGGCGGCGGCGGTCAGGTCGCGCAAATGCTGGGCGGCAGCGAAGTGCCCGCCGATGCTGCCGACCTCGCGCGCCGGCGTCTCCTGAACGTCGTCGAGGAGATGGCCATCGCATCCGGCGTGCCGCGGCCGGAGATCTACGTGCTCGAGCGCGAGAACGGCATCAATGCGTTCGCCGCCGGCAAGACGCAGGCCGACGCGGCAATCGCCGTGACCCGCGGCGCGCTCGAGCGGCTCGACCGCACGGAGCTGCAGGGCGTGGTCGCGCACGAGCTCAGTCACATCGTGCACGGCGATATGCGCCTGAACCAGCAGCTCATCGGCCTCTCGTTCGGCATTCTCGTGCTGTCGTTGCTCGGCCGCTGGCTGCTGCGCGGCGCCCGGCTCGGCCGCCTTGGCCGGCGACGCGGACGGGCGAGCGGCGGCACCGCCGCGGCCGTCGGCCTCGGCGTCGGCTTCGTGCTGATCGGCTCGATCGGACTGTTCGCGACTCGGCTGATCAAGGCCGCTGTATCGCGCGAGCGCGAGCGGCTTGCGGACGCTTCCGCCGTGCAGTTCACGCGCGATGCGAGCGGCCTCGCGTCCGCGCTGAAGAAGATCGCGGGTTTCGGCGGCCGGTTGAACGCGGTCGAGACCGAAGAGGTCGCGCATATGCTTTTCGAGCACCATGGCGCGACGTTTCGCGGTGCGTTCGCGACGCATCCGCCGCTCGTCGAGCGCATCCGCGCACTCGAGCCGGGCTTTGATCCGCAGAGCCTTGGCCGACTCGACCTTGGCGGCGCGCGTCTCGGCGAAAGCGCACTCGGCGCGCAGGGTCACGGCGCCGCGGCACTGCATCCAGCCGCCGGGGCGCTCGGGCTGTCGGACGGCACCGCTTCGCCCCGGCGCGCGCGGCACGGCGAGCCCGGCGTCGCACCCGAGGACGCACCCGCGCACGCCGGCGCATCCCTGCTCGACCGCGCGGGCGAAGTGGGCTCTGCCGCGCTCGGCGCGCAACTCCGCGCCGCGCTGCCGGCGGCGATCTACGACGCCGCGCATTCGCGCGACACGAGCATGCTGCTCGTGCTCGCCCTCGTCCTCGCGCCCGACACGCGCGCGCGGGCAGCCCAGAAAGCACTGCTCGAAGCCCAGCTCGGCGCCCGCCGTGCAGCGCGCTGCGCGGAGCTCCGCGCCGAGCTCGACCGCCTCGATCCGGCATTGCACATTCCGATCGTCGAGCTCGCAGCGCCGACATTGAAGCAACGCCCGGCCGAGCAGCTCGACTATCTATTCGAGCTCGCGCGAAAGCTCGCAGACTGCGGCGGCGATCAGCGTCTGTTCGATTACGTATTGCTGCGGATGCTCGCCGTTTTCGTCGGCGCGCCGGCGCAGCGCCCGCCTGGGCGGCGGACGACGCTATCGGCACAAGCCGCCTGCACGACGCTTCTGGCGGTCGTCGCGGCCTACGGCCATAACGACACTGCGACCGCGCTCGATGCCTTCCATGCCGGCTGCGCCGCGCTCGGCGGCAACACGCTGCCCGAGCCCGTGCCGCCGCTCGAATCGATGCGGGATCTGCTCCGTCTCGATGCCGCGCTCGAGCGGCTTGCACAGCTCAAGCCGCGCGCGAAACGGCGGGTGCTCGAAGCCCTGTTGGCGACGATTCGTCACGATAAGCACGTCGGCACGGAAGAGCTCGAGCTGTTCCGCGCCGTTGCCGCGACGCTCGGTTGTCCGCTGCCGTGGGACCTCGGCATGCGTAAACGGTGGCGACAACGCCCGGCCCTAACCGAGGCGGCAGAGGTGCGCCGCGCGCAAGCAGTCGACTGATACGCTCCACCTGCTACCATCGGGACAATTTCGCCTTGGAGAGCATGATGCACATTACGATCTGGTCGGTCCTTGCGCGCTGGATGGCGGTCGTCGCGATGGCGTCGTCGTGCAGCATCGCCGTTGCGGATGACGATCGATTCGCGCATGCCACTCAGGTCATCACGGCGTTCGCCGCGGACGAAGTGCATGGCATCCCCACTGATCTGCTTGCGCGTGCGCACGGCATCGCCGTCATTCCGAATCTCGTTCGCGGCGGCTTGCTGATCGGCGCTCGACGCGGCCGCGGCGTGCTCACCGTGCGCGGCCCGGACAATCGCTTCACGAACCCGGCACTCATTACGCTGACGGGCGGCAGCATCGGCGGGCAAATCGGCGTCTCGTCCGCCGAGGTGGTCCTCGTGTTCGCCAACGAGCGCGCGGTGCGCAATATCGAGTCCGGCAAGTTCACGCTCGGCGGCGACGTCACCACCGTCGCAGGGCCCGCGGGCCGAAATACCGCGGTCGCGCTGACTGGCAACGCCGAGGTGTATATGTATGCCCGGAGCCGCGGGCTATTCGCCGGTGCAGCGCTCGAAGGCGCCCGACTCAGCGTCGACGACGACGCCACGGCGGTGTTCTACTACTCGCGGAATTCGACCGAACGCGCGTTCGCTGCGCCGAGCGACGCGACGCCTGCACCCGCACGGCAGTTTCTTGCAGCGCTCGAGCGGGCAGCGACGGTGTCGAGACCATCGACTTCGTCACCGGGCCGGGCGCCGGCCGAAGAAGCGCGCACGTTTCCGCTCGACCGCTGATCCGCGTCAGCGCAGGCCGCCTGCGGTATGGTCGTCCGCCGCTGCCGCGTCCCGCGCACGCCGCTCTTCGAACTCTCGGCGCAGCGCCTCGATTTTCGCGGCCGACTCGCGCTCTAGCGCGGCGCGGCGGGCGCGCTCCTCGTGCAGCTGCAGAGTCAGCGCGGCGCGACGGGCATTGGCGCATTCGATATCGGTCTGAGCGCCCGCAGGATCGCGATCGCAGCGGGCGAGTGCTCCATCGCGCGCGATGCTGTCGGCCAGGAACAACTCGAAGCTGCGAGGTGTTGGCGGCGGGGAGCAGGCGGTGCTCGACAGGGCGACCGCAGACGCAGCGGCGACGGCAAGCAGCCGGCCGCCGCTCGGGCGACCGCGTGATGGCATGTCATGTCTCATGAAATTCGGCGCTGCCGCCGGCCGAGATGCAATGTCGCAACTTTACCCGCGTCGGCATATGTCGCGGCGCTGCGAATTCACAGTTTCGATCAGCGAGTAGTATGCGGCGTCGGCCGCCGCGAGATCGGTCGTCGCGAGATCGGTCGTCGCAGCCGGCAACGCGGCGAGGTGAGGCTAACCGTACCAGGCAGGCACGAGCACGGCCGCGGCAGCGAGCGCCGCAACGCCGAGCGCACGGCGCCAGTCGAACGACCGCGCGCGACCGAGCCACTGTGCGCCGAAGACGTCCCGGACGATGCGGTTCCGATAGCGCAGCTGCCCTTCCGGATCGGTCGTCGTTACGCCGGCGAGCCGCAGCAACTCCTGGCTCGGCGAGCGCGCCGACTCGGTGATCCGCGCGCCGCGCGCGAGCTTGCCAAGCAATCCGAGCGCTTGGCGCTGCGGCGCACCGCGGCGCGTCAGCTGCAGGCGAATCCGATTGAGGTAAGGATCTTTCTCGGCGGCCCCGGGCACGAGAAACCGCTCACGGACGATGCGCTCGACATCCTCCTCGCTGCCGCTCCGGCGGACCACGGCGCGCGCCAGACGCTGAGTGAGGTACGGTTGCCCGCCCGACCATTCATGGATGCGCGTGAGCAGCGCCGGCGCGGCAGCGGCATCCGCGAACCCCGGAGCGAGCATGTGGCACTGCTCGAGCGTGAAGTCCGCAGGCTCGATCGCGTGCCCCTCCAGGAACGGCGAAAAGCTCGGATCCGGACAAAGCGTCGCCGGCGAGCCCACGCCGAGCACGACAAAGTTGAGGCGCTCGAGATCCGGGTCGCTGATCCGCCGCGCGTAGCACGACTGGATCGTCGCGAACAGGTCGCGCGCGAACGGTAAGGACAGGGTCCGCTCGATCTCGTCGATGAAGATCGTCACCGGCACGGACGTATGCGTGAGGATGACCTCGAAGAAGAACTCCGCGAGCCGCTGCTCGCCGAGCGCGCTCCGCTCCTGCCACCAGCGCTGCAGATCGAACTTGAGCCGCAGCTCGCGCAGCACGCGGTACGCGATCGCGTAATACCAACGCGCCGCAGCGCCGGCTTCGCTGTACGCGGCGATCTGGCTGAGATCGACAACGGCGGCAAGCTTGCCATCGCCGCGCAGGTCGCGGATAGCACGCGCCATGAGACTCGACTTGCCGGTCGAGTGCGCCGCCAGCACGTAGCAGAAGCGCTGCTCGTCGATGCCGCGCATGAGCTCGGCATCCGCCGCACGCTCGATGTAACAGGCGCGGTCGGGCTGGACCGGCCCGCCGACGACGAAATAATCTCCGAGCTGCATGACCTTCGGCACAGTGGCGCGATTGTAGGGGCGCCCGAGCGCATCGGCAACGCACCGGCTGGTAATCGCATGTCATTGATTTCTGTTTTAAAAAAAGACTACCTCGGCTCGGTGCACATCGTGCGACAGCTCGAATCCGCCACACCACAGGGTCTGTATGTTCGTCGCAACACTGACGATGCAAGACCCGGGCTGCGTTGGCTCGCGTGGCGACTCGGCCGGCGCGAGGCGGCGGCGCTCGCTATTGCAGCGGGCGTGCCGGGTGTTCCGCGGCTGCTCCGGGTGGAAGGCCGCGCGGTGCAGCGCGAGTATTTGCCCGGTCGTCCAATGCACGAGGCGCGGCCGGCTTCCGCCGAGTACTTCCGGTCGGCGCTGAAATTGCTGATCGCGCTTCATCGCCGCGGCATCGTTCACAACGACCTGGCCAAGGAAGCGAACTGGCTATGCACGCCGGAGGGCGGCGCGGCCGTCGTCGATTTTCAGGTGGCGATGGTGAGCCGACGCCGCGGTCCGCTGTTCCGCGCGCTCGCTCGCGAGGATCTGCGCCACTTGTTGAAGCACAAGCGAACATACCTCCCCGACGGACTGACCTTGCGGCAGCGCGCACTGCTCGATACCCCCGGCCTGGTCTCCCGCTTGTGGGCCGGGTGGGTGAAGCCGCCTTACCGCTTCGTGACCCGTCGGCTCCTGCGCTGGCCCGAGCGGGTCGGCGCGGCGGAACGCGGCGACTCACCCTGAGGTATCATTTGCGCCGGCATCGTCACCTGGCATCGAAGAGATGGAAATCGTCCACGAGCACAACCTGCTTCGCGATCTCAACGCACCTCGGCCGTACGGCATTCGCGTCACGCTGGCGCGGCAGGATACTTTCGCGCCCGTGCTCGGCACCGATTGGCAGTACATGCACTGGTTCCGTACCGCCGAGGAACGCGATCGGGCGCTGCGCGATATGGCCAGCGAGCATCTCTATTCGCGAAAAGGCGACCGGCCCACGCTAAATTTCGAACGGGTCGATCCGTAGCGGCCTGTACCCGGCGAATCCGTAGCGCCTTCCGCCTGGGCGCGCCCGTCACACGCTCCACGTGTCGCGTCTCCTTGCGACGCCATTGCCGCTGAACCGGCCCGAGCGTATGCTAGCCCCGGTTGCGATAGAATCTCTCGATAAAGAATAATTCCGCGCGTTTCCGCGCGGCGAGATCGGCGTCATCCACCTCCTTCCAACCAGCGGAGACCATGCATGCGTGGTGTAGAGCGTATCGTACGGGCTTTGCAGCGCGTTCCAACCTCTAAGGCGCGCTGGAGCGCATTGATAGGCGGTCTAAGCATTTCGGCGGCAGCCGCCGCCACAGGGTTCACAGCGATCGGCGGCTTCGGCGGACAGCTGTTCGGCTTGACAGCTGGACAAGGTCAGCTGCTCGTTGCCGACGCGAGCGTCGGCATCGTTCCAGTCCGCCACGGCGTACCGCGCTCGCCCATTCCGCTGCTTGGAGTCAACGACATGAGCGTTGGCCGCGGGGGCGTGATTTGGGCCGTCACCGGCGCGATCGGCCCGCCGCCGCAGGGGCCGCAGAACGATACCGGGCAAGGATTGCACCTCATCGAACGCGGCAAAGTGACGAAAATCGTCAACCTGTTCGAGTACGAGGCGACCTACAACCCGCATACCGGCGCACCGCCGAATCCGCCCGATTCGAATCCTTACGACGTTGAGGCGTACGGCGCGGATGCGCTCGTAGTCGATGCAGGCGGCAACGACCTGCTGCGGATCGACCGGCGCGGCCGC
>CAZFJU010000198.1:0-8348 GCA_964518995.1 uncultured Gammaproteobacteria bacterium
GCGCATGGCGGAGGAGGCCGGCGAGTTTACGTTCGCGGACGTGACGCGCCGCATCTGCGACAAGATGGTGCGGCGGCATCCGCACGTCTTCGCCGGCGCCGAGATCGAGCCCGGCCGCCATGCGGAAACATGGGAAGCGCTGAAACGACGGGAGAAGGCGCCCGGCGAGCGCGTTCTCGACGGCGTGCCGCTCGGCCTGCCGGCGTTGACGCGCGCCGTGAAGCTCGGCCGGCGCGCCGCGCACGTCGGCTTCGACTGGCCGGACGCGCGCGGCCCGCGCGCCAAGGTGGACGAAGAGCTCGCGGAGCTCGACGAAGCCCTGGCCGGCGGCGACCGCGACCGGATCCGCGCGGAGCTCGGCGACGTCATGTTTGCGCTCGCCAATCTCGCCCGTCACCTCGACGTCGATCCCGAGCAGTGCGCGCGCGGCACCAATCGGCGCTTCGAGACCCGCTTCGCACGCGTCGAGCAGCGCGTGCAGGAGTCGGGGCGCTCGTTCGCACTCCATTCGATGGAGGAGCTCGAAGCGTACTGGCAGGAGGCCAAGGCCGAGGAATCGGCAGGCGACTGACCCGCACCAGCATTCAGCTTCGATTCATCGCTCCGACAGTACCTTACATCGCGCAGGCCGGCATCGCGGTCGCAGTCGATGGAGAAGCGTGATGTTGCGAAAATGGGGATCGTTGGCACTGGTGATGAGTGCGCTCGCGGCGGGCGCCGCGTTCGCAGACGGGCACCGGGGCTCGCAGGAATATGTCTACGCCAAGGTGGTCGACGTCCAGCCCGTGGTGCGCTATGTCGATGTGCAGCGGCCGCGCCAGGAATGCTGGGACGAGGTCGTCCACGTGCGCGAAGGCCGCGCGCGGGTCGCAGGGCCGGCGCTGGCCGGCGGCGTGATCGGCGGTGCGATCGGCCGGCAGTTCGGCGGCGGCAGCGGGCGCGATGCGCTGACGATCGCCGGGGCGATCGCCGGCTCCGCGATCGCGACCGAGCGCGCCGTTCGCAATCAGAGCGGCACGACGCGCGCGACGACCGTATCGCGCTGCGAGACCGTTCACGAACGCTATCGCGAGGAGCGCGTCGACGGCTATCGGGTGACGTATCAGTATCGCGGGCGCCGACACACTATCGTGACGCCGGAGCACCCCGGGTCGCGCATTCGGCTGCGGGTGACTGCGGTGCCGGTCGGCTTTTGAGCTCGAGCGGATGGCGGCGCAGTCGATCGGCCGCGGCGCCTCGCGTCCTTGACGGACGCGCATACGAACTCCAAGCTTCGGGCAACCCGAGATGCTCAAGGTGCCGATGAGTGATGCCCATGCAGCGCAACGCATGCATTCCGAGCCGCCGCCGGAAGGGTGCCGCGCGCACACTGCGTCGTGCCGTCATGCCGCTTGCCGTGCTCGCGGCCGGCGCCGCGCTCGCTCGGCCGGTCACGCCGCCGCAGCCGGTCGGCGGGTCCTTCGCGGAGCCGGTGCCGACGGCCGTGCTGACGCAGCGGGGCGGCGTATCACTCGAGCAGGCGCGGCAGCTGGCGCTGGAGCGTTTTCCGGGGCGCGTCGTGCGGGCTGAGACCACGACCCGCAACGGTCGCCGCGTTCACGAGATCCGCGTCCTCGTCGAGGGCCAAGGCGACGCGCGCATGCGCATCGTCCGCATCGACGCGGAGGACGGCCGCTTCCTGTAGCGAGTTAGGGCTCGCGGGAGGTAGGCGATGCGTGTGCTGCTGGTCGAGGACGATCAAACGCTCAGCCGTTCGCTTCGCGCGCAGCTCGAGCGCGCCGGCTACACCGTCGAGTGCATCGAGGACGGCCGCGAGGGGCTGTACTACGCCACCGAGTTCCCGGTCGATCTGGCCATCGTCGATCTGGGGCTGCCGGGCATGTCCGGTGTCGACCTGATTCGCGGCGTCCGCGCGAAAGGCAAGGATTATCCGATCCTCGTGCTGACGGCGCGGGACCGCTGGCAGGACAAGGTCGAGGCGCTGAAGCTCGGCGCGGACGACTACGTCGTCAAACCGTTCCATGTCGAGGAGTTGCTCGCGCGCGTCGATGCGCTGGTGCGCCGCGCCGGCGGCTGGGCACAGTCCGAGCTCGTCTGCGGGCCGGTCACGCTCGATACGCGCTCCCAGCAGGTTCGGCTCGACGGCGAGCCGCTCGAGCTGACGAGCTTCGAGTACAAGCTGCTGGAGTATCTGATGCTGCACGCCGGCGAGGTGGTATCGAAAACGCAGATCACCGAGGCGCTGTACGAGCAGGACTTCGAGCGGGACAGCAATGTCATCGAGGTGTTCATCGGCCGGCTGCGGCGCAAGCTCGATCCGGACGGCGAGTTCAAGCCGATCGAGACGCTGCGCGGCCGCGGCTATCGGCTGACGCTGCCGCGCGGCACGCCTTCGGGTTGACCGCGGCGCAAACCGCAGCCGCGCGGTCCGCGCGCCCTGCCGGGCCCTCGAGTGCCGCCTCGTGACATCGGACGCTGCTCTGGGTGAAACTCGTGTCATCAACGCAGCGGCGGAGTCGTCCATGAGCATCCAGCGCGTCGTTCCCGCAAGTGTCCTCGGCGTCGCCCTCGTGGCCTGCGCGGCCGCCTGGTCGCAGCCTGCGGGCGGCCCGTTCGCCGAGCGTGCGCGGCAGGCGCTCGCCGAGCCGTTTGTCGGCATGACGCTCGGTGGCGCCGAGATCGAAGAAGGGCTGTTCGAGGTCGCGCCGACCGGCGTCTCGACCGAGCCGATGCGGCAGGCGGCGCTGGCGTTCATCGCCGCGCTCGATAGCGAGCAGCGCGAGCGGCTGCAGTTCGCCGTCGACGACGACGAATGGCGCAATTGGGCGAACATCCATCGCTTCCCGCGCGAGGGCGTCAGCGCGGACGAGATGACGCCGGCGCAGCGCGACGCGGCCTACGGGCTGCTCGAGGCGTCGCTGAGCACCAAAGGCTACGAAACCTCGCGCGACGTCATGCGCCTCAACCATCATCTCGCGGAGCTGGTCGATAACTTCGACGAATATGGTGAGCATCTCTATTGGTTCACGGTGTTCGGCGAGCCTTCGCCGACGGAGCCGTGGGGCTGGCAGCTCGACGGGCATCATCTGATCGTCAACTACTTCGTGCTCGGCGACCAGGTTGTGATGACGCCGACGTTTATCGGCTCAGAGCCGATCACGGCGACATCCGGGCAGTACGCCGGCACGAGGATTCTCGAGGTCGAGCAGGATCTCGCCGTCGAGCTGATGGCATCGCTCGAGCCGGAGCAGCGCAGCGCCGCCCTGCTGACGCCGGCGAAGCGCCGCGGCGAGAACCTTGCCGAGATGTTCCAGGACAACATCGATGTGCCGGTCGAAGGGTTGCCGGCAACGCGCCTCGATGCAGCCCAGCGCGAGCGGCTGCTCGCACTGGTCGACGCCTACGTCGGCAATATGGACGATGGCCATGCCGCAGTGAAGATGGAGGAGGTGCGCGCGCATCTCGATCGCACGTATTTCGCGTGGAAGGGCGAGGTCGGACCGGACGCGGTGTTCTACTACCGCATCGTGAGCCCGGTGATCTACATCGAGTTCGATCATCAGGGGCCGACCGCGCTCAGCGGGCCGCGCGACGTCGCCACGCGCAACCATATCCACACCGTCATGCGCACACCGAACGGTAACGACTATGGGCGCGACCTGCTCCGCCAGCATTACGAGGCGTATCGCGACGATCCGACTCACGGGCACGTTTCGACGCTGTTCGACTGATCGTCATGGGCGAATGACGCAGCAATTCGCCCGGCATGCCCGCTATGGGCGCGTAGCCGCCAGAATCTGCGCTGCGCTCGCCGTCGTCGCGCAGGCCGTTGCAGGCGGGAGCGAGGCGCATGCGCAGCCGCGGCCGGCGGTCGCGGTCGCCGAAGGGGGACCGGGCGCGGCGGGGCCGGTCGCCGTCGATCCGAGCTTCGAGCCTTTATCGCGCGGTGCCGAGCGGCTCGACCGGCGTCTCGACTTAAGCCTCGACAACGGTGCGCTCATCGATGCCGCGACGGCACATGAAGGCGCGCACAGTCTGAAGCTGGCAGCCGACGGCCGCGGCGCCGCGCGCGCGACGCTGCGCTTTGCCGCGACGCCGGTAGATGGCAATCGCCAGCGCTTTTCGTTCTATGCCACGGCCGCCGACGACGAGGCGCTCGATTTGTTCGTGCGTATCGATGGGCGCGACGGGCTGCTGTACGTCGATCGGCTGCGCGCGCCAGTCACCGCGGACGGCGGGTGGTCGCATGTCGCGCTGGAGACGCCGGTGTTCGAGGCCGCTGCAAGCGCGCGGCTCAGCGTATCGCTCGAGCGCGGCACGGCATGGATTGATACGGTGTCGGTCGACGGCGCAAGCACGGCCGCTCTGCCGCCCGCATCGGCAACCGCCCGCCACTACGTCGACTACGTGATCGGTTTGATCGATAGCCATTCAATCTACCGCGCGGCGCTCGACTGGCCGGCGTTTCGCAGCGCCGTGGCTCTGCAAGCGCGGGGCGCCGAGAGCCAGGTAGATGCGCATCTCGCCGTCCGTTATGCGATCGGCGCGCTCGGCGACGTGCATGCGTATCTGCGGCCCGCCGAGCGGGCCGAGGTGCTCGGCGCGGCGCCGGTCTCGAATGCCCGCACCGGCCGGCCGCCGATCCCGCCCGAAGGCCGGCGGATGGCGGACGGCATCGCGTATCTCACGATCCCCGGATTCGCAGGCGGCACGCATATGCAGCAGGTCGAGTTCGCGGAGACGCTGCAGTCCATGATCGCGTCGCTCGACGACGAGCCGCTCGGCACCTGCGGCTGGATCGTCGACCTGCGGCGCAACTCGGGCGGCAACCTGTGGCCGATGCTGCTCGGGCTCGGGCCGCTGCTCGGCGACGGCGACGCCGTGTTCGCGACATACCCGGACGGCCGCCGCGAGACGGTCTGGTATCGCGACGGCAGGGCGGGTCTTGGCGACTTCGCGCGCTTGCGCGTGCGCGGCGAGCCGCATCGTTTGCGCGATCCGGCGGCGAGCGTCGCGGTGCTGCTCGGCCCCGATACGGCGAGCGCGGCCGAAGTGTTGGCGATGGCGTTCCGCGGCATTGACGGCCGGCGCAGCTTCGGCGCGTCGACCGACGGCGTCAACAGCGGCACGCGCACGTTCGTGCTGCCGGACGGCGCCGAGCTGGTGCTGTCGGTCGTGACGATGAGCGACCGGACCGGCCACGCCTATCGCGGACCGATGCAGCCGGACGTTGCCGTCGAGCCTGCCCGGCGCGCCGCGCCGCTGGCCGAGCAGCGCGTCGTCGGTGCGGCCGCCGCGTGGCTGGCCGGCCGGTGCGGCTCCTAGCTCAGCAAGCGCCGGTATATCGCCGCTCTTCGATCGAGACGCTGGTTTCTTCGTCGGCGGCGAACGTCCGACGTATGCGTCGGGTCGAGCGCCCAGCGACCGCGCACGCGCAGCCGCCATGGGCGGGAACGCAGGCGCTTAATTTTTCTTGATTTAGAAAACTGCCCCCGCTCTGCGTCCTTGCGTCATTATTGGGGCAACGGAATCACCGCGGACCCAGTTTTCCCTCTCCTGCATGGGGCATGGCGACTGTTCTGCAGGTGGCTGCATTACAGGCAAGCAATGCCGAAAAAAGAACATCTAGGGGAGGGACGCTATGAAACGCAACGGCATGTCGCGACGCGCGCTGCTGGGCAATGTCGCGATGCTCGGAGTGGCCGCGGGCCCAGGTAGGGCCTTTGCTGGGAAGCACGCAAATACGCCGATATACCGGGGCTTTTCCGATCCGTATCTCGAGCTCATTCGGCTTCTTCGGGAAGCCGCCGAAATCGAACACGACCTGATGGTCCAGTACCTCTACGGCGCGTTCTCGGTCAAACCCGCGTACGCGGAACTGGTCGGCACCCCGCAGGCGAACTCGAATTCGCTGATGGGCATCGTCGTCGAGGAGATGAAGCACCTCGGGGCGGTGAATCGGCTGCTCGTGGAGTTGAATGCTGCGCCGGTCCTTACGCGTCAGGATTTCCCCTACGAGCCCCACATCTATCCGTTCGCCTTCGAGCTCGCGCCGCTCGGTGAGGTCAGCCTGGCCAAGTTCACGTATTGCGAAGCGCCGCCGGACGCCTTGCAGAACACACGCTTGACCGAGAACGGGCCGCTTCGACTTGTCGACCAGTTGGCGGCTACCCTCGGCGGCAGCATCGCCCCGAATCACGTCGGGCACCTTTACGATGCGGTCATCGACACGCTGGACGAGGTCAAGAAGGCCGGAGTCGCCCGTATCGAGTTCGACGCCTGGTCGGAGGACCTCACCGAGATCAAGGATGAAGGAGAGGTGGGTCACTTCGAGTTCTTCCAATCGCTCTACCAGGGAGCTCATCCGCTGCTCGAGGAGGTCTCCGGCGTCTGGAACCTGCCGGTCAGCGATGCGCGCCATCCGTGCTACCAGGTGCCCATGAATCCGACGGCCTATCTGGGGCGTGCGAACAGCATCGAGGATGCGGACCTGAGAGCACTCGCCTGGCTCGGCAACCTGAACTACTGGGTCATGCTGTCACTCCTCGATGCGAGCTACCGACACAACTCCCCGCTCGAGCGCGCGTTTTCGCTGGCGATCATGATGGGGCCGCTTTGGTCCATTGCGCGGCATCTGCCGGCGAAAGGCGCCGCGGTGCCGTTCGATCCGCTCAGCATGGGGTTCAAACCCGGCCTCAATGGAGAATCGGCACAACGGATCACTCGACTGTTGGTGGAAGAGACTCGCGACTACGCTCGCTCGATCGAGCGGCTGCTTCCGGCCGACTTTACGCTCGAGATCTATGACCAGTTGCTGGTTGCACTGTAGTCGGGCCTGGCGGGTTTAACGCCAGCCGGGGCGAGCTGGTGCTGTCGGGCGATCGAGGCATGCGCCGCCTCGTTCGCTCTCGCCGGGCGTAAACGCGCAGTGTCAGTCGTCGACGTCGCCCTCGAACGCGCCGAGAACCGGGCCGGTCGGATCTGCGAGAATGGCGAACTTGCCATCGCCGAACGCTCGTGGGCTCTCGAGGACGGCGCCGCCTGAGAGCGTGGCCTTCCGTGGTCGATTCACCGGCTACCTCTTCGATCGGCACGCACATTCGGGGACAATGCGGGCGGCTTCGCGGCAGGACGTCCCTCTCGTCAAATGGCATTGCTTCGCTCACTTCGCGCTCGGGTCCTGCTCTGGGTCAGCGTCGCGCTGACAGCGCTGTTCGTGCTGACGGTCGCGGCGCTCGACATCACGTTCCGGCAGACGACGGACAGCGCGCGGCGCGATCTGCTCGAGGTGCAGCTGCTCGGCCTTGCGGCCTTCGCTGAGCCGACCGACGACGGCACGCTGACCCTGCCGGCCGAGGCCATCAATCCGCAGTTCTCGGTCACCGACTCTGGGCTGTACGGTATGTTGTGGGACGAGGAGGGCAGTGTGCTATGGCGCTCGCTGTCGCTGGTCGGCCGCGATTTGCCGATCGACCCGACCATCGAGGAGGGGGAGCCGCGCCGATATCTGCTTGTGGAACCTACGGAGCTGCCGCCGCTCGAAGCACTGTTGCGCAGGATTACCTTCGATGCCGGCGAAGACGGCTCGGTGGAGGCCTATACATTCGGCATCGCCGCATCGCTCGTGCCGTATATCGAGCGGCAGCAGAACTACCGCCGGTATTTGATCGCCTGGTTCGCGACGATTACGGTCGTGACGTTGCTGGTGCTGACCGGGCTGCTGCGTGTGGTGCTGCGTCCGCTCGCGACCCTCGAGCGCCAAGTGCGTGAGGTCGAGGCGGGCCGCCGCCAGCGGCTCGATGGCGACTTTCCGACCGAGCTGACACCGCTTGCCCATAACCTCAACGCGCTGATCGAGACCGAGCGTCGGCGCCTCGTTCGTTACCGCCATATGTTGGATGATCTCGCACACGCCTTGAAGACCCCGCTGGCGGCGATGCGCACGCTGCTGTTCGAGCTCGGCGCCGACGCCGAGCCGCACCGCAGGCGCGTGGACGATGCGCTGGTGCGCGAGCTCGAGCGAATGGATCAGCGCGTGTCCTATCAGCTGCGCCGGGCGCGGGCGAGCGGCGCGACCGGCCTCGGCGTGGAGCCGGTCGCGGTGGCGCCGGTCGTCGCGGATTTGAAGGAGACGCTGGACAAGGTGTATCGAGACAAGCGCGTCGAGTGCACGACGCAAGTGGCCGCTGGCGCCGTGTTTCACGGCGATCCCGGCGACCTCACCGAGCTGCTCGGCAATCTGCTCGACAACGCATACAAGTATTGCCGGCGGCGCGTCACCGTGCAGGTCGAGACGGGCGCGGACGTACTGCCCTCGGCCGAGCTCGACGTCGACCTCGACGATGCCG
>CAZFJU010000199.1:0-8339 GCA_964518995.1 uncultured Gammaproteobacteria bacterium
GCGCGATAGCTGCGAATCTCGGCCACGGAGGGTCGGCTGAGAAGCCCCCGCTGCGGCCGGTCATACATTTCGCCGACCGTGTAGTAATAGGAGTTGAAGAGATAGTGGTAGCGCTCGTCGACGAGCTCGTAGCCTTCGACGTGCTCGAGCAGGCAGAAGCGCTCGAAGAACCAGGTGACGTGCGCGAGGTGCCACTTCGTAGGGCTGACCTCGGGAATGGTCTGCACGACCTGGTCCTCCGGGAGTAGCGGCTCGGCGAGCGCAAGGCTCGTTTGGCGGACGCGCGCATAACGGGCGGCCAATGCCGCGGGCTCCGAATAGAGCGCGGCGTTCAATGAGGAAAGCGGTGCGGTCATAGCGTGCGGCCTCTGCATAACTCGTGCCGGAGCCAGATCAAACGGTGACGAACGAATTGTCAAGGCCGGTAAAGGGAAGGGAGTCCGGCGGGAAAGCGGCGAAAGCGGCCGGGTGCCTTGACGCGGGTTCGATCCGCCCGGTTTAATACACGGCCCCACGCCCCCGTCCCGCGGGGGAGCGCGTACGGCCAGGTAGCTCAGTTGGTAGAGCAGCGGACTGAAAATCCGCGTGTCGGTGGTTCGATTCCGCCCCTGGCCACCATCTCACCGAGTTGCACCGTGCCCAGAGATGCGCCGAGGGGTCTGCCTTGATGCGCGCCCTGCAAAGACAGACCAGACACTCGCGTTCCTGGGATATTTGCCGGAAGCGTTTCTTAGCGAAGATACCCCCGTCGTTTCCTAACTTCTCCTGGTTTGCCCATTTCCAGTTGCGCTGAAGGTGAATCGCTTCGTGAGGCGGGACCAATTCGATGCAGCAATGCCGAACTGGAAGACGGTCTTCGGCGTCGGCAACCAGAAGCACTACCAGGCGAATCGATCATCACCCGTTTTCGATGAGCTTTGCGGCATTGTTCGAAAAACCGTCGGCTACGCGATCCCATTCGAGACGCGCTGATGCCGCTGGCGGACCGAATAGAGACGCGGTGTTGTATGGTTCCGTGGCCAAGCAGACCGATACGGCGAGCAGCGACATCGATCTCCTCATCGTTTCCGACGCGCTGACTCTGGAGAAACTCTGTGCCGCTCTGGCGCCCGTAGAGGAAAGTCTCGCGCGAAAATCAATCCGACCTTGTACACGACGGAGGAATTGGGGCGGCGCCGCAAGAAGAACAGCCCATGAAGCGCGTGCTAGCCGGTGAACATATCGTGCTCATAGGGGACGATCTTGCCGCGTGAAGAGCTCGACAATTTGGTTCGCGTTAGAAAGCTCAAGGCAGAACCTGCGGAAGCTGAGGAGATCGCCGGGCTGCTCCGCTCGGGTCTGGTCCGACTCAAGGATGCGGGCATTGTATCCCTCAGCCTCGAGCGCCGGTTCGATCTCGCCTACAACGCTGCTCATGCATTGTCGCTCGCCGCCTTGCGCTTCCATGGGCACCGCTCCGGCCATGAGGCGACGATGCATCCGGTAGCCTTCTCCGTAAGGGAACGAGAACGCCCGGAAAGCCGCCGCGCTGGCCAAGCGCTCCCGCTTGACACCCCGATCGGAGTGGCGCTCCAATGTAGCCGGGGAGTTCAACAGGCATTATAAAAAGCACCAGATTCTGAGCGGTCGGCACTCTGCCCACCGTGGCTCGACGACTTTCTCTTCATGGTCTCGTTCATGGCGTCTTCTTTCGATCGGGGAGGGGGGGAGAATGAAGGACATCGACCACAAGGGATGGGGAAGGAGCCCCCTGGCGCTGTCGATCGCAGCGCTTTGCGGCACGTTGACGGTGGGGGCCGACACCGCGATCGCGCAGGTGCTGGAAGAAGTCACGGTCACCGGATCGCGAATTCGTCAGACGGACGGCATGAGGATGCCGACGCCGGTCACCGCCGTGACGACCGAGGAGCTGAGCGTGTTCGACCCGGGCGGCACGGTGGCGGAGCAGCTCGACGCGCTGCCGCAGTTCTTCGGGAACAGCACCGCCCAGCGCGGCGGCGGCACGCTGTTCGACACGGCGGGCGGCAGTTATCTCGATATGCGGGACCTCGGCCGGCAGCGTACGCTCGTGTTGTTCGACGGTGCGCGCATGGTTCCGGCGGATAAGCGCGGTTCGGTCAACGTCGACACGCTGCCGACTGCGCTCGTTCGTTCCATCGATGTCGTGACCGGCGGCGCCTCGGCCGCGTACGGCGCAGACGCCCTCGGCGGCGTGACCAACTTCGTGCTCGATCGGCAATTCCAGGGGCTCAGAGTCAATGTCGGCACCGGGACGAGCGAATGGGGCGACGGCGATCGCTGGAACTTCTCGGTCGCCGGCGGCACGCAAATCGGCGAGCGTCTGAATCTGATCGGCTCTGTCGAAGCCCGTCAAATCGATCAGATCAATCGCAACCCGGAGGAGCTGGGCAGCTGGTGGCAGCGCTGGGGTTGGGTCACGAACCCCGAATGGTCGCCGGGCGCGCCGCCCGGTGTGCCGCAGCGGCTGACATTACCCTGGGTCACGTCGAGTGAGCACAGCCCGACCGGGGTGATCTGGGCGCGCGCCGGCAGCAACAGCAGCAGCCCGCTGATTCCGTTTCGCATGAACGGCACGACGTTTCTCGAAGACGGCTCCGGCGTGCGGGAGTTCATTCAGGGCGATGTGTACGCCGCCCCGAATCGGCCGGGCTCGACGAAGTCGATGTCGGGCGGGCCCGAGGCGCGGATTCATAACCGTGCGTTCGGCGGCGGTCCTTCCGGGCAGGAGGTCGTCAACCGTTCCGGCTTCGTCGCCGCTCAATATGCGTTTACTGACAATCTTCGCGGCTTCGCGCAGATCCTGGTTGGCCGCTCGGAATCGAACTCGGTGACCGAGCGCGGCGGGTACTCGCTGCAAGACGGCTGGTATGCAACGGTGTACCGCGAGAACGCGTTCTTGCCGGCTTCCGTGGCCGCGGCCATGGACGAGGCCGGGATCGACTCGTTCCAGCTGCATAAGCTCGGCGCCTTCTTGGATGTGCCGGAGATCGGCCAAGGCCGTAAGAATCGCGGCGTGTTCACGACCCAGTCGTGGACGCTCGGGCTCGATGCCGTGCTGCCGAACGGCTGGGACCTGCGTGCATCTTGGCAATCCGGCGAGTCGCACAAGCGCACTGGCGTGCATGACGAGATCCGCGTCGACCGCGTGTTCCTCGCGATGGACGCGGTCGTCGATCCCGCGACCGGCGCGATCGTCTGCAACGTGCAACTATACGATCCGACCCCGGAGCAGCTGCGCGAATCCGTCGCCGGCCGTCTCGCATCGCCGGGCGGCTCGCCCGGCGGCACGGGGAATCATCTCACCACCGACCCGCTGCTCTCGCCGATCGGTCTGGACAACTCGGTCCGCGATTGCGTGCCGTTCAATGCGATGGGCAACGGCAATATCAGCCACGCAGCGCTCGATTACGTGACGACGGTCAAGATGGGCGACAGCTATGTCGATCAGGATTTCGGCGAAGTGCTGGTGACGGGCGAGCTCCACGACGGCTGGGGTCACGGCCCGGTATCGTTGGCGGCCGGCATCAACTATCGCGAGCAGTCGTTCTCGGACGTCGCACTGCCGCGCGAGATCGACGTGCTCGGCCCGCCGCTGAACGCGGAGCATCTCGGCATTCGCGGCATTCCCCCGGGTTACGCCGGCGGCAGCGCGAACCTGCATCAGTTCTCGACGGTGCCGCACGTCAGCGGCGAGTACGATGTCTGGGAGTGGTTCGGCGAGGTGAACCTGCCGTTCTGGGAGGCCGCGTCCGACGCGCAGAGCCTCGATGGGAGCCTCGCGTATCGGTCGTCCGACTATTCGAACATCGGCCGCGTCGAGAGCTGGAAGCTCGGCCTCGACGTGCGGGTGTTCGAGCCGTTGCGTGTGCGTGCGACGAAGTCGCGAGACGTGCGCGAGGCGACGTTTGCCGAGCGGTTCGATCAACAGGGCAGCGGGGGAACGATCAACGATCCGCGCTTCAACAACACGTCGTTCCAGATCACGTCGGTGGCCGGCGGCAATCCGGATCTGGCGCCGGAAGAGGCGAATACTGTCGTCGCCGGCTTCGTCTACCAGCCCACACGGCTGCCGGGCTTCCAGGCTTCAGCGGATTGGTATCGAGTCGAGATCGATGGCGCGGTGGCGCAGCTCGGGCTGCAACGCGTTGTGGATGAGTGCGAGCTCAGAGGCAATACGCAGTTCTGTACGCAGATCGAACGCGACCCTGCGACCGGCTTCATCGGCCGTGTGTGGAACGTCTACCAGAACGTCGCAGAGGCGAAGGTCGAGGGTGTGGATTTCGAGGTGCTTTACCGCATTGAGCCGAACTTCTCCGACAGCCAAGCTGAGAGTCTCTCGCTGCGCCTGCTCGGCGGCTACGTTCTCGAGCGCTCGGACACGCCGCTCGGCGGCGTGCCGCGCGATGTCGCAGGTCAGCTCGGCTCGCCGGAATTTACGGCCATTGCGACGCTGAGTTACAACATCGGCGCGTACGGTATCCAGCTGCAGCAGCGTTACATCGACGAGACGATCCGCAACATCGACTGGGTCGAAGGCGTGGATGTCGACGACAATCGTGTTTCATCTGGCAACTACACGAATCTGCGTCTCGCCTATAACGGTGCGACCGGGGCCGGGGCGGCGTGGAGCGTGGCGTTGAACGTCACGAACCTGTTCGATCGTCCGCCGCCGATCGTCGCCAGCTATGGCACCCGAGGCGGCTCTCAGCTCATTCCGAACGGCTACGACGAGTTTGGTCGGCGCTATCAGCTGAGCATGAACTACAGTTTTTAGCTCCCCTAGCGCTCATGCAGTCTCCGCGGTCTCCGCTGGCGACGCGCGCCGCCCGACGCGGGCGAAGAGCCGGCTTCGGAAGCCGCTCAGCCGTTCGCCGAGCATCAGCATGCTTGGCGTCAAGATCAGCGTGAGCACGGTCGCGAACGCCAGGCCGCCGGCAATCGCGGTTGCGAGCTGTGTCCACCATTGCGTCGACGGGCTGCCGATCTCGATGTTGCGGCCCATTAGGTCGACGTTGATGCCGAGCACCATCGGCATGAGGCCGAGGACTGTCGTGACGCTGGTCAGCATGACCGGACGGAAGCGCTGCGCGCAGGTCTCGAGCACGGCGTCGATTGCGTCCTTGCCGCGCTCGCGGAGCATGTTGTACGTGTCGATCAGAATGATGTTGTTGTTGACGACGATGCCTGCGAGGGCGATCACGCCGACGCCGCTCATGACGATGCCGAACGGCCGGTTCGTCACGAGCAAGCCGAGCATCACGCCGATCGTCGAGAACACGATCGCGGTCAGCACCAGCAAGGCCTGATAGAAGCTGTTGAACTGCGTCACGAGAATCAGCGCCATCAGAAACAGCGACGCGAGGAACGCCTTCTGCAGGAACGCCGCGGCCTGTTCCTGATCCTCGCTCTCGCCCTTGAATACGATGTCGACTTCGGGATTGAGGTCTGCGCTTTGCAGCCACGCGGCAATCTCGCGCACCTTCGTATCCGCGAGCACGCCTTCCTCGACGTCCGCGCCGATCGTCATCACGCGCCGGCCATCTACACGCTGCAGGTTGCCGACGCGCGGCGCCGCGGCGCGCGACATGAACGTCGAGACCGGCACCATGCCGCTCGCAGACGGCACACGCAGCTCGTCGAGCTGGCCGAGGTTGCGGTCGGACGGCGGGAAGCGCACCCGGATATCGACCTCGTCGTCCGCATCGTGCGGGCGATAGTCGCCGACCTTGATGCCGTTCGTCACGAGCTGGATCGCGTTGCCCACGGTCGTGATGTCCGCGCCGAAGCGTGCGGCCTGATCGCGGTCGACGCGCATGCGCCATTCGATGCCGGGGACCGGTCGGCTGTCCGTGATGTCGACGAGCCCGTCGATCTGCGCGAGGCCGGCGCGTATCTGCGCGACGGCGTCCGGCAGCAGCTCCGGCCGCCGCGACGACAGCTCGATCTGGATCGGCTTGCCGGACGTCGGGCCCGATTGCTGTGCTTCGGGCTCGATGACGAGCCCGGCGATGTCCGCCGTCCGTTCCCGAACGTCCGTGAGAATCTCCGTGGACGGACGGCGCAGCGTCCAGTCTACATAGCGAAACTGGATGCGGCCGATCAGGTCTTCGTCTTCCTCGCCGCCGAAGCGTAGGCTCGTGCGTGCATAGACCGACTCGAACTCCGGCATGCCGAGGATCCGCTCCTCGACCTGGCGGACCAGCGCGTCGCGCTCCTCGACCGAGAAGTCGCCCCGCGCGCGCACGTTGAGTGCGGCCTGCGTCGGCTCGACGGACGGGAAGAACTCCACGCCGACGCCGAACTTCGCGTAGGCGCCGATCGCGCCGCCGAGCAGCAGGACGCCGACGAGCAGCAGCTTGCCGGGATGATAGACGACGCGCCGGAGCGTTGCGAGGTACGCCCGACCCACAGGGCCGAGGTTCTCGAACGGCTTCTGCACGAGCAGCAGATCGGCCTCGTCGATGTCGGCAGGACGACCGCGGCCGTCTCCGCGGCCGAGCGCGCCGCCGACGGTCGGCACGAACAGGAGCGCCATGATCAGCGAGCCCATCAGCGTCACGAGCAGCGTGATCGGCAGATACTTCATGAACTCGCCGGCGATGCCGGGCCAAAACAGCAGCGGCAGAAACACGACGAGCGTCGTCGCGGTCGACGACGTGACGGGCCACGACATGCGTTGCGCAGCGCGCATGTACGCTTCGACGCGCCCGTAGCCCTGGTCCATGAACCGGTCCGCGAGCTCGACGACGATGATCGCGCCGTCGACGAGCAGGCCGACCGCCATGATCAGTGAGAACAGCACGACGATGTTCATGCTGTAGCCCATTAGATAGATCACGAGGATGCCGCCGAGAAACGCGCCCGGGATCGCGAGCCCGACGAGCCCGGCGGAGCGCAGACTGAGCGCACCCAGGATAATGACCATGACCATCAGCACAGCCGTCAGCACATTGTTCAGCAGGTCGCTCAGCATCGTGCGCACGTCCTCGGACGTGTCCTGCGTGAACGTCACCTCGACGTTCTCCGGCCAGAACGCCTGCTGCGCGGCGACCGTGCGCTTCACGGAGTCGACGACCTCGATGATGTTCGAGCCGATGCGCTTCGAGATTTCGAGCGAGACGCTGCGATCGCCGTTCAGCCGCGCGAAGCTTTCGGCGTCCTTGAACGTGCGCCGGACGGTCGCGACATCCTTGAACGTGACGGTGCGCAGGCCGTCGGTCTTGACCGGCAAATTCAGCAGGTCATCGAGCTCTTCGAACACCCCCGGCACCTTGACGGCGAAACGGCCGGCGCCCGTATCGAGCGCACCGGCGGCGACCAGACGGTTGTTGCGCGAGACGGAATTGAAGATTTCCTCGTAGCTCAGGTTGTAGCTTTCGAGGCGAACCGGATCGACGATCACCTCGAGGAGCTCCTCGCGGTTGCCGACGATCTCGGCGTCGAGCACACCCGGCAGCGACTCGAGCGTGTCGCGCAGGTCGCGTGCGAGCGTGATCAGCATGCGCTCAGGCACGTTGCCGTGCAGGTTCACGACCAGCACGGGAAAGAGCGCAACGTTGACCTCCTGCACGAACGGCTCGTCCGTGTCGTCCGGGAGCTCGGCCTTCGCCGTGTCGACCTTTTCGCGCACGTCGAGCAGCGCCTGATCGGCGTTGAAGCCGGCATCGAACTCGAGGATCAGCACCGCGCTGCCTTCGGTGGCCGTGGCGCGCAGCTCCGAGAGCCCTTCGAGGTTGCGGAGCTCCGTTTCCATCGGCCGGATCAGCAGCCGCTCCGCATCCTCCGGCGAGATGCCCTCGTGGGTGAGGTTCACGTACACGATCGGGATCGCGACGTCCGGCTCCGACTCCTTCGGAATCGCGATATAGGCGTATAGCCCGGCGAGCAGCAGGATCACGAGCACCAGCAAGACCGGTCGCGGCCGTCTGACGCAGGCTTCGATCAGTGTGTACATCGTTGCTTGTCTATCTCGCCGGAAGAATTGGGGTCAGAGCCCTTCTTGAGGAATAAGAAAAATGGGGGTCAGAGCCCTTTTCGTCACAGGCATCACTTGCAGCCCCGATGGCGGTAAAAGGGCTCTGACCCCATTTTTCTGCAGGCGAAAAGGGCTCTGACCCCATTTCGTTCTAGAGCCGCTCCGGGACCGGTTCGACCCGCTCGCCGATCGCGACGAAGCCTTGGCCGACGGTGATCACGACGGCCTGGTCGGGCAGGCCGGTGACCCAGATGCCGTCGCTCGCTGAGCGGACGATCTCGACTTCGACAAATCGCACGGTGTTGCGCTCGTCGACGACCTTGACGCCGATGTTTCCGCCGTC
>CAZFJU010000200.1:0-8291 GCA_964518995.1 uncultured Gammaproteobacteria bacterium
GCCGGAGGGCACGTTCGCGGCAGCGGCCGAGAAGCTGCCGTATCTCGAACGACTCGGCGTCACCGCGATCGAGCTGATGCCTGTCAACGATGGCCCCGGCGCGCGTAGCTGGGGCTATGACGGCGTACTGCCGTTTGCCGTGAGACCGAGCTACGGCCGCCCCGAAGACCTCAAGCGCTTCGTGCAGGCCGCACATCGTCTCGGCCTCATGGTCGTTCTCGATGTGGTCTACAACCACTTTGGACCGTCCGGAAACTATCTGTCGCACTACGCGCCGCAACTTTTCACGAGTCGTCACCAGACGCCCTGGGGCGACGCGGTAAATTTCGACGGCGAGCACGCTGCACCGGTACGCGCATTATTCATCGAGAACGCGTTGTTTTGGCTGCTCGAATACCGTCTGGACGGCCTGCGCCTCGATGCCGTGCACGCGATCATCGATGACTCGACGCCGCACATTCTCACGGAGCTCGCGTCAACCGTCGAGCAACGCGTGACCGGTCGCCATGTGCATCTCGTGCTCGAGAACGGCGACAACGAAGCCCATCACCTCGAGCGCCGTGCAGACGGCCGCCCCAGAACCTATACGGCGCAATGGAACGACGACTTCCACCACGCGATGCATGTGCTGCTGACTGCGGAAACCGGCGGCTACTACCAGGACTACGGCGACCCCGGTCGCCACCTGCTGCGCTGCCTGACTGAGGGCTTCGCGTATCAAGGCGAGCCTTCGCCGCATTGGCAAGGTCGGGGTCGCGGTGAGCCCTCCGCGCACCTGCCGCCCGCGGCGTTTCTGAACTTCCTTCAGAACCACGACCAAGTCGGCAATCGCGCCATGGGAGAGCGACTCTCGATGCTCGCCGGGCCCCGTCCGATGCGCGCCGCGGAGACACTGCTGCTGCTGTTGCCGTCGCCGATACTGCTGTTCATGGGCGAGGAGTTTCACGCTCCGAATTCGTTTCCGTTCTTCTGCGATTTCGAAGGCGATCTGGCTAACGCCGTTCGCGAGGGCCGCCGGAAGGAGTTCAGCGACTTCTTCGCCGTCCACGGCGCGGAGAGCCTGCCTGATCCCCTCGCGATCGAGACTTTTCTATCCGCGAAGCTCGACTGGGCGGCGCCCAGCCGCCCGGAGCACGCCGATGTCTTCGACCGCTATATGCGCCTGCTGCGGCTCCGCCGCGACGTGCTTACTCCGCTTCTTCCAGCGGATCGCGCCAGCGGCCGGCTGCTGGGCGCGGCCGCGCTCCAGGTGACGTGGCCGCTCGCGGACGGCACGCGTCTGACGCTCGTGACGAATCTCGGCGCCGAAGACGTTGCCCTTCCGGAGCCGCCGGTTGGCGACCTGCTCGCGGGGAGCGAGCCCTCGACGACGTTGACCGAGCGTCTTCCCGAATGGTTCACCGCCTGGTTTCTCGAGCCGTCCGCCAAATAGCCGGAAACGCGCGGAGTCCCGACAAAAATTGGATCACAGGAGCATCGAGATGGATCACATGCCGGACGAAGGGTTTCCTGCCCAGCACCAGGATAAGCAGCCGGGCGACGAGCACCGAATGCATCCCGAGCCCGAGATTATTCGAGATGGCTACGTTGGCGCGCAGCGTCTCGCCGAACGGCACTGCATCATCACGGGCGGCGACAGTGGGATCGGCCGGGCGGTTGCCGTGCATTTTGCGGCTGAAAGCGCGGCAAGCGTCGCAATCGTCTATCGCGACGAGCGACGAGACGCCGAAAAGACCCGGGAGCTCGTCGAAGAGCGCGGGACGCGCTGCTTGCTCATCGAAGGGGACGTCAAAGACGCCGATTTCCCGCGGCGCGCCATCGACGAGGCGGCGGCGGCCGCGAACGGCCGAATCGACGTTCTCGTCAATAACGCGGCAGTGCAGTGGCCGCAAGCGGCCGTCGAAGACATCACGCTCGACCAGCTCGAGCGGACGTTCAGGACGAACATCTATGCTTACTTCTTGTTCACTCAGGCGGCCCTTCGGCACATGCGCGAGGGCGGCGCCATCGTCAATACGACGTCCGTCACTGCCTACCGGGGCAGCTCACATCTGCTCGACTACTCCTCGACAAAGGGCGCGATCGTGTCGTTCACGCGCAGCCTTGCGCAGTCGCTCGTGGAGCGCGGGATTCGGGTGAACGGCGTGGCCCCGGGCCCGATCTGGACGCCGCTCATCCCCGCTACGTTCGACGAGGAAAAGGTCGCCTCATTCGGGCAGAACACACCGATGGGCCGGGCCGGCCAGCCTTCGGAAGTTGCACCATGCTTTGTATTCCTGGCGTGCCAGGACGCGTCCTACATTACGGGGCAGGTGCTGCATCCTAACGGCGGGGATTTCATGACGACCTGATCACGCGCCCTGCGGGCCCTCATCCGGAACTGATAGCGGCTTGCCGTCGGGTGACCCCGTCTCGATCTTGCACACCGCCGCAGCACGGTCCTCGCCAGGCCGGCACGCGACTTGCACCTTATGTCTACGAGTTACTCAAGAGAGCAGAATCCATGAGCCGTAATTTCGCACCTAGCCAGACGCCCCATGATAAGACGAGCCAAGACGCGCGTTCCAAGCGCGAACGCGACGAGGCGTCGCTGCTGGACCAGCAGCTCGACAAAGAGCTCGACGACAGCTTTCCGGCCAGCGACCCGCCATCGCTCACACAGGATCAAAGATAGGCGCGTGCGCACAGTCGCTGGCCCGCCCTCGGCCCTGGCATAGCATGTCCTTTTCAGTCGGCAGAGCCGCCGCGCGCCTCGCGCACGGCGCGAACGAGCTCAGTCTTATCCATTTTGCTTCGACCCGGCACGTTCAACGCTTTCGCGCGCTCATACAGCTCGCCCTTTGAGCGGCTCTCCAGATCCTCACCGCCGTTTCGCTTGTCCGCGGGCGTCTGTCCATTGCCGCGCGTGCGCTCCGCTGTAGTCGCCCGTTCGCGCTGATCCGGTTGCAGCC
The DNA here is from genome assembly GCA_964518995.1 of uncultured Gammaproteobacteria bacterium. Lineage (GTDB taxonomy): Bacteria > Pseudomonadota > Gammaproteobacteria > Steroidobacterales > Rariloculaceae > ZC4RG20. Next base: position 2,952 of record CAZFJU010000200.1, read on the forward strand.
GGCGCTTCAAGATTTCGATCAAGTCGATGATCTCGGCTTCCTCGGCCGCCTCCTCCGCCTCCGGAAGCCTTTCGACGCCGACCCCTTGCGCCAGCTTGTCATCGATCAGGGCGCGAAGACGCTCGGTGCGCGCGTCGTGCAGCTCGGTGCGGTCCACCTCGTCCGCGGCAAGCGCCGAGATCGCTTTGCGGAAGCGCGCAACATCGGCCGGCCGAGCGTCGGCGGAGAGCGGCAGCCCGGCTTCCTCCGGCTGACGTATCTCGGCAGAAAAGCGCAGGGTCTCGGCCCGCAGCACGCCGTTCTCGGCCAAGAGGGCGACGAGATATTCCTTGCCGCGCATGACGAACGTCGCGATGCCCGCTCGGCCGCTGCGCTCCATCGTCTCCGCAAGCAACCGATACGCGCGATTCGCTTCGTCCTCGGCCGGGGTCAGAAAATACGCGCGCTTGAAGTACATCGGATCGATCTCCGCGACATCCACGAACTTGCGCAGATCGATTGCACGCGATTTCTCCGGCGCCAGCGAGTCAAGCTCCTCGTCGCTGACGATCACGTGTTCGCCGCTCTCCACTTCGTAGCCGCGCACGATTTCGTCGCGCGACAAGAACCGATCGTCGTGCTCGGGGCACACGTAACGCCGCGTCAGCGGCCGCATCGAGGCATCGACGATCTTGAGCGACAATACTTCCGTGCGCAGCGCCGGGAAGAGGTCGACCGAGAGGCTTAGCAGCCCGAACGTGATCGACCCGGACCAGAGCGACCTCGCCGCACTGCCTTCGAGCTGCTCGACTTCTTCGCCGTCTGTCGGATCATCGGCCATCGTTGTGCTCCACTCCCTCGCTGCTTCAAGCCCGCTTGCGTTCCACGTCAAGACTTTCCCGCAGCGCCTTTGCAAGATCCGCTTCGGCTCGGACCGGTTTGGGCGCTATCCGTCGAATGGTCTTGCCCTCCGCCTTGGCCCGCACAAGCTCGAGCACGCGCTCGCGATACTCATCTCGATACTGGTCGGCTTCGAACGGCGCCTCGAGGATGGAGAGAAGCTGCTGAGCCATCGCAATCTCACGCTCGTCGAGCGGCTTGCCTTGGGGCGAGCCGAGCTCGGAAGCCACGATGACCTCCTCCGCCGAACGTAGTGACACGAGCATCGGCACGCCGTCGTCCGCAACCCGCAACGCGCCGCGATATTCCTTCTTTCGCATGACCCAGCGGGCGATGCCCTCACGTCCGCTCGCTTGCAGCGCAGCGGCGAAGGCCGCGAGCGGATCCGCTTTGCCGTCCGGACCGAGAAAGTACGGCCGCTCGTACCACCGGTGATCGACCGCGCCGACCGGGACGAAGCGCAATACCTCGATATCGCGCGACGGCGCAGGCGTGAGCTCGTCGAGCTCCTCTGGCCGCACGGCCACCAGCTCGCGCTCCGGGGTCAGAAACGCACGCTGTGTTTCCGAGTACTCGACGATTCGCTCGCTCGTAGGCTCGACGAGCCGCTGCTTGACTGGAACATGATCCTCAGCATGCAACAGCCTGAAGCGGACCGTGCGATCTTGCACCGCCGAGTAGAGCTTGACCGGCACACGCTCGTCCCCGACGTTCAGAACCCCCTTCCACATCGCCCGTGCAGCCACGCTTCGCCCCTTTTCAGCCGCGCTGTGCGGCCGCCATGATCATCTCCGCCGTGATCGGTCGACGCGACCGCTCGAAGTCCGCCCACGGTTCTTTGCGCAGCGCCGCGAGGCGCCGCTTCACGGTGTCGATGCCATAGCGATCCGGTCGGGCGGCCGGATCGAGCTCGTCCCAGCTGATCGGAACGGCGACCGGCGCGCCGGCGCGTGCGCGGGTCGAATAGGAGCACACCGCGGTTGCTCCCCGCCCGTTGCGTAGGTAGTCGATGAAGATTCTACCCTGTCGACGCGACTTCGCCATATTCGAGGTAAATTGGCCGGGATGATCGCGCGCCACGCTCTCCGCCACGGTCCGCGCAAATTCCTTCACCCGGTCCCAAGCGGCTCGCGGCACCAGCGGTACTACGAGATGTAAGCCCTTTCCCCCAGTCAACTTCGGAAAGCTCGTTACGCCTATCGCATCGAGGCGCTCGCGCAGAAGATGCGCTGCATCGATCACCCGCGGCCAGGTCATGCCCGGGCCGGGATCGAGATCAAAAACCGCCGTATCGGGCGTCTCGACCGCATCCACCCGGCTGCCCCACACATGGAGCTCCAGTGTGCCGATCTGCACGAGCGAAACGATCCCGGCTATGGAATCGACATGCATGTACTCCGCCGAACCGGAACCATCAGCCTCCTCGATCATGACTCGGCGCGCCGCATCCCCGAGGCCATCGGGCGGATGCTTCTGATAAAAGCAGGTCTTCTCGCGGCCACCTGGGCACCGCAGCAACGTCAACGGCCGATCGGCCAGGTGCGGCAGGATGCGATCGGCAATCTGCTCGTAATACCTCGCGAGATGGGCTTTCGTCACGCCTTGATCCGGATAGAGCACGCGGTCGGGATGGGTCAACCGCACCCCGGCGATGTGCTCCTCGCCGCTGCGCAATTTCGCGGGCCTCGTCATTCTCGTACCTCGAAGGGCCGGCGGCTCGACGCGCCAATCCACGAGCGGCGAATCGACCGAGAGCACGATTTCCTCGGGGCTTCGGTCCTCGCGCAAGCCCCGAAACACAGGATGGCGCAGCGCGCCATCACGCGTCCATTCTGTGAACTCGACGTCCGCGACGAGCTCCGGCCGTACCCAATGCGCAGCGCGCACGGCGTCCAGAAGCCGGCCCTGCGCAAACGGCGCTCGCTCCACCTCGATCTCCCGAAGCCGCTGATAAAGCGTGCGCAAGTGTTGAGCCGAGAAGCCTGTTCCAACGCTGCCGATGTAGCACAGCTCGCCCTGCTCGTTATATGCGCCGAGCAGCAAGGCTCCGAAACCAATGCGCGCATTGCTCGGATTCGTATAACCTCCGACGATAAACTCGTCTTGCTGAACACATTTGATCTTGAGCCAGTCGGACGATCGGCCGCTGCGATACGGCGACGTCCGCCGCTTCGACATGATGCCCTCTAGTCCCAGTTGGCAAACCTCGTCGAGCAGGGCATCGCCTCGGCCTTCGAAATGCTGGACGTAACGGATCACACCGCGCGGCGCCAGCACGCCTCGGCTCGTCAGAAGGTCCTTGAGCGCCAGCTTGCGGCTCTCGAGCGCAACGCCCGTCAGATCGTAGCCGTTGAGATGGGTCAGATCGAAAACCTCGAAGATCAGCTCGTCCGTTCTGTGGGCCGCCAATGCTTCCTGCAAATGCCGAAAGCTGCTCGTACCGTCAGCCTGCAACGCAACGAGCTCGCCATCGAGCCAGGCCTCGTCGATCTCGAGATCCGCGAGGGTCTCGACCAAGCGAGGGAATCGCGCCGTCCAATCTTTGCCGTTCCGGCTGAACAGGCGCACGGCGCGACCCTCGACGCGGGCGATCAGGCGATAGCCATCGAATTTGATCTCGTGAAACCACTCATCTCCGCCCGGCGCGGCCTCCGCGCGGGTTCCCAGCTCCGGCTCGAATCGGAGTGGTAACTCTGTCCGCCGGATTCCGGAGAGGGAAGCCATGTCGGCGGTGATGGATCGCCCGACGGGGACCTCGACTTTCCCGTCGGATCGCTCCGTGCCGCCGCGCCGGTCGCCCTCGCTTCGCGTGCGGCTTCGGCGCCGGTCGGCGAAACGCTCCGCCGCTTGCGATGTCGGGCGCGGCCTGGGCATGGGTCAGTGCTCTCGGCATGAACTTTATTTAGTTACTGCAGGTTCTATGCCAGCACGGACGGCGCCGGACATCCAAGAACAGGATGGGCACTTTGCATTCTGGAAAATGCGTCGCGCAGAGCGCTCCACGCGACGGTCTTAAACTCGAAAGCCGCTCAACGCTAACGCACAACCCCCTGTAGCCGCAACCTCCCGAAGTACAATCCAGGCGTTGGCACGTGTATTGCTTTACTGTGTCTACAACGACGCCTGGCTGTAAGCCCCCCCATGCTCAGCCTCCGTCGTAATTCAAGCCCGGCGCGCTGGTCGGGCTTTTTTTTGTCGCGGACGCGAGCCTGGGGACTGTATAACCTTAGTTTTTACGGGCTTTCGACACTTTATGCGATGGAAGTCGCGCGCAGAGTCGTTCGAGACTGTGTGGCGGAGCAGCCCAACGGACTTGGCACATCCAAGTCCGTTGGGCTGCAATGGAAGGCAGGCGTGCTCCTGCCACGGGCCGGCTAGTCGAACGCGTCGCCCACCTCGTCGGCGGCATCATCGATCTCTTCGCCGGCCTCCTCGAACGCTCCGTCCTCGCACCCGGCCACCATGAACCCAGCGCTGAGGAGCAAACCTAGCATCGACAGCTGAGCGAATCGGGCTAATATATTCTGCATTCTCGAAATCTCCCTATGTGGTGATTTCCGCGGCAGCAAAAAGCATGCCAGATGGCATGGAACTTGCTCGTCCACTCCCAATAAACACATATAAAAGCCGCCTTGAATCTCAATACGTCATTCCGTCGCCCCGTAGCGGCATGCTCCGGCAGTTCGCATGTCGCGATAGTGGCCTGGCTTGGGCTGGTTCTTGTAGCCTGGATGCCCCGCGCCGAGGCAGATGTCGAAATTACCAACTCGCCGCCGGCCGCCGCGACGGTCGGAGAGCCTTACTCGTATACGATCGAGGCTCGCGCCGATGACGAGGCCTCGGTGTCCTTCGCCGTGCCTACTTTACCCGGCTGGCTGACATTCAATGGTGTCGCAACGCTGTTCGGCACGCCGGCACGGGGCGATGTGGGCAGCCACATGGTGCGAATCGTCGCGACGGCTGACGGCGACACGACGGAGCAGCAGTTCCAGATCGTGGTGGCAGAGCCGGCGCCCCCGCCGAACGCGCCGCCCGAGTTCAACGGGCCGATCACGCCTCCATCGCAGAACGCGACCGGCGGCGAAAACTATAACTTCAACGCCGGCCCGTTCTTCAGCGACCCCGACGGCGATCCGCTGACGTTCACGATTTCCGGGCAGCCGCCCGGTCTGTCGATCAACTCGTCCGGCGTCATCAGCGGCACGCTCGGTGACGACGCGGAGGGCTCCTTCAGGATCACCGTGCGCGCCTCCGACGGCAGCGCGACCGCACAGGGCGCGTACACGCTGAACGTCGAGCCAGCCCCGCCGGTCAACCAGCCCCCAGTGCTCGACAGGCCGATCACGCCCCCGTCGCAGAACGCGATCGGCGGCGAAGAATACAATTTCAACGCCGGCGCGTTTTTTAGCGACCCCGACGGCGATCCGCTGACCTTCACGATTTCCGGGCAGCCGCCCGGTC
>CAZFJU010000201.1:0-8285 GCA_964518995.1 uncultured Gammaproteobacteria bacterium
GATATGCGACAGCGGCGCGACGAGCATCTCTTCGAGATGCAGCTGGAGCTTGCTGGAAAAGAACGACGACACGACGTTGCCGAACGAGTTCGTGATCACGGACATCATGATCAGGCCGGGGGCGATGAAGGTGGTATACGGCACACCCTCCATGTCGCCGATGCGACGGCCGATGAGGCTGCCGAAAATGACGAAATAGAGCGTCATCGTGATCGCCGGCGGAACGATCGTCTGCAGCCAGATGCGCAGCACGCGGCGCACCTCTTTGCGCACGATCGTGTGAAAGCCGACCCAATTGATCGCGAGCGCGCTCGGCTCGGCGCCTCGCTCGCTCGCCCTGAGCTCCGCGGCCAGCGCGGGCGGCTGCTCGCTCATGGCTGCGCTCCGACATGCTTGCCCTCGACGATGCGGATGAACAGCTCCTCCAGCCGGTTGGTCTTCGTTCGCATCGTCACGACGTGCAGCCCCTGCGCGGTGAGCGCCTCGAACAGCTTGTTCAACCCCTGCTCCTTCGCCACGTCGACCTCGATCTGGTAGTCGTTGCGGAGCCGCACGGTGTAGCCGTCGAGCGCGGGCGCCTCGTGGATCTGTTGGTCGAGGGTCAGCACGAACGCCTCCAGCTGCAGCTTATTGATGACATTGGCCATCGTGTCGTTCTCGATGATTTTGCCCTCGTCGATGATCGCTATGTTGCGGCAAAGGCTTTCGGCCTCCTCGAGGTAATGCGTGGTCAGAATGATCGTCACCCCGGAGGCATTGATGTCGCGCATCAGGTCCCACATCGAGCGGCGAATTTCGATATCCACGCCGGCGGTCGGCTCGTCGAGAATCAGCAGCCGCGGCTCGTGGATCAGCGCCCGCGCGATCATCAGCCGGCGCTTCATACCGCCGGATAGATGCCGGGCGATGTCGTCGCGGCGGTCCCATAGGTGTAAGGCCTTGAGATATTTCTCGGCGCGGCCGCGCGCGGTGCGCGCCGGCACGCCGTAGTAGCCGGCCTGGTTCACGAGCGTATCGAAGTTCCGCTCGAACATGTTCAGGTTGATTTCCTGCGGCACGACGCCGATCAGCGACTTGGCCGCATCGCGCTGCCGGTCGAGGTCGCGGCCGAACACGGTCACTTGCCCGCTCGTCTTGGTGACGAGCGACGTGATGATGCCGATGGCGGTCGTCTTGCCGGCGCCGTTCGGACCGAGCAACGCGAAGAAATCGCCTTCGCGCACAGTCAGATCGATCCCCTTCAACGCCTCGATGCCGTTCGGGTAAACCTTCCGCAGCTGTTCGATGACCAACGCGTCCATGTGCTCTCGAGTGCCGTCGTAACGAGCGGCTATTCTAATGTCACCCGTTCGGAAAGGGCGGCGGGCGGCCCCGACCGGCCGGAAATGCGCCCCGTAGGCGCGAGGCGCGAGCCGCACGCCAGGAAACCGCGCTGGCCGAGACGGCTCGCGCGGACGCGAGTGTACGCCCGCGGCGCACCGGCGGTGCGTGGCCGGCGGGAAGATGAGCCGGTCAGGCCGGCGCGTTCGACAACGCGGCGGATTGCAGCGCGGGCTGCAGTGCGACCAGCACCAGTTGCCGCCGCGCTTCCGGGCGAGTCTCGAGCAGCAGCTCTCGCCACAGCTCCTCGCCGTCGCGGAATGCGCACATGACACGCGCGCGCGTGGTCGCGAGCCACGGCAGCTTGGACAGCGGCGTGCTTCTCAGCACCTGGATGATTTCTGTGCCGAGGCCGAAGAACAGACGCGCGCGATACGGGCTCTCGCGGCTCGCCGTCCACGCACAGTGCGCGATGGTGAGCTCGAGGATACGCGATGTGAAGCTCGAATCCAGCGGCCCCGCATAGGGCGCCGCCGTGCCGGTCTGCGGCGATTCGAGCATGAACTCGAATAGCGTACGCGGAAACTCGGCGATCGCATCGAGATGCTCGGGGCTCGCCTGACGCAAAGCGTCGATTGCGCCAGCCGGAAAGCCGGCCGATCGCAAGGCATCGACCTTGCGTGCTTGCAACGATCTCAGAAACAGACGGTTGAGCTCGTGGATCTCTTGGAGCGGCTCGATGGGTAGCGGGCTATCCGGCATGTTCGGCTCTTTTTCCGCGATTATTACCATATATGGTCCTAAAGTACCATTAGCGGCAAAGTTAACCTAAGCTCCGATCTGCACGTTTAGGGGGGATAAGAACAAATGCGGGCGACCGATCACCGTTACCGCAGCGAAAAAGCCAAGTTCGATCTCGCCATCCGGATGATCGGCCACGAGGCGCGCACGGGCACGATTCGTTTCTGGTCCGGGCTGAGTGACGATCGAATTCGCAAGCTCTATACCTCCTACTTCAAGTATGGCGATGAGCCGGTACGTCGCCGCCGCGGCCGGTCACCGACCCAGGTGGCGCCGCTGATCAAAACGCCGCTGCGCGCACTCGAGTCTGGCGTATTCGTGAATCTGCTGATCGCGAACGGATTGTTGACCGTGGATCCCGCGCAAGCGCCGAAGCTCAAGGGCAACGTAGATCTCGGTCATCGCTTCTGCGAATGCTACGAGACCTATTGCACGCTGGTACCGCGCGCGAACCTGACGTTCGAGTGGGGCTGGAACCTGCTTGCGAGCCTGCGCCGCGGCGAGGAGCTCGGCATCGTGCGCTGCGATGCGTGCTCCACCGGCTATGTCGTCGACCTGCTGGCCGTGCCCCGCCAGTCCTGCCCGACTTGCGTGGCGGTCTCGAATGCGGTGGGGCGACGCCTTCTGGTGGATTCGTCGGGCGATGCCTTACCGGGCGGGTCGCTCGCCTCCTGAACGCGCCGCGGGCGGTCGCTGCGCGCAGACGGCTGTCGGATTCGCCTGGAAGCGGCAAAATGCAGGGATGACCCACCCGATCACTGCCGCCCGCCGATGCGCGATCCTCGCCGTGCGGAGCCTGCCGCCCCGGTTGCATCGATGTGCCTGATCGCGGTCGCATGGCGCATGCCGCGCCGCCCGCTGCTCGTGGCTGCGAACCGCGACGAGGCGCATGCGCGGCCCACGGCCGCGGCCGCATGGTGGGCCGATGTGCCGCAGGTGCTCGCCGGGCGCGATCTCGCGGCGGGCGGCACCTGGCTCGGTCTCGATCGCGCCGGCCGCTTTGCGGCGGTAACGAATCTGAGCGGCGGCGGAGGCCCCGGCGGCCTTCGTTCGCGCGGCGCGCTGGTCGCCGATTTCCTGCGCGGCGATGAATCCGCGGCCCGTTACGCGGCCCGCATCGGCGCGGCGGTCGACGACTTCGGGCCGTTCAACCTGCTCATCGCCGATCGCGATGCACTCTGGTTCGTCGGCACGCGCAGCGGTGCGCAGCCGCTGCCGCCCGGCGTTCACGCGGTCAGCAACGTCGAGCCGGGCGTCGATTGGCCGAAGGTAACGGCGGCGCGCGACCGCACCGCGCAGCTCGCCAATGAAGACGAGCCGGACGCCGCCCTGTTCGCGCTGCTCGCCGAGCGTCATCCGCCAGTGCACGGCTTCGTGGAGCGGCAAGTCTCGCCGTTCCAGCTCGACCCGCTCTGGGGCACCCGCAGCTCGACGGTGATCCGGCTCGAAGCGGACCAACGCGCGCGCTTCATCGAGCGCAGCTTCGACGCCTCGGGCAACGTCGTCGGCGACGCGCGCTTCGACTTCGTAGCAGCGCCGCGCGACAGCGCGCCGGCCGACACCTGACCGGCGCGGCGCGCCCGAGCGCGGACGACGCGGCGACGGACCTGGCGAATCAGCCGCCCGCCACTCGCGCCGTGAGCCAACGCGCGAGGTCGCGCACCTCTTCGAGCGAGACGGTATGCGCCATCGGATAGCGGTGCCACTCGACGGCGTAGCCGGCGCGCTCGAGCCACTCGCGGCTCGCTTCGGCGAACCGGATCGGAATGACCGGATCGTCGTCGCCGTGCGCCATGAAGATCGGCACGCCGAGATTGGCCGCGTGCTGCTCGGCGGCCAGCGTCTCGGCGAGCGGCAGAAATGTGGATAGCGCGATGACCCCGCCGAGCGCGCGCGCTTCGCGCAGCGCCGCATGCAGAGCGATCGCACCGCCTTGCGAGAAACCCGCAAGGATGATCCGCTCGCTGGGCACGCCGCGCGCGATTTCCGCATCGACGAGCCGGCCGAGCGCGGCGGCGCTGCGGCGAATGCCGGCCTCGTCCGGCACGGCGTCGAATTCAAGCGCGGCGATATCGAACCATGCCCGCATCGGCATGCCGCCGTTGATCGTCACCGGCATCACTGGTGCATGCGGAAAGACGAAGCGGATGTCGCTGAAACCGAGCTCCGGCACGAGCGGCTCGAAATCATGGCCGTCGGCACCGAGGCCATGCAGCCAAATGATCGACGAGCGTGCATCGTGCGGCCCGTGCTCGACGTATACGAGGGGCGAATCATTCATGCCGGACTCCGTCGGGACGCCACCAAGAGCGGGGCAAAAAACCGTTGCAGAATTGCACATACGCTGTAGTATATGCGCAAGTTTATTCAACACTCCTGCCGATGCCGAGCGCTACCGCACAGCAGTACGAGCGCCGGCGGGCTATTGCCCGCTTGCTCGAAGCACATCAAATCAGCCGCCAATCGGAGCTGGTGACGTTGTTGCGTGCGGAAGGGTTCGTGGCGACGCAGTCGAGCGTCAGCCGCGATCTACGGGATCTCGGCGCGGCGAAGCTGAAGAACGGTTACAGCCTGCCGGAAAGGGCAGCGGACGGCAACGGCGAGCAGCTCGAGAGCGTCGCCGATCTCGTTCGGGACCTGCGAACGGCCGGGCCGAATTTGCTCGTGATCCGCACGGCCGTCGGCGCGGCGCAGCGCGTCGCCGTCACGCTCGATCGGATCGATTGGCCGGAGGTCGTCGGCACGCTCTCCGGGGATGACACCATCTTCGTCGCTACCGCGAACTCGACGCAGCAGCGCAGGCTCAGAGTTCGACTGCGGCAGCACTGGAAAAAGGGACTGAAATGACGGATTCGCCGATGACCCAGCCCGCCGCCAACAACCCGATCGTGCTCGCCTTCTCCGGCGGCCTCGATACGTCGTTCTGCATTCCGTGGCTCAAAGAGACCTACGGGCGGGACGTCGTCACCGCCACCGTGAATACCGGCGGCATCGATGCCGAGGCCGCGGCGGCGCTCGAGCGGCGCGCGCTCGCGCTCGGCGCGGCCCAGCACATTCTGATCGAGGCGCGCGACGAGTTTTTCGACGGCGTGCTCAAGTACCTCATCATGGGCAACGTGCGCCGCGGCCAGCTTTATCCGCTCTGCGTCGGCGCGGAGCGAGGCGTGCAGGCGCGCCATCTCGCGACGATCGCGCAGCAGCTCGGCGCCGCCACTGTAGCGCACGGCTGCACGGCCGCCGGCAATGATCAAGTGCGCTTCGAGATCATCCTGAAGACGCTCGCGCCGGGGCTCGAAGTGCTGGCGCCGGTGCGCGATCATGCCTGGGCACGTGCGGACCAGGTCGCCTTTCTGGAGGAGCGCAGGTTGCCTGTGCCGTCCAAGGGCTCGGCCTACTCGATCAACCGAGGGCTGTGGGGTGTGACGATCGGCGGCACCGAGACACTCGACTCGCGCGACTCGATCCCCGAGTCGGCGTGGGTGCTGAGCGCAGGCGCATTCGATGAGGCCGACGAGCCGGTCGAGATCGAGCTTTCGTTCGAGCGCGGCGTGCCGATCGGGCTCGACGGCGAGGCGCTGTCGCCGGTCGATCTGATCGAGCGGCTCGAGGCGATCGGCGCATCGTTTGCGATCGGCCGCGGCATTCATCTCGGCGACACGATCCTCGGCACCAAGGGCCGCGTCGCATTCGAAGCACCGGCGGCAGAGATTCTGCTGGCCGCGCATCGCGAGCTCGAGAAGCTGACGCTCACGGGCCTGCAAATGCGCATAAAGGAGCCGCTTGCACAGATCTACGGGGATCTCGTGCATGAAGGCAAGCAGCTCGATCCGGCCGCACGCGATATCGAGGCCCTGCTGACGTCCTCCCAGGCGCGCGTCACCGGAACGGTGCGCTGCCTGCTCCGGCCGGGCAGCTTGTTCGTGGTCGGCACCGCGTCGCCGCATTCGCTGATGGCGGCAAGCCGCGGCAAGTACGGCGAGTCGGCGGGCGAATGGACGCCGGCCGACGCGTTGGGTTTTTCGCGCATCCTGGCCTTGCCGGGCATGCTTCACACGCGAGCGGGAGGATGACCGCCATGCGTTCCGTAGTCGTCGATAAAATTGCTTCCGTAGCCATCGCCAGCGACCTCTCGCACGAGATCCGCATCGACTCGCAGATCCCGTGCGAGGAAGGCGTGCTGATTGCCGTCGAGGTGCTGAACTCGAAGGCGAGCTACAACACGCTCGAGCTGACCAGCGGGCGAATGGCGCAAGTCAAGCGCGGCGACGTGATCGTCGGCGCGCTCGGTCACCGCAAGGCGCTGTTCGGCTACTCGGGCCATCTGCCCGAGAAGCTCGTGCCGGGCGACACCGTGCAGCTGTTGAACCTCGGCGGCGTGCTCGGCATCTGCGACTCGATCAATCCGACGCAGGGGCAGCCGTTCGACTGCCGCGTGCTCGGCGTGGTCCTCGATTTCCCGTATCTCGGCCAACGGGTCGGCGTCCCGGCGCGAGTCGGCAAGCAGAAGCCGAATGGCAATGCGCCCGTATCGTCGACCGGTATCCCGGTCGTCGCGCTTGCCGGCACCTGCATGAACTCGGGCAAGACGGCCGCGGCCTGCGCGGTCGTGAGCCGCTTCCGGCATGCCGGTCTCGTGATCGACGCCTTCAAGGCCACCGGCGTCGCGCTGCGGCGCGACATCCTTGCCATGGAGGACGCCGGGGCACGCAACACCGCGATCTTCACGGATCTCGGCATCGTCGCGACCACGTCCAGCAATGCGCCTGCGATCACGCGCAGCCTGATGTCGATGCTGGTGCCGGGACGGCCGGACGTCATCGTCTTCGAGCTCGGCGACGGGCTGCTCGGCGCCTACGGCGTCGAGGCGATCCTGCACGACCCGGAGCTGCGCAAGGCGCTGACGACCGTCGTGCTGTGCGCGAACGATCCGGTCGCCGCGTGGGGCGGCGTCAAGCTGCTCCGCGAGGAGTTCGATATCGAGCCGACCGTCGTGACCGGGCCCGCCACGGACAACCAGGTCGGCATCGACATCATCCACGAGCGCTCCAACGTGGCGGCCATCAACGCGATGGCGAACGGCGCCGCGCTCGGCGACTTGCTGCTCGAGCGCATCGGCCTCGGCGCGCGCATTCCGCAGGCGCTGCCATGAGCACGTGGCAAGTTTTGCTGCTGGGAGGCTCCGGATACGTCGCCGGCGAGTTCTTGCGCCTCATTGCGCAGCATCCGCAGCTCGAGCTCGGCGGCTGCGTCTCGACCAGCCAGGCCGGAGAGCCGATCGCGGGTGCTTTCCCGCATCTCGCGAGCGCCTATCCGGAGCAGCGCTTCGTCTCGCTCGAAGAGGCGATCGAGCGACTCGGCGACGTCGGGCACTGGGTGCTGCTCTCGGCCGCGCCGCACGGCGCGTCGGCGGAGGTGGTCGCGCGTCTGCTCGACGCGAGCGAGGCGGCAGGCGTGCGCATGACGGCCGTCGATGCGTCGGCGGATTTCCGCTTCGCGAACGCGGACGCCTACGCCGAGGTCTACGGCCATCCGCATCCGGCGCCGGGCCGGCTCGCGGAGTTCACCTGCGCGCTGCCGGAGCATGCCGCGGCGGTCGAAACGCCGCATGCGGCCCATCCCGGCTGCTTTGCCACATCGATGCTCCTCGGGATCGTGCCGCTCGTCGCGGCCGAGCTCGTCGACGGCGAGTTTTCCGTCAGCGCGATCACCGGCAGCACCGGCGCCGGCCGCACGCCGAGGGACACGACGCATCACCCGATGCGCCACAACAATCTGTTTGGCTACCAGGCGCTGCGCCATCGCCACGCGCCCGAGGTTCGTGCGCTCGTCGAGGCGGCGACCGGCAGCCCGATCCGGCTCAATTTCGTGCCGCAGTCGGGGCCGTTCGCCCGCGGCATCTATGCGACGCTATTTACGCGGCTGCGGGCCGGCGCCTCGTTGGCGGACGCGCGGGAAGCGCTCGAAACGTACTACCGCGACGCGGCGTTCGTCGGCGTAAGCGCCGAGCCGCCGCGGCTCAAGGACATCGTCGCGAGCAACTATTCGACCGTGTCGGTGCAGGCGGAAGACGATGTGCTCGTCATTCACTGCGCCATCGACAATCTGCTCAAGGGCGCTGCGGGAGGCAGCATACAATGGGTGAATCGACTGCTCGGGCTGCCGGA
>CAZFJU010000202.1:0-1878 GCA_964518995.1 uncultured Gammaproteobacteria bacterium
TCGGCGACCCCTACAAGGACACGGCCGGTCCTGCGATCAACCCGTTGATCAAGATCATCAACATCGTCGCGCTGCTGGTGGTGCCGCTGCTGGCGGCGGCCTAGTCGACGCTGCGCAAGCCGCCGTCCCGGGCGACCGGGGCGGCGGCCTCTCACCCTCATGAGCGAACGCATGCCGGTCGCTGCAGTATTGGCCGTCGTCGCACGCGACGATCGCGTGCTGCTCGTGCGGCGAGGCAAGCACCCGGGTTTCGGCTTGTGGGGATTCCCAGGCGGGCATATCGAGCCCGGCGAACCCCTCCATGACGCCGCACTGCGCGAGCTCCGCGAAGAGACGGGCGTCAGCGCCACGGCCGGAGCCATCCTCACGGCCATCGATGTCATCCGCCGCGACGCGGATAGCACCGTTCTTCACCACTTCGTCCTGATCGCCGTGCGGTGTCACTGGCAGGCCGGAGAGGGTCGGGCGGCGGACGATGCACTCGAAGCGCGCTGGTTCACGTTGGACGAAGTCCGTACATCATCCGGCCAGACGAGCCCGCAAGTGGAGGCCGTCGCCGAGCTCGCGCTGCGCCACCCAGGTTGACCCGGCGCCGGCTGCCGCTTTACTGGTCTTGCCGGCCCTTCCCGGCCGGTACGGAATTACGCCGCCCGCCGAACAACGTCAGCACGATCCGATGCACCCACGCGCGCGGCAGCTTGCGGACGACGAGCGTCCGCAGCGCGTTGTAGCGCCCCGGAACACACACGGGACGATCGCGCGCAAGCGCCGCCAACGAGCTATCGACGACATCTTCCGCCGTCATGACTCGCCCGCGCATGCGCCGGCCATAGGCCTGGTCCGCGCTGATGCCGAGCTTCGCGTGAAAGTCCGTACGCGTCACTCCTGGACACAGCACCTGCAGGCGTACGCCGGTGCCTCGCAACTCCAGGTGCAGACTTTCGCTGAGGTTGTTGAGCATCGCCTTCGTCGCCGAATACATCGCGTGATCGGGATACGGGATGAAAGCCGAGGTCGACGACACGTTGATGATGCGGCCGTGCCCGCGGGCGATCATCCGCGGCAACGCGGCATGGATCAGCTTCATCGGAGCGAGAACATGCACGTTCAACATTTGCTCGTGCAGCTCGAGCTGCTCCGTGACGAACGCTTGATTTGCGCCGAACCCGGCGTTGTTGACCAAGAAGGACAGGCGATCGGTGCTGCGGGCGCGCTGCACCAGCATGTCCTGGGCTGCAGGGTCTGCAAGGTCGCCGATAACGACGTCGACATCGACGCCGTGCCGCTCCGCGATGCGAGCCGCCTGCGCGCGGAGCTCCGGCTCGCGGCGCCCGGTCAGGATCAGGTCGTACCCCTCGCTCCCCAACCGGTCCGCGAACGCCGCGCCGATCCCGCTCGTTCCGCCGGTAATCAGCGCCGTGCCGGCGTTTCGTGTGGTGCGATGCGGCATGTCAGTGAATCGGCCGCGGCCGCTCGACGACGAAGCCCTGCACAAAGTCGACGCCAAGCCGGCGAGCCGCTTGCAGAGACTCATGGTCCTCGATCTGCTCGGCAATGACCCGAAAATCGAGCGTCTTGGCCAGCTTGATCATCACGGCTACCATTTCGCGATTGATGTGATCCTCGCCTAGATTGCGCGTGTAGACGCCGTCGATCTTCACGAAATCGAGCGGCAATTGCCTCAACGTCGCGAACGAGCCGATGCCGCTGCCGAAATTGTCGAGCGCGAAGCGGCAGCCGATGTCATGCAGCACGCCGACGAAACGGCGTGCATTATCCAGATTCTGGACCAGCGCGGATTCCCGCAGCTCGAAGCAGACGCGCGCCGGCGCAATGCCGGTGTGATCGAGCGTAGCCACGATGAACTCGAGAAAGGCC
>CAZFJU010000202.1:1978-6332 GCA_964518995.1 uncultured Gammaproteobacteria bacterium
CACGCGCGACGACCTCGTCGCGAGCCGAATACACATGCACGCAGCCGCCGCCGTGCTGCTTGGCGACATAGCAGGCCGAATCGGCAGCGCCGAGCAACGCTTCCGCCGAGATGCTCTCGTAGCCAATCTCGACCATGCCAATACTGATACCGATATCGAACACATGCTGCTGCCAGGAGAAGCGGTAGCTCGCGATCGAAGCGCAGATTTCTTCGCCGATGCGCCTGGCCTTGTCGAGCGGACAACCGACCAGCAGCATAGCGAACTCGTCGCCGCCGACGCGTGCGATGGTGTCCGAATCCCGCACCTTCTGCTTCAGGAGCGCGGCGATCTCGCGCAGCAGGTGGTCGCCCGCGATGTGGCCGCACGTATCGTTGACCGGCTTGAACCGATCGAGATCGAGGTACGCGATCACATGCGCAACGGAGTCGGCGCGTGCCGACTTGAGCGCGGCGTCGAGCCGACGCTCGAATTCGCTGCGATTCACGAGGCCCGTCAATGCGTCGTGCGTCGCCTGATAAGACATCTCGCGCGCGATGCCGCGCGATTCGCTGACGTCGTGAAAGATGACGATGCAGCCGACGATCGCGCCCGCGGGGCTGCGGATCGGCGACGCGGTGAGCTCGGCCGAAAACTCCCGCTCCTCGACCTTGCTCAGCAGCGACGCTCGCCGCCCGGGATTCACGCGGCGCCGCTCTGCGAGGCACTGCTGCACCGGATCGCCGAGCGACTCTCGATCGACCTCATCGACGAGCGCGATCAGCTCGCCGAGACGCTTGCCGATCGCAAAGCTGCGCGCCGTGCCGATCAGCTCCTCGGCGGCCTCATTCATGTAATCGATAACGCCCTCCCGGTCGGTCGTCACGACCCCTTCGCCGATCGACTCGAGCGTCAGGCGCGCCTCCGAAACGCTGCGATCAAGCCAGGCATCGATACGCTTGTGCCGGCTCATGTCGCGCGCGACCGTCATAAGCGCGGGACGGCCTTGCCAGATCGTCCGCCGGCTGTGCAGCTCCGCCCACTGCTCCTCGTCGCCGCCACCGGCGAGCTGCACCTCGAGCGCCCCTTCCACCGGCTCGTCGGCGAACAGCGCGTCTAAGTGCTTTTGCACGGCGTCGCGATGGGCGGGCCGCAGCAGGTCGATGATCGGCCGCCCGATCAACGCTTGCGGCTCGACGCCGAACAGTGCAGGCGCGGCCGGATTAACATAAAGAATGGTGTCCGCATGCACGACCGCCGCCTCGGGCAGCACGTCGGAAAGGGCATCGAACAGCGCGCGCTCCCGGGCCGGCGTCGCGCGGCGTTCCTGCTCGACATCGATCAGCCTGTTCACGCTCGCGGCAATGTCGACGAGATCGCCCTGCCGGCCGTTCAGCGCCAGCCGGGTCGGGCCGGACGAGCGCGCGAGCATGGCCTGGATATCATCCTTGAGCCGTTCGATCTGCTTTTGCAGCGGCTTGCGCGACCACCAGATCGCAAGGCTGACGCAGCTCAGCAGCAACACCGCAACCGCAGCCCACTGCAGAACGAGATCGGAACCGAAAAATTCCACAGCAGCCCTCTTCGGCGTGCAGTGCGCGGCGCCCGCAACCGGCGGCTGGCTATCGACCATCAGTGTTGCCGGCAACTGGATGCGCGGGGTTTATTGTTCTTAGAGCCGCACTCGCGGCCGCTTGTTGTCGTCCAGCGTCGCGGTGCAGCGCCGACCGCTGCGCCACGTGTGAACCGCTCCGATACAAAGATACCTCACGCTCCGAGGTAGAGCATGCAGATTTGACTATAATTCTTCAGAGTCCGGCTTGTAGGGCTCGGATACACTCGGCTAATCTTACCGGCCTTTTGCAGCACCGCTTTCCGACTCAACCATACGGCTTATGAGCGCACAGATAACCATTGAATCCGCCCGGCAGCAGATGCTGAGCCAGCAACTTCGCGCCTGGGACGTGCTCGACGAGCGCGTCCTTGCCGTGCTCGATGAAGTGCGGCGCGAGCAGTTCGTGCCGCCTGCGTATCGCGGTGTCGCGTTCGCGGACACCGAAATACCGCTCGGGCACGGCGAGGCGATGATGGCGCCCAAAGTCGAAGGCCGGCTGCTGCAGTCGCTTGCGTTGCGGCCGACCGATCGCGTGCTCGAAATCGGCACGGGCAGCGGCTTTCTCACCGCATGCCTTGCGCGGCTCGCGGATTATGTTCACAGCGTCGATTATCACGCCGACTTCGTCGAGGCGGCGCGCACGAAGCTCGCCGCCGCCAGCATCGACGCTCACGTCGAAACGGCGGATGCGATGCAGCTGGCGGCCTCGGGCGAGTTCGACGCCATCGCAGTCACCGGCTCGGTTCCGGAGCTCGACGACCATTTCATCCGAATGCTGCGGCCCGGCGGGCGACTCTTCATCGTCGTCGGCCGTCCGCCGGTCATGGACGCCCGGTTGATCCGCATGCAACGCAACGCACGCTGGAGCGAGGAGAGCTTGTTCGAGACTCGGCTCGCTCCGTTAATCAACGCAGAGCGGCCCGTGCCGTTCGTTCTCTAGAGCCGAGAGCGTCGCGATGTCGGAAGTGCCGGAGCTGACGCCTGTCGAAGTCGTCCGGCGCTGGCCTGAAGCGCAGCGCGAACGCGAAGTTGTGCTGCTCGACGTGCGAGAGCCCGACGAGGTCGCGCTGGCCGCCATCGGCGGCGCCTACCACATTCCAATGCAGCAAGTGCCGGCACGGCTCGACGAGTTGCCGAGAGATAAACCGATCGTCGTAGTTTGTCACCTCGGCGGCCGCAGCCGCCGTGTCGCACAATTCCTGGCGGCCAATGGTTTCGAGCAGGTATTCAATCTCGAAGGCGGCATCGATGCGTGGTCACTGACGATCGACGAGCGCATCAACCGCTACTGAGCTGCGGCGTCCCGGCGTCGCCCTACAACAGATATAGGAATCCGATCATGAAGCCGCACACCCTTCGATTGCTTTGCGCGAGCGGATTGCTGAGCCTTCTCTGTCATCCCGTCGCTGCGCAGGAAAGCCTGATGGATATATACCAACGGGCGCTGCAGAACGACCCGTCCATTCGCGAGGCCGAAGCCCGCTTCCTGGCCAATTCGGAAGTGCGTCCGCAGGCGCGTTCGCAGCTGCTGCCGGGCCTATCGTTCGGCCTGTCGACCCAAGGCAGCTTCACTGAAGACCCCAATCCGCCGACCAACCCGATCACCGGCGAGAACGAGCCGGGTTTCGGCGGCACGGAGCGAGATAGCGACAGTCGCGGCTGGCAGATCAGCGTCAACCAAACGGTGTTCGACTGGACGCAAATCCTGTCGCTGAAGCAGGCGGACAAGCGCGTCGCGCAAGCCGAGACGGATTACGAAGCGCAGCGCCAGCAGCTCCTGGTGCGCGTCTCCGAAGCCTATTTCAACGTGCTGGCAGCGGAGGATTCGCTCGCGGCTCAGCGCGTCACCCGCGAGGCCTTCGAGCGCCAGCTCGAGCAGGCGCGACGGCGTTTCGAGGTCGGCTTAATCGCGATCACCGATGTGCAAGAGACGCAGGCGGGCTTCGATTTGGCCGTCGCCGCCGAGATCGAAGGCGAGCGCGTGCTTGCCACCGAGCAGGAACGGCTGCGGGAGATCATCGGTGACTACGTCACGAATCTCGCCGGTCCGACCGACGAGCTGCCGCTCGTCACACCGGATCCGGCCGATGCTGATCAATGGGTGCAGGTCGCGCTCCGGCAAAACCTCGCGCTGATCGCGGCGCGGATCGCGGCCGATATCGCCAGCGACGACATCTCCATCCAGCGCGCGAGCCGCCTGCCCACCCTTTCGTTCCAATCCGGCTACCGGACGAACCGCAACGAAGGCACCCAGATCACCGAGCGGTTTGGGCAGCCGGACTTGCGTCGCTCGTCGCTGAGCGAATCGGAAGGCTACAACTGGTCGCTGAACCTGAACGTGCCGATCTTTACCGGCGGCCTCAACTCGTCGCGCATTCAGCAGTCCGTCTACTCGCATCGCGCTCAGGTGCAGGCGGCGGAGCGCGTCGCCCGAGAGACCGAACGCATGACGCGCGACTCCTACCTCGGCGTGGTCGCGTCGATCTCTCGAGTACGCGCGCTGCAGCAGGCCGTAGAATCGGCGCAGACGGCGCTGCGCGCCACCGAGGCGGGCTATGAGGTGGGCACGCGTACGTCCGTCGAAGTGCAGACCTCGCTCGAGCAGCTGCGCCGGGCGCAAACGGATTACGCGCGCGCCCGTTATGACTACATCCTGAACACGCTGCGGCTCAAGCAGGCGGCAGGCACGCTGACGGTCGCCGATGTCGAGCAGGTCGACGGCTGGCTCGAGCAGGGCTGACCCACCGCGGTCAGAGGCGG
>CAZFJU010000202.1:6432-8122 GCA_964518995.1 uncultured Gammaproteobacteria bacterium
GCGCAGGATCGATTGGATCAGCGCGCTCGTCGAGCGGCCTTCCTTCAAGCTGACGACGCGTACTTCACCGCCATTGCGCACCACCGCGTCGCCGCCGGCAATCTCGTCGGGCCGATAGTCGCCGCCCTTCACGAGCACGTCGGGCAGCACGCGCTCGATCAGCGCGGCCGGGGTATCTTCGCTGAACGGGACGACCCAATCGACCGACGCGAGCCCGGCAAGCACCGCCATTCGATCCTCGAGTGACGTGATCGGCCGCGTGGGGCCTTTGAGCCGGCGCACCGACTCGTCGTCATTGACGGCGACGATGAGCCGGTTGCCAAGCGACTTCGCTTCCTCGAGATACGCGACGTGGCCGGCATGTAGGATATCGAAGCAGCCGTTCGTCATGACGACGCGTTCGCCGCGGCGCTTTGCCTCGACGACCAGGTCTACGAGCTCGTCCGGCGTGACGAGACCGCGGCCGCCGCGGCCGCGCCGATGCAACGCGAGCCGCAGCTCGGCGCGGCTCACGGTCGCCACGCCGATCTTGCCGACGACGAGCCCGGCGCCGAGATTGGCGAGCTCGGCCGCTTCCGCGATGGGCACGCCCGCGCCGAGCGCCGCGCTCATCAGCGCGATGACCGTATCGCCGGCGCCCGTGACATCGAAGACCTCACGCGCCTCCGCCTCGAGCAGCGCCGGCGGCTGCTCCCGCGCAAACAGCGCCATGCCGCGCTCGCCGCGCGTGACCAGCAACGCATCGAGGTCGAGCTCGGCGCGCAGCGCCACGCCCTGATCGAGAAACTCCTCCTCGTGGCGCCAATCCCCGACCACCGCTCGGAACTCCCCCTGATTCGGCGTCAACACGGTCGCGCCGCGATAGCGTCCGAAATCGGCGCCCTTGGGATCGATCAGGACTGGCCGTGACTTCGACCGGCAACACTCGATCAGCGCGGCGACGGCATCGAGCGTGCCTTTCGCGTAGTCAGACAGCACGACGACCTCGGTCTCCTCCAACGCCGCGTCGAATACCGGCAGCAGCGCAGCGGCCGCCGGCGCAAGAGATTGCTCCGAATCGAGCCGGATCAGCTGCTGGTTGCGCGCGAGCACGCGCAGCTTATGAACGGTGGCGACCTCGTCCGAGAAGATGAGCCGGCACTCGACGCCGCGCGGCTCGAGCAGCGCCGCGAGCTGCCTGCCCCGCTCGTCGTTGCCCACCACTGCGACGAGCACGGGCGCCGCGCCGAGCGCTGCGAGATTCAGCGCGACGTTGGCGGCGCCGCCGGGGCGTTGCTCGGTAGCGATGGTATTGACCACCGGGACCGGCGCTTCCGGCGAAATACGGCCGGTGTCGCCGAACCAATACTCGTCGAGCATCGCGTCTCCGGCGACGAGAACGCGAAGACCGGCAAAATTCGGAACGTGGATCGTCAAGAGTCGAGCTCTGCGGCCGTGGACGCAGAGCTCATTCTAGCGGAGGTTCGAACAATGAATCGAAGTCGAATTCGAGGTCGTCGCTGCTGACTTCGATCCCGGTGTATTCCCGCATATACATGGCGTGGCACGCATCGCACGTATCACGCAGCGCTCGGCCGGCCGCGAGCAGATCGGCCGCGCCGTCGGTCTCGGCCATCTTCGCGGCCGCGGCAGTGGCCCCCGCCGCGAACGAGTAGAACCCCTGGAAGTCGGCCCATATTGCAGGTAGCGC
>CAZFJU010000203.1:0-7923 GCA_964518995.1 uncultured Gammaproteobacteria bacterium
GCGGCGCGGCGCGGTCCCGCATGACAGCGGCGCGAGGTTGATTAAGAATGGAGGTGCGCGATGGCGCTCCCACGCCCGCTGCGTGCGGCTCGAGCCGGCGTCGCCGGTTTCTTCTTGCTGGCCGCGGCCACGCAGCTCGCCGGACAAACCCCGCCGCCTGCGTTTCACGTCGAAGAAGCGACGATCGACGCGATACAGCAGGCGCTGCTCGAGCGCCGCATCACGACGGTCGGGCTCGTCGAAGCCTATTTGCAGCGGATCAAGGCCTATAACGGAACCTGCGTAAACGAGCCGAACGGGCGGCTCGGGCCGATCACGACGATACCGAACGCGGGCCAAATCAACGCCTTGTCCACGCTCAATCTGCGACCCGCAGCGCGCGCGGCGTGGGGCTTCGATGCGCGCAAGGCGCGCACGCTCACCGATCCGGTCGACGACCGTCCGGACATGCCGGACGCGCTCGAGGTGGCGGCGGAGCAGGATCTGCGGCTCGCCGAGACCGGCGAGCTGGTCGGCCCGCTGCACGGCGTCATCGTGTCCGTCAAAGATCAGTACGACACGTTCGACCTGCGCACGACATCCGGTGCCGACGTGCAGTACGCCAATGATCGGCCGCCCGACGATGCAACCGTCGTCGCCCGCTTGCGGGCGGCCGGCGCCATCATCCTGGCGAAGGCGAACATGGCCGAATATGCGACCGACGGCGCGCGCAGCTCGTTCGGCGGCACGTTCTGCAACCCCTACGACACGGAGCGGGAGCCCGGCATGTCGAGCGCCGGGTCGGCGAGCTCGGTGGCCGCTAATCTCGTGACGTGCGCGATCGGCGAGGAGACCGTCGTCTCGGTCCGCTGGCCCGCGGCCGTCAACAGCCTCGTCGGCCTCGCGCCGACGCAGGAGCTGGTGAGCCGTGACGGCATGATCGGCCGCGGGCTCGTCATGCGCACGGGGCCGATCTGTCGCACGGTGCAAGACGCGGCGCGCGTGCTCGACGCGATGGCCGGCTATGATCCGAACGATTCGATGACGGTGCACAGCATCGGCCGCGAGCCAGCGGACGACTACTTAGGCTTTGCCGTGCCCGGTCGCCTCGACGGGCTTCGCGTCGGCGTGGTGCGCGAGTACATGCAGGCAGACCTGTTCTCGCGTGCGGATGAGCAGAGCCTCGAGCTCGTCGAGCGAGCCATTGCGGATCTCGAGCGCCTCGGCGCGAGCATCGTCGATCCGGGGCCGAGCGACGGTCTATTCGACGCCTGCATCGCTCGCGACGTTCCGGAGCTGCTCACGTCGGCGTTTACGCGGCGCTATCCGAGCCTGTTTCCTTATACCGATGACGGCCGGCCCGCCACAGACCATCTGGCCTCGTTGCTCGAGATGCGCTTCGACCCGGAGCAGGTGCCGGAGCTGTCCCTCCGCGACCTCGGCGGTTTCGCGCCCGGCTTCGGCGTCCCCGGCGAAGACCGGTACATGATGGACCGGTATCTGCGTGAGCGCGGCGACGCGAACATCCAGAGCAACGCGGATCTGATCAGCAAAGCCAGCTTCTACGACGATCCGAACTTCCCCGACCGACGCCGCAGCCGCGAGAGCGCGCAACAGGCGCTCGAGGTCGACACGTCGGTGCGCCTGCAGAACCGCTTCGCGCTGCAAACGATGCTGCTGCAGTGCATGCAGGAGCAGCGTCTCGATGTGCTCGTCGCGCCGACCGCGAGCGTGCCGCCGCGCAAGCTGACGGCGCCGCGCGAGCCGACTGTGAGCGGCCGTTCGGCGGTCGGCTGGTCGCTGATCGGCCAGCAGGGCCTGCCGGTCATGACCGTGCCCGCCGGTTTCACGACGGAAGTGTGGGACCGCGTCCGCACGCCGGACGGCGGCACGCGTCTCGCCGAGCCGGTCCCGGCAAGCCTGCCGGTCGGCGTCGACTTCATCGCGCGGCCTTTCGACGAGGCCTTGCTGTTCCGGGTCGGCGCGGCGTACGAGGCCGCGACGCGGCATCGCCGTCCGCCGCCGGATTTCGGGCCGTTGACGGGGCCAGGGCCCGGGGCCGCCCAGTGACGAAACCCTCGAGCCGCCGCCATGTCCTGCTCGTCATCGATATGCTGATCGACTTTTTCGAGCAGGAGCAACGGCTTGCGGCGATTCGGGCGGAGCTTGGGACTCGCATCAACGCGCTTGCGCGCGCATTTCGCGCGCAGGGGCAGCCGATCATCTGGGTGCGTCAGGAGTTTCGGCCGGATCTGCAAGACGCGTTTCTCGAGATGCGGCAACGCAATCGCCGCGTCACGATCGCCGGCACGCCAGGCTGCTTGCTGCTGCCCGAGCTCGAGCGAGAGGCGAGCGATCTCGAGATCGTCAAGAAGCGCTATAGCGCCTTCTTCGGCACCTCCCTCGACGAGCTGTTGGCCCGCCTCGAGCCGTCCGCCCTCGTGCTTGCTGGCATCAATACGCACGCCTGCGTTCGGACTACCGCGATCGATGCATACCAGCGCGACTATCCGGTGATTCTGGCGACGGATTGCATCGGCTCTTATGACCGCGAGCATCATGAGGTGACTCTGCGCTATCTGGCGAACAAGATGAGCTTTTTGAGCAACGATCAGCTCGCGTCGCTGCTCGCCCCGCCGGCTGAAGAGCGAACCGGGGCGGTCGATCGCAGCGATCGGGCTTGCGGAGCCGAAACCGAAATCTGCTAAACTACGCCGCCTCCGCAAACCTGCGGGCTGGAGTCGGCCACGGCCTTGGGGGCTTCCCGCCGCTCGTCCGGCTTCTCCGGTTCCGGGCCGTTAGCTCAATTGGTAGAGCAGTGGACTCTTAATCCATTGGTTGTAGGTTCGAGTCCTACACGGCCCACCACTCCAAGCCCTATGACGTATACTGGCGCCGTGCGCCTCATCAGCTTCCTCATTGCTTTGACTGTCGCCTTGTATGTTCACGCGGCGCCGCCCGAGACCGAGCAGCGGCCGTACACCTATTCTTTACACGGCGTCGAGATCGAGGATCCGTACCACTGGCTCGAAGGCAGTGATGCGCCCGAATCGACAGGCGCGGATCCGGCGCTCGATGCCGCGGTCGGCGCGTGGACGGATGCTCAGAATGCGTACACCCGTGAGGTCCTGAACGCGCTGCCGAATCGAGCCGAGTTCGCCGCGGAGCTGGCTACGCTGTTGTCGCTCGATACCTGGGGCGTCCCGCGCATGGCCGGCGACCACCTGTTCTACTCGTTGCGGCGCGGCGATCAGGCGCAGCCGGTGTTGTACGTCCAGCCGTTCCCGGCGCGCGGCGCCGAGGCTGCGGTCGCCGCCGAGTCCGGCCGTCCATCTGGCGATGCGCCGCCGGAAGACGCCGAAGCGCGCGTCCTGCTCGACGTCAATGCCCTCGATCCGTCCGGCCTGCTCGCGCTCGCGTGGTATCGCCCAAGCCCGGACGGCCGGTACGTCGCGTTCGGCACCTACCGCTCCGGAGACGAGAACACCACGGCCCGCATCCTCGAAACGGCGACAGGCGGCTGGCTCGATGACGAGATCACCGGCCGCGTCGACGCCGTCGACTGGCTCGACGATGGGCGCACCTTTGTGGTCCGGCGGCTCTCGGCCCCTGACAACCCGTACAGCGGCCAGATTCTGCTTCACGAGCTAGGCCGCCCGGTCGCCGATGATCCGGTGCTCTTCGAGCAGTATACAGAGGGGCCGCTCGCGACGACTTGGGGGCCCTATCCGCTGATGTCCCGCGACGGGCGTTGGCTGGTCATCATTTATTTCACCGGCACCGACTCGAACGATGTGTGGTTCTATGATCTCGAGGCGTGGCGTGAGACGGGCGAGCTCGAACGGCAGGATCTCCTCGTCGGTGAGCAGGCGCTGACCGACGACGGCTTCATTGTTGGAGATACCTTCTACGCATTGACGACCTACGGCGCCTCCAACAAGCGGGTGCTCGCGTTCGATCTCTCGAGCGACGCACCGGCCGAGTTCGAGGAGACCATCGCGGCGCGTGACGATGCGGTGATCGTCGACATCGAGCCCGTGCCGGACGGCATCGTCGTGGACTATCTGGCCGACGCGTACAGCCGCCTGGAGGTGTTCGGTCTCGACGGGCAGCCGGTCGGCGAAATCGAGCTGCCCGGTATCGGCAGTGCGGCCATCGTGACCCACCCGGAGCGCGATACGGCCTGGCTGTCGTTCGAGACATTCAGCGAGCCGCGCGGCGTTTATCGGGTGGATCTCGGCGCGCGGACGACGACGTTGTGGCGGGAGCCCGAGCTCGGCGTCGAGACGCCTGAGGTCACGGTCAGCCAAGTGCGCTATCGCTCGTACGACGGCACCGAGGTACCGATGTTCCTCGTGCACCGCGAGGGGCTCGAGCTCGATGGCGATAACCCGACTATCCTGTACGGCTACGGCGGCTTCGATATCTCAATGACGCCGGAATTCCTCGCCGCATGGCAGCCTTGGCTGGCCCGGGGCGGTATCTACGCGATCGCCAATTTGCGCGGCGGCGGCGAGTACGGTGCGGACTGGCACCGTGCCGGGATGCTCGAGCGCAAGCAAAATGTGTTCGACGATTTCCATGCGGCCGCCGAGTACTTGATCGCCGCGGGCTACACGCGGCCCGAGCGTCTCGGAATACGCGGCGGATCCAATGGCGGGCTGCTCACTGGCGCCGCGATCACGCAGCGGCCGGAGCTCTTCTCGGCGGCGATCGTCCAAGTGCCGCTGCTCGATATGCTGCGTTATCAGCACTTTCTAATGGCGCGTTACTGGGTCGGCGAATACGGCAGCGCCGAGGAGGCGGAGCACTTCGAGTTCATCCGCGCCTATTCGCCGTACCACAACGTGCGCCCGGGCACCCGCTACCCCGCCACGCTGCTGACGGCCGGCGAGAACGACTCCCGGGTCCATCCGCTGCACGCGCGGAAGATGGCGGCCGCGCTGCAGGCGGCGACGAGCGCCGATCCGGACGCGGAGCCGATCCTGCTGTGGGTCGATCGTGAGACCGGCCACGGGCAGGGTAAACCGCTCGAGATCCGCATTCGGGAAGCCACGGATCTGCTGGCATTCATGGCCGCGCAGCTCGGTTTGTAGCGATCGAGCTCTCGGCCTGGACCACTGCGCGCCCCGCGACGGCGTTTAGCAGCGTTTTGTGCGACCTTTACCCGCAGCGCACGCCTTCCCGCCCGGTATAATGACGGCCGGCGGGCGAAAGTGGCGGAACTGGTAGACGCGCTGGATTTAGGTTCCAGTGGGGCAACCCGTGGGAGTTCGAGTCTCCCCTTTCGCACCACAAGGCGCCGCATGGGCGGCGGCGCCTGCAAGGGGCCATGATTGCTAACACATAGGGAAAACGGATAAACAACGGTGGCAACTTCGAATTTGGATGTCTCGCTGGAGCAGCCCGGGGGCCTGGAGCGTCGGCTGACGGTACGCGTGCCGAGCACTGAGATCGAGCAAGAGGTCGAGCAGCGCCTGCAGAAGGTCGGCCGCACCGCGCGGCTGAAGGGGTTTCGCCCGGGTAAGATCCCGCACAAAGTGGTGCGCAAACATTACGGTGACCAGGTGCGCCGCGAGGTGCTGTCCGAGGTCATGCGCTCGAGCTTCAATCGGGCGATCGAGCAGACCCAGCTGAACCCGGCGGGCGGCCCGCAGATCGAGACGCTCTCGGGTGTTTCCGGCGACGAGGATTTCAGCTACCGCGCGACATTCGAGGTGTTTCCCGAGGTGTCGTTGTCCGATCTGAGTGCGCTCGAGATTTCACGGCCGACCGTCGAAATCGCAGAAGCCGACGTCGATGCGATGATCGAGAAGCTGCGCGAGCAGCGCGCGGAGTGGCGAACGGTCGAGCGCAGCGCGCAGCAGGGCGATCGGGTCGTGGTTGACTTCGTCGGCCGCATCGACGGCGAGCCGTTCGAGGGCGGCGAGGCGAAGGAAGTCACGATCAGCGTCGGCGCGGGCCAGGTCATCGCCGATTTCGACGCTGCGCTCGAGGGGCTCACCGCCGGCGAGACGAAGACGGCCACGGTCCAGTTCCCGGAGGACTACTCCCGCGAAAACCTTCGTGCCAAGCAGGCTGAGTTCGACATCACCGCTCATCGCGTCGAGGAGAAAGTGCTCCCGGAGGTCGACGCGGAGTTCGCGAGCGTGTTCGGCGTCGAGGAGGGCGGAATCGAGAAGCTGCGCGAGGAAGTGCGGGCGAACATGCAGCGCGAGCTCGACGAGCGGCTCAAGAATGAGACCAAGACCCGCGCGTTCGATGCGCTGCTGAAGGCCAATGACGTCCCCACGCCGCGCGCGCTCGTCGCCGAGGAGATCCGCACGCTGCAAGCGGATTCGATGCGCCGGCTCGGTATCGAGGACCCGGCTCAGGCGCCGCCGGCCGAGCGTTTCGAGGCGGCTGCGAAGCGTCGGGTGGCGGTCGGCTTGCTGGCGCAGGAACTGATCCGCCGAAATTCGATCGAACTTGACCGAGTACGTGCGCAACAGCGCGTCGATGAGCTCGTCGCGCCGTACGAAAATCCTCAGGAAGCCGCTCGCATGTATCGCTCGAGCCGCGAGCTGATGAGCCAGGTCGAATCCAGCGTGTTGGAAGACCAGGTCGTGGAATTTTTGCTCGGTCAGGCTAAGGTGAGCGACGAGCCGACCACCTTCGATCAGTTCATGGCCGGCTGAACGACCGAAATTGGGGTCAGAGCCCTATTTCCCTCGCACGCGTGGTCGGAGTCCGTTTCTCTTCAGGAGTCTTGAGAGTGAGCGTAAACGCATTGAATCTGGTTCCGATGGTCGTCGAGCAGACGGCGCGCGGCGAGCGCGCATACGACATCTACTCTCGGTTACTGAAGGATCGGGTAGTGTTCGTCGTCGGGCCGATCGATGACCATATGGCGAATCTGATCGTCGCGCAGCTCCTTTTCCTGGAGTCCGAGAATCCGGATAAAGACATTCACCTCTATATCAATTCGCCGGGAGGGATCGTCACGGCCGGTCTTTCGGTTTACGACACGATGCAGTTCATCAAGCCGGATGTCAGCACGATCTGCCTGGGCCAAGCTGCTAGCATGGGCGCGCTGCTGCTGACCGCCGGCGCGGCCGGCAAGCGTTTTTGCCTGCCTCATTCGCGCATCATGATTCACCAGCCAAGCGGCGGCTTCCAAGGGCAGGCGTCGGATATCGACATTCACGCGCGCGAGGTGCTGAAGCTGCGCCAGAGGCTTAACGAAATCATGGCGAGGCATACGGGTCAGCCGGTCGAGAAGGTTGCGGCGGATAGCGACCGTGACAATTTCATGGACGGAGAAAGAGCCGTCGAGTACGGTCTAATCGACACGGTGCTGCAAAAGCGCGCCGAGTCCGAAGGCAAACTCTAACGGAAACGATGTCTTTAGAATTCACCTTAAGGGAAGTGGGATGCTCCGCTTTGCACACATTCGACACTAGTGCTATAAGGCCGGCAAGCACTTTTCTGACGAGCAGAGGAAGGCGCTATGAGCGATGATTCGCGCGGCAAGACGGATGACGGCAAGTTGCTGTACTGCTCGTTCTGCGGCAAGAGCCAGCATGAAGTGCGCAAGCTCATCGCTGGACCCTCCGTGTTTATCTGCGATGAGTGCGTAGAGCTCTGTAACGACATCATTCGTGAGGAGCTCGACGAGAAGGCAGAGCGAGGGCGGGACAAGCTCCCGAAGCCGCACGAGATCAATGCCGTTCTTGATGAGTACGTCATCGGCCAAAAGACGGCGAAGAAGGTTCTCGCCGTTGCGGTGTACAACCACTACAAGCGGCTCGAGACCCGGTTGCGCGATAAGAGCAAGCAGGATATCGAGCTCGCAAAGAGCAATATTCTGCTGATCGGGCCCACGGGCTGCGGCAAGACGCTGCTCGCCGAGACGCTCGCGCGGCTGTTGAACGTGCCGTTCACGATCGCCGATGCGACGACGCT
>CAZFJU010000204.1:0-5620 GCA_964518995.1 uncultured Gammaproteobacteria bacterium
ACGAGCCGCTTCAGCCCATGCCGGCAGTCGAGAAAGTCTGCGAGCAGCTTCGTGCTGCGGGGCGATGACGGGCCCCCTTCCCTCTTAATGTTGTTCTTCCCCATGGCGGACAGATTACACAACATGCCGGTAGGTAGCATGCCCAGCCGCTGCGTGTGCGCCCCCGCGAGACGCTGGCGGACGGAAAGGACGTGACTCGTCTCACTGCCCGCTCGTTGCGCCAAGGCAACACTGTGTCGGCCGCTTTTACCCGTCTATTTGCTTGATTGCCCGCGGGAGTGGAGGAAAAGCCGCCGTGATTTGTCGTCCCTTAGATCAGCGGATCAGCGCATCCCGCGTGTCCGCACCTGCGTGGTGCACGCACTGCGCACAACAGATACAGCTCGCTTTTTGATTAGGGGTGAACCATGAGCGATTCGTCGATTTCCGTTCCGACCGGGCCCAAGCGCACTCCGCTTGCGTGGTCGGTCGCGACGGCCCTGGCGCTTGGCGCCGGCGGCTTCGCGCAGGCCCAGGACGCGCCGGCCCAGCCGCGCGCGCAGGTCATGGAAGAAGTCTCGGTAACCGGTACCCGGATTCGTCGGGACGACTTCAGCAATCCGCAGCCGACCACCGTCGTCTCGAGCGAGATGATGGAATCCCTCGGCATCGTCAACGTCGGCGACATGATGGCGCAGATGCCGGCCAACGTCGGCAGCTATACGCCGACCGCGAAGCCGGGCGGCAACGGCGGCGACAACCAGAGCTATCCGCTGAACGTTTTCAACGGCCTGAACCTCGCGAACCTGCGCGGCCTCAACCCGTCGTACGGCACGCGGACCTTGACCCTGGTCGACTCGCGCCGCCACGTGCCGACCAACCAGGGCGACGGCGTCGACCTCAACATGATTCCGACGGTCCTGATCGAGCGCATGGAGGTCGTGACCGGCGGCGCGTCGGCGTCGTACGGCTCCGGCGCGATCGCGGGCGTCGTCAACATTCTGATGGACCGCGACCTCGAAGGGGTCAAGGCGCAGATCGACTTCGGTCAGACCGACCGGGGCGAAGGCAACGATTTCCACTATGGCTTTGCGTGGGGCGGCGCGATTGGCGAGAACGGCCACCTGATCGCCGGCATCGAAGGCCAAAAGATGGACCCGATCGAGCTATGCGTGCAGTCCAGCAGGGACTGGTGTAAGCGCGCCGTGCAGATTCGCCCAAACCCGGGCCATCCGTCCACAGCGGGCCCCGCGGACCCGAACAACACGCTGCCGCACTACGTGCACGTCGAGGATGTGCGCATCGATACGACCATGGCGGGCGTTTTCCCCCGTCTCGGTCTGCAATTCAACGAAGACGGCACGGCTTTGCTGCCGTTCCAGACCTCCGACGAGTTCGCGCGCGGCGGTGACGGCCGGCACGCGAACGCCTATATGCCGATCCGCTCGAATCTCGAGCGCACCGTCTTCTACTCCGCCTATACCCACGATCTGGCCGACCGGCTGAGTTTCTTCCTCGAGGCTTCCTATGGCGAAGTGGAGTCCGATGCGCCGCAGATTCCGTTCGACATGGCCGGCGATCAGATCTTCCACGACAACTACTATCTGAACCAGCTGCCGGGCGGTAACCCGTGCGCCGACCTGACCGTCACACCCAGCCCCGGCACCGGCTATCCGCGCTCCAACTGCGTGTTCAACAAGGATTTCCTCGCGCAGAGCAACACGCAGAACAACACCAAGAGCGAGACGACTCGCTTCGTCATCGGCTTCGACGGCGACTTCGGCGATTCGACGTGGACTTGGGAGGCGTACTATCAGTACGGCAAGTCCGACACGATGCAGGCGGTCTACGACTCCCGCTATAACGAGCGCTGGAAGTTCGGCATCGACGTCGTCGACGACGGCGCCGGCAATCCTATCTGCCGCGTAACCCGCGACGGCCTCGAGGCTTACCCTTGGTATCGCGGCGAACCGGTCCTCGCCGAAGGTTGTGTGCCGATCAATCCATTCGGCACGACCAACATCACTCAGGAAGCTCACGAGTACGGCTTCGGCCGGATCTTCGAGAACACCTACGTGCGCCAGGATATGGTCGAGTTCGTGGCCTCGGGCGACGTGTGGGAAGGCTTCGGTGCCGGGCCGCTGCGCGCGGCAGCCGGGTTCTCGTGGCGGGACGAGTCGATCGACAACCCGAGCGACCCGGCACAGCCGGACGCGATCCGCCGCGACTATCAGAGCCAGTTCGGAGAAAGCTTCGGCGGCAGCATCGAAGTGTGGGAGTACTTTGGCGAGCTCGACATTCCGGCGACCCAGCGCGCGTCCTTCCAGGCGGCAGTGCGTGCATCCGAGTACACCAATAGCGCCGGCTACGGCCACGTCGCGACCGGCGCGGACGGCGGCGAGTTCGATTACAACATCACGACATGGAAGCTCAACAGCACCTGGGATGCCACGGAGTGGCTGACCTTGCGGGCCTCGAGGTCGCTCGATATCCGCGCGCCCGCATTGCGTGACCTCTACCACGCGAAGATCTTCCCGGGCGGCAGCGCATTGGCCGCGTGCTCCAACCCGTGGACCGGAAACCTCTTCCAAGGGGCCTTCACCGGCACCGGCGATCCGTGCACGCTGAACAATTTCGGCAGCGTCACGCTGCGGCCGGAGAAAGCCGAGACCACGACCGTCGGGTTCATGGTGCGTCCGTACAACATGAACGTGCGCTTTGCGGCCGATTACTACGAGATCGATATGAAGGACGCGATCTCGCCGGGCGGCGGCGGAGGCAGTGCGATCAACGACTGTTACGAGTTCCAGATCCCGGAGCGCTGTGCGCTGATCAACGGCATCCTGCTCGATCCGAACAATCCGCTCGGCGGGTACTCGGAGATCACCGAAACCTTCACGTACAACGAGAACAACCGCTTCTACAAGTTCAGCGGCGTGGATTTGACCGCGGACTGGGTGCGTGATTTCAATTTCGGCACGATCTCGATGCGGTTCCTGGCCTCGCACATGATCGAGCAGCTGATTCAGCCGTCGGTGAGCGATGCGGCGCTGGTCGATATCTCCGGCGTGACGGGCTCGATGGGCGGTGACTGGCGTGCGGCGCCGAAATGGTCCGGGCAGATGATCACGTCCTACACGCGCGGGCCGCTTACGCTCACCGCGCAGGGGCGATATGTCGGCGACGGCAAGATCTATCGCTCGGATCAGCGTATCGGCCCGGACAGCGACATCTACCATCCGAACCTCGAGAACAGCATCACGAGCAACCAGAGCCCGAGCTACATGGTCTGGGCGCTGAACGGCTCCTATAACCTTGATGTAGGAGGCGCGAACCTTCAGGTGTTCGGCTCGGTCCAGAACCTGTTCGACCGTGAGCCGCCGCTGCTCGGCACCGGCATCGGAGGCACCAATCCGGTGTTCTACGATACGGTCGGCAGAAACTTCCGGCTCGGCCTTCGCATGAGCTTCTGACGCTCGCCTCGATCGAGGGCACGGAGGGCTGCACGGCGTGCGGCCCTCCGGTTCCGACGCGGTCCGCCGGCGGAATTGTCGGCAACGGTTTCCCCTGCTAACGTTGCTCGGATCACACTCCGGGGGGAAACGGTCGTGGCCAAGAATAACCGTAACGACGAACGCGTCGATCCCAAGCAAGAGAACGGCTTGAGCCGGCGAGATTTGCTCAAAACCGGCGCCACTGGCCTCGGCGCTGCCGCTCTGCTTGGCGGTGGGGGCGCCGCGGCGCAGACCTCGTCTCAGGGCGCCGATGCGCTCGAATGGGACTATGAAGTCGACGTCATCGTGGCCGGTGCCGGCTGTGCCGGGCTCACGGCGGCGATCCGCGCACGCGATATGGGCGCGACGGTGCTGGTCGTCGATCAGAACTACGACGTCGGCGGCCGCATGCTGCACAGCGGCTCGTTCATCTCGCTCGGCGGCGGCGATCCGGTGCAGCGGCGCGATATGCAGGGCGAGAGCGACGCCGAGGGCTTCATCACGATGCGGCCCGTCGAGGATCCCGAGGAGCTCGATGACGACGTCGAGCTGCTGTTCAAAGACATCACGGATTGGTCCATCGTCGACCGGCGCGGCGCCACGCCGTACCGCTACAACGAGCCCGAAATGGTGCGGGCGTGGGCGGAGAATTGCCCGGCCACGCGCGAGTTCCTGATGCAGAACTACGTCCGCTTCGCGAGAATCAACGGCACCCATGCGGGCGGCGGCATGTCGCGCGCGCGCGGCTGCGTCTGCTTCCTGATGCTCGGCGACGTCACGGATATCAAGGCCGGCACCATCACCGCCGAGGACGCCGGCGTGGCGGATGCCGAGCGCACCAGCGCGTTTGCGCCGGTGCAGATGAATATCGCCTCTCGCTTCGTCGGCCCCGGCGCGGTCAGCAACGGCGTCGCGCTCGCGCGGCCGCTCGAGTTCTCGGCGCGCGAGAAGGGCGTCGAGTTCATGCTGAACCGGCATTTCGACGAGCTCGTGCGGGAGGAGCCTTCGTCGGGTCGCGTCGTCGGTATCACGGCGCACTATTCGCCGCGGGTCGATCCGGAAACGGGCCAGCGTCTCGAGAGCTATTGGCAAAACGGCAATATCGACGAGCGCCGCGAGGTCGTCCGCATTCGGGCGCGCAAGGGCGTGATCCTCGCGAGCGGCGGTCATGCCGGCAATCCGGAGGTGCGCAGCATGTTCTACGCGGCGTTCCGCGAGCCGGCGTTTCCGACGAGCGGCGTCGCGCTGCTCGGGCCTCACTCGCAGGATGGCAGCGCGCTGATCGCGGGTCTGAAGGTCGGCGCGAATCTCGCCGGCATGCAGCAGAACCCGTCCGGCCTCACGTATCACATCTCGACCCGCCTCGGCACGCGCGACGCGTACACCGGGATGATGCCGGGCCACCCCACCTTCGCGTTCCGCGGCTCCTCGGGCCTCAACATCGGCAACGCGGGCTTCGAGGAGCTCATTGCCGTGAACCAGGTCGGCAAGCGCTTCTTCAACGAGATCCGCCTGCCGCTGCGCGGTGGCGGCGGCCAATATCCCGGCGGCGGGATCGCGCCGAACCGCGGCATCGAGCACAAGCCGGCCGATTGGCGGAACTGCCGCCATGAGTGGATCCGCGAAACCTACAGCTACGATCACGGGCTCGAAGCGGCGCTCGCGATCAACGAGGGCTCCGAGCCGCCGCATTACTACTCGGGCCCGCTGTGGGCGATTTTCGATCAGGCCGCGGTCGAGCGCGCGGGCTGGGAGCTGCGCTTCCCGTATGTCGCGGACAACGGCTACTTCTTCCAGGCGGACACGATCGAGGAGCTTGCCCGCAAGATCGAGGCCGGGCACGAGTTTCAGCGTGTGCCGCTGAAGTATCTCGGCC
Source organism: uncultured Gammaproteobacteria bacterium (assembly GCA_964518995.1). Classification (GTDB taxonomy): domain Bacteria; phylum Pseudomonadota; class Gammaproteobacteria; order Steroidobacterales; family Rariloculaceae; genus ZC4RG20. Next base: position 5,350 of record CAZFJU010000204.1, read on the forward strand.
AGACGGTGAGCGACTGGAACGGCTACGTCGACGCCGGCGCGGATCCCGATTTCGAGCGCGAGGCGGAAGCACCGATGCACCGCATCGACCAGCCGCCGTTCTATGCGCTCGCGATCATGGCGGTCTGGCACGACTCTTACGGCGGCCTGCGCTGCAACGGTCGCCAGCAGGTCGTGGATATGCAGGGGCAGGTCATTCCCGGGCTGTATGCCGGCGGCGAGGCCGTCGGCGGCTTCAACAAGCACGGCCTCGGCAAAGGGCACGTGCACGG
>CAZFJU010000204.1:5720-7913 GCA_964518995.1 uncultured Gammaproteobacteria bacterium
GATACATGGGTGTTCGGCATACGCGATCACGAGGGGCGCGTCGTCGCGTCCCGGCGGGTCGGCAGCGAGCCCGCGCCGGGCACGGCCGCGCTTTTTCATGCGGAAGCGGAGCTGACGGCGCCCGCGCTCGAAGGCCTGTTCGAGTGGCAAGTCTTTGCGCCGGCCATCGACGGCGAAGGCGAGGAGATCGGGCATGACGAGGCGTCTGCGGGCTTCAGCGTTCGTGTCGTGGCGCCGCCGGAATGCGTGTTGACCGTCGTGGCGGTGGAGCGTGAAACCGGCGCCCCGATCCACGCCGCCAAGGTCGTCGCGCATCCGTTCCGGGCGCTGACCGACGAGCGCGGCGTCGCGCAGCTGCGACTGCCGAAGGGGCCGTACCGGTTGTTCGTGACCGGCCGCGACTACTTCCCGTTTCGCTACGACGGCGAGGCCGACGGTAACTCGATGATTACCGCGGCGCTCGAATCGGACCGCGGGCCGAGCGATGCGGAGCTCTGGTCTTGATGCGGCTGCTGCCCGGCGTTGCAGTAGTGCTCGTGCTGCTGTCGCCCGTATCGAACGCCGACGATGTCGTGCCCGCGGCCGCCGGCCCGCCGCCGGTCGGAAAGGCGTCGTTGTGGGACGGCATCTACACCGAAGCGCAGGCGTTGCGCGGGGAATATCTCTATCCCGGCCCGTGCGGAAAGTGTCACGGCGTGCGGCTCGACGGCGCCCCCGAGGACCCCGACATGTTCTCGACGAAGCCGATCGCCGGCGCGAAATTCCTACGCGATTGGGACGGTCGCTCCCTGGGTACGTTGTTCGACTACTTGCAAACGACGATGCCTGAGAATAACCCCGGGTTTCTGTCCGCCGCGGAGTACGCCGATCTGGTCGCATTCATGCTCTTCAAGAGCGGCGTGCCGGCCGGCGACGCGGAGCTGCGGATCGATTCGACTGCGATTCGCGCGTTACGTATCGGCGCCGCACGTTAGGGTATCGCGCGCACCTTTGTCGTTCGGCGCGCCCCGATCATGCCGGCGACGCCGCGATGATCTATTGCCATCCGCTATCATGGCGCCCTGCGTCAATCCGTTGGCAGCAACTGCGGGTTCCATACGATCTCCCAAAGGTGCCGATCCGGATCGAGGAAGTAACCGGCATAGCCTCCCCAGAAAGTCTGCTGCGCCGGCTTAACGATGAGCGCTCCGGCAGCGCTCGCCTGGCTCATCACTGCATCCACCTCAGCAGGCGATGAAACGTTGTGCCCGATCGTTACTTCCGTGGGGGAGGGCGTAGAGACATCGAGCCCCGTGTCGTGCGCAATGCTTCTTCGCGGCCACAGCGCGAGCAGCAAACCGGGCTGCAATGGGAAGAACACGACTGCGCCGAACTCATGTTCCGCACCGATGATGCCGTCCGTTGATAGGCCGAGCCCATCGCGATAGAAATTGAGTGCCCGCTCGAGGTCGTCGACGCCGAGGGTGAGCACGCTGACGCGAGGTTTCATGAGGCGCTTCCGGCGCTAGCGATGCCGCCCGCAGAAACCACCGCCTGTATGAACTCGTCCGGTGGCCGGTAGCTATGCGCTTGCACGTAGTGCACGACGAGTACCGGGGCAACATAGACGATTCCATTTAATCCGGCCACGCGGATTTCGCCATTGCCCATCGTGTCGCCCGGCGGAGTAATCACACGTCGACCGGTGGAATCCACGACCAACGGCGGCTCCGGACAAAACTCACAGGTGTGATATCCGCGATAAAGGTTCTCCGGCGACTTGGCCAAACGGCGAAGGGCATTAACGAACGTCTCGGGGACCGATCCTACGGGGAACACATGTCCACGCGCCAGCCAGCCCACGTTCAAAACGTTGCTGCGTGGCATCTCGTAGCCGTACTCGTAAGGCGTTAGGTCTGCGAAGAACATGGCTGGTCTCTTCCTCCCTCCCTGCGTGGAGCGGTCAGACGGTCTCTGGAAGATTCTATCGGAAACTACCGGTCTCGACGGGTTCGTCGAATAGGGCGCGAACTGTTCTGTTTCCGGCTTCGATAGCACACGTTTGAACGTCGAGGTTCCGTGTGCGCGCGGCGCCAAGACGTTGTCATGAAGCGATACGCCGTACGCAAAGAATGGGCAGTTGTCGCGGCGACACTAAGGGCGCTACCACCATAAGCAGAGCGAGCGCCGCAAACTGAAATGCGATGGTCTCTC
>CAZFJU010000205.1:0-7897 GCA_964518995.1 uncultured Gammaproteobacteria bacterium
TCGGCGCGGATGTGTCGCGCGAAGGCGTGCAGCGCGATCTGCTGCCGCTCGTCGAAGGATCGACCGTGAGCACCCGCTACGGCACGGTGCGCACCGACCATATCCTGTTCATCGCGTCCGGCGCATTCAGTGTCGCGAAACCGTCCGATCTGATTCCGGAGCTGCAGGGCCGCTTCCCGATCCGGGTCGAGCTGGCCGCCCTCGGCACTGAGGATTTCGTCGCGATTCTGACCGAGCCGAGCGCGTCGTTGACGCAGCAGTATGCGAGCCTGCTCGGCACCGAGCGGGTGAACCTGCACTTCGAGAGCAGCGGTATTCGACGCATTGCCGAGGTCGCATACGACGTGAACTCGCGCAGCGAAAACATCGGCGCGCGGCGTTTGCACACGGTGCTCGAGCGGCTGCTCGAGACGGTCTCGTTCGAGGCCGCGGACCGCGCCGGCGAGACCGTGACCATCGATGCCGCCTACGTCGACGCGCATCTTGGCGAGCTCGTCAAAGACGAGGATCTAACGCGCTACATTCTATAAGCGCGTAGAGGTACGACATGTCCGAAGGGCCGGAGCCGAGCGAAATTACGTTGAAGAAGCGCTCGCGGCGCGTCGTCGTGCGCTTCTCGGACGGGTTCGAGGCGGATCTCGCGGCGGAGTATTTGCGGGTCCACTCCCCGTCCGCCGAGGTCAAGGGGCACTCCGCCGGCGAGGGCGTGCTCGTGACCGGCAAGGAAGACGTCGGCATCGACCGTCTGGAGCCCGTCGGGCGGTATGCCATTCGGATCGTGTTCGACGACGGCCATAAGACCGGTCTTTATACGTGGCCTATACTGTATGACCTCGGGCGCCATCAGGAACGCAACTGGCGGCGCTACCTCGAGCGACTCGAGAAGGCAGGCAAAGGCCGCTCAACGACATGAACGATCCCAAACAGGACGCCGCCCCGCCGCCACGCCCGCGCCGTGAGCGGTTGACGGACTTCGGCTACGAGCGCGTGCCGGTCAGCGCCAAGAAGGGCAAGGTCCGCGGCGTCTTCGATTCGGTCGCGCCGCGTTACGACTTGATGAACGACGTGATGTCGCTCGGCCTCCATCGCTGGTGGAAGCGCTTCACTGTCGCGCAATCCGGTCTCCGCGCCGGGCAGAAGGCGCTCGACGTCGCTGCCGGCAGCGGCGACCTCGCGATCGGCCTCGCCCGCCGGGTCGGCTCGACCGGCCGCGTGCTCGTCACCGATATCAACCGCAGCATGCTGGAGCGCGGGCGGGACCGTCTGCTCGACGCCGGCATTGCCGGCAACGTCGCGTATCTGCAGGCCGATGCCGAGGTGCTGCCGTTTGCAGACCGCGCGTTCCACTGCGTCACGATTGGCTTTGGGCTGCGCAACGTCACGGACAAGGACAAAGCGCTCGCGGAGATGTTCCGCGTGCTGAAGCCCGGCGGCCGATTGCTCGTGCTCGAGTTCTCGAAGCCGGTGCTGCGGCCGCTCGAGCCGATCTACGATGCCTATTCGTTCCAGGTGCTGCCGCGTCTCGGCCGCTTGCTCGCCAGCGACGCGGCGAGCTATCGCTATCTCGCGGAGTCGATCAGGCGCCATCCCGATCAGGCGGCGCTGCAGCGGATGATGGAGCGGCGCGGCTTCGAGCATTGCCGCTATCACAATCTGTCTGCAGGCATTGTCGCGCTGCATGTCGGCTTCCGCTTGTAGCGCCGTTCGGCCATGAGTCCTTGGTTGTTGGCGCCGCTCGAGCGGCTGCTGGAGCGCGGCGTGCGCGAGTCGTCGACCGCGACGGCGCGAGTGCGCGAGCTCGAGGGCGCAAGCTTCCGTATCGAGGTCGAGGGCCTCGGCGTGAACGTGCTGCTGCGCGTCGAGAACGGCCGGATCCGCGGCTACGCAGGCGGCGGTCTTGGGGCCGATGCCGCGGTGCGCGGCACGCCGCTCGATCTGGTGCGCGTCCTGCACGCCGGGCGGGCCAGCCGCTTGGCCGGATCCGGCGTCACGCTGACCGGCAGCGTGCACGTCGCGGAGCAATTTGCCGAGCTGCTGCGCCTGGTCGCGCCGGAGCCCGAGGAGGAGCTTTCGCGCTGGGTCGGCGACATCCTCGCGCACCGCGCCGGCACGGCGGCCCGCGGCGCCGGCGCGTGGGCCGCGGGCGCATTTCATGCGCTGCGCGCCGATACCGCAGAGTATTTGACCGAGGAGGCCCGCCTGCTGCCGACGCGCTCCGAAGCAGAGGCGTTGTTCGCCGACATCGAACGCCTGCGCGATGATGTCGAGCGGGCCGAGGCGCGTCTTGCGCTGCTGAGTGACCCGCTGGCGCGGCGGACGCGCTCGATCGCCGGCGCGCCGAGCTCTTGATGGCGTCTCACCTGAGTCTGCCGCTTCGCCTGCTTAGCATTCAGCGGACGCTGCTCCGCTATGGGCTCGACGAGATCGTCTGGAACACTCACCTGTTCCGCCCGCTCGCGTGGATTCAACGCCTCCTGCCCGGCTCGATGATCAAGACGCGACCACTCGGTGAGCGGCTCCGGCTCGCGCTCGAGGAGCTCGGTCCGATCTACGTGAAGTTCGGTCAGGCCGTCTCGACGCGACGCGATCTTCTGTCTGCGCCGCTCGCGAACGAGCTCGCGAAGCTGCAGGATCAGGTGTCGCCGTTCCCGTCGGAGGTCGCGGTGGCCGTGCTCGAGCGGGCTTTCCACCGGCCCGTCGAGCAGGTATTCGCGGAGTTCGAGCGCGAGCCGCTCGCGGCCGCATCGATCGCGCAGGTGCATGCCGCGCGCCTTCCGGACGGCGCCGAAGTCGTCGTCAAGATCCTGCGTCCGGATGTCCGCGCGCTGATCGAGCGGGACCTCGCGGTGCTGTATCAGCTCGCGCGTCTCGCCGAGCGCTACTGGCCCGATGCCCGTCGCTTGCGGCCGGTGGAGGTGGTCGAGGAGTTTCAAAAGACGCTGCTGCATGAGGTCGACTTGCTGCGCGAGGCGGCGAACGCCAACCAGCTGAAGCGCAACTTCGCCGACGCCGGCGGCAAGCTCTACGTGCCGCAGGTGCATTGGGACTATTGCCGCACCAACGTGCTGACGATAGAGCGGATCCGCGGCGTGCCGATCAGCAACGTCGCCGAGCTGAAAACGCGGGGCGCGAACATCCGTCTGCTGGCCGAGATCGGCGTCGAGATCTTCTTCACGCAAGTCTTTCGCCACAACTTCTTTCACGGCGATATGCATCCGGGCAATATCTTCGTGGATCTCACCGACCCGGCCCGGCCGTGCTACATCGCCGTGGACTTCGGCATCGTCGGCACGCTGAGCGACCAGGATCAACACTACCTCGCCGAAAACTTTCTCGCGTTCTTCCGCCGCGACTATCGGCGCGTCGCGGCTCTGCATGTCGATTCCGGGTGGGTGCCCGCGGAGACGCGAGTCGACGAGCTCGAAGCGGCGGTGCGCGCCGTATGCGAGCCGATTTTCGATCGTCCGCTGAAGGACATCTCGTTCGGGCTCGTGCTGCTGCGTCTTTTCGAAACCGCGCGCGAGTTCGACATGGAAGTGCAGCCGCAGCTCGTGCTGCTGCAGAAGACGCTGCTGCAGATCGAAGGGCTTGGGCGCCAGCTCTATCCGGAGCTCGATCTGTGGAAAACGGCGAAGCCGATCCTCGAGGAGTGGATGCTCGAGCGCCGCGACCCGCGTGTGCAGCTGCAGGCGCTTCTCGAGTCATGGCCCGAGATTGCCGACGATTTCCTCGTGCTGCCGCAGCTCATGCATCGTTGGCTGCGCCAAGCCGCTACCGCACCGCATCGCGAGTCGGTGCGCGCCGCGCGCGCCCGCCGTGAGCTTCGCGAGCGTGTGTCCGCAGGTCGGCGCACCGTCAGCGACCGGCAATTTGCCGGCGCCGCGCTGCTGATCGCGGGGGTGCTGTGGCTGGGGGTCGTCGCCGCGCCGGTCTGGATCGGCGCGTTGGGTGCGGCGATCGGCGTCGTTCTGCTGTTTCGGCGGCGCTGAGCGCCGCCTCGCCCAGTTTTACGGCTGCTTGCGGCTTTCGCTGAGCCGCGCCATCGTCCGCTCGATCTCGGCGAGCACGGTTTCCACCGTCTCTAGGCTCGTGCCGCGCACGACCAGCGTGGCGCCGTACCGCCCTTCCCGGTGAAACGGATAGCTACCGATTTCCACATCGGGATTCGCCTCGGCAATCTGCTCGAGCTCGAGCGCGAAATCGCCTTCCCGCAAAAAGACCTCCACGCTTCGCGAGTGGATGGGGGCGCCGCCGCGAAGCAGCGGCTCGAGCGACGCGAACATGGCGTGCGCAATCGGCGGCACGCCGGCCAGCACGAACACGTTCTCGATATGGAAGCCGGGTGCGGCGCTGATCGGATTGTCGATCAGCACCGCGCCGTGCGGCACGCGGGCCATCCGGACGCGCGCGTCGTTCAGCTCCCGGCCGGCATGCTTCAGACGCACGAGCGCTTCCGGATCCACCACCAGCTCGACGTCGAACGCTTTCGCGATCGACGCGGCCGTGATGTCGTCGTGCGTCGGGCCGATGCCGCCGGTCGTGAACACGTACGTATAGCGCCCACGGCATTCGTTGACGACTGTGACGATTGCGTCGGCATCGTCGCGAATCACGCGCGCCTCTTCGAGCCGGATGCCGAGCTTCGACATTTCGGCGGCGATGAATTTGAGATTCGCGTCCTGCGTTTTGCCGGACAGTAGCTCGTTGCCGATCAGGATCACGCAGGCGGTCGGAGTGTCTGTGCCGTTCATGGCTCGTCTCCCAGGTTGAGTTCGACGACGATCGGATAATGATCGGAGCCAAAGGCAGACAGGCGCCGAAACGCGGCGACGCCGACTTCGGCGCTCACGATGCAATGATCGATGGGGATGCCGAGGATCGGCAAGAACGAGGGCCAGGTGATGCCCGGCACGGCCCGTGTATCGCGCAGCCCGGTCGCGCGCAGCAAATCCGCGAAATGGGGCGAGTATGGGCTCAGGTTGAAGTCGCCGGCGATTGCGAGCGGCCCGTCAATGCCGTTGGCCCGCTGCGCCAGTGCATCGAGCTGGCGCGTACGCTCGGCCGCCCAGTCGGCGCGGGTCGGCGGCCGCAAATGCACGCCGATCAAGCGCAGCTCACCGCGATCGGTCACGATGGTCGCGTCAATGGCGGGAGTCGACTCGAGCATGAACGGATGCACATCCCGCAGCGGCGCACGCGACAGCAACGCGATGCCGAACGCGCGCCCGCCTTCCAGTACCACGCGATACGGATAGTCCGCGACGATCGGCTCGAGCCGCTTGCCCCACTCCGCCGTATGCTCGACGACGAGCACGGCGTCCGGCGCTTCGTCGCGAATCATGTCGAGCAGCTGCGCGGCCGAGCGATTGCGCCACTCGACGTTCACGGCCATGAGCTTGACGTGATGGACCGCGGCGACGGCGGGCGACGCGGGCACGGCCGCCGGCCAATAGGCGGCGAGCGGCCACAGGTTCGGCAGGATCGAGACCGCGATGATCGTTGCGAAGCGCCGCCGGCCGCGCGCCATCAGTGCCGCGATCAGCGCGAGCTGCAGCGCCGCGTACTGCAGCTTGAAGTGGGCGAACAGATCGAAGATCCACCAGGTTCTCGCGGCGAGCCCCGCAGCCGTCATCGCGAGCACGCCGAGCGCGGCGAGCAGCACGAGTGGATCGACGATGCGGGCAATGCGGGCGATGGGTGTCACCGAGGTCAGCGTGGCCCCTTCAGCGACTGCAAGAAAGCGGCCGGATCCTCGCCGCGCTCGAGCACTTCGATCAGCGCCGAGCCGACGATCACGCCGTCCGCATGCTGCCCGATCAGATCCACCTGTGACCGTTCCCGCACGCCGAAGCCGGCGCATACCGGCAGGTCGGAGGCGGCCTTGACCGTGGCGAGATAGTCGGCCAGCTCGGCCGGCAGCCCCCCGGAGCCGGTGATCCCGGTCCGGGTCACGGCATAGACAAAGCCGGAGCTCGCTGCCGACACCTCGCGCAGGCGCGCGTGGGGGGTCGCCGGCGTCACCAGCTGCACGAGCGCGAGCCCACGCGCATCGAGGGCGCTCTTGAGCGGGCCGCCTTCCTCGTACGGGAGATCCGGCACGATGAAGCCGGCGACACCGGTTTCCGCAGCGCGCTCGGCGAGCGCTTCGTAGCCGAACGCGAGCAGCGGATTCAGATAGCTCATCAGCAATATCGGCGCGGGCAGCTCGAAATCGCGCCGGGCGAGCTCGGCGAAGATCCAGCGCAAGTTGACGCCCTGCTCGATGGCCGCGCGGCTCGAACGTTGGATGGTGACGCCGTCGGCCATCGGATCCGAGAACGGCACGCCGATCTCGACCGCGTCCGCGACCTCGGCGACCGTTCTGAGATCGCTGAGGAAACGGGCCGCATCCGGAAACCCGGCGGTCATGAAGGCGACGAGCGCCGGGCCTTCGCTCGATTCGAGCGCCCGGCGCAGGTGCTCGCGCGGCTCAAGCGGCATCGGTGCTCTCCTTGCGGGCGGCGTACTGGGCGAGAATCGGCATGTCCTTGTCACCGCGGCCGGAGAGCCCGATCAGGATCCGCGCACCGGCGTGCTCGCGCGCCCAGCGCCGTGCGCCGGCGAGCGCGTGCGAGCTTTCGAGCGCTGGCAAAATGCCCTCGGTCGCGCACAGCTCGTCCAGTGCGGCGAGCGCCTCGTCGTCGCCCGCGGTGACATAGTCGACGCGGCCGATCGTCTTCAGCAGCGCGTGCTCGGGTCCCACGCCCGGATAATCGAGGCCCGCGGAGACCGAATGGGTCTCTTGGATCAGGCCGTCGTCGTCGTAGAGCAGCAGCGAGTAATTACCGTGCAGCACGCCGGGCCGTCCGGCCGTCACTGTGGCCGAATGGTCGCCGAGCGCCGCGCCGCGGCCGCCGGCTTCGACGCCGAACAGCCGTACGTCGCGATCGGCGAGAAAGCCGTGAAAGATGCCGATGGCGTTCGACCCGCCGCCGACACACGCAAAGACGGCGTCGGGTAAGCCGATTCGCTCGACCATCTGCGCGCGCGCCTCGCGGCCGATCACGGCCTGCAGCTCGCGAACCAGATACGGATAGGGATGCGGCCCGATGGCCGAGCCGATCAAATAGTACGTGCCTTCCGGGTCCGACACCCAGTCGCGGATCGCCTCGTCGATCGCGGCGCGCAATGTTCGATCGCCGGACTCGACCGCCACGACGTTCGCGCCGAGGCGGCGCATCCGGTCGACGTTCGGCGCCTGCCGCGCGACGTCGATTGCGCCCATATAGACGGTGCAGGGCAGACCTATGCGCGCGCAGGCTGCGGCCGATGCGACGCCGTGCTGACCGGCGCCCGTCTCGGCGACGATTCGTTTGGCGCCGAGCGCTTGCGCGAGCAGCGCCTGGCCGATCGCGTTGTTGATCTTGTGGGCGCCCGTGTGCGCGAGATCCTCACGCTTCAGAAAGACCTCGGCGCCCCAGCGCCGGCCGAGCGCCGGCGCCGGCGTCAGCGCGGTCGGCCGGCCGACCCAGTCGCGCAGCTCGGCCGCGAGCCGTTCGGCGAACTCGGGCGAGCGCAAAGTCGTGTTCACGCCGGCCTCGAGCCGCTTGACCGCGGCCATCAACGTTTCGGGCACATACCGGCCGCCGAAGGGTCCGAAGCGACCCGCCGCATCGGGGAACCGGCCGTCGAGGAGCGCTTCGAGCAAAGTTTCGTGTTCCGGGCGCTGCGATGGCATGCCTTACCTCCTCGCGCGGTCGTGCCGCGCCGAACCGTCGCTTGGACGGCTTATGGGTGTGTTTTCTATGGCGACCGCGCGCGCCCGAGCGACGAACTGCGCGATCTTGTCTGGGTCCTTCTGGCCGCGGCGATGCTCGACTCCGCTGGTGATGCACGATCCGCTGAAGTGCTGGAACGA
>CAZFJU010000206.1:0-7871 GCA_964518995.1 uncultured Gammaproteobacteria bacterium
TTCCAGAAGCCGCGCGCGTCGAGATGGGGATCGGCCAGCACGTCGGCCGGCTCCTCGACCACGCAGGCGTTAATACCGCGTCGGCGCCCTTGCGTCCGGATGTCGGCGCGAGTGCGCGTGCGGAAGAACGCATCGATCGCGCTTTCCCAGTCTGCCCGCGTGGCGGCGTCGAGGGCGGAACGATCGTAACGCAGCCAGTCGACGCCGCGCAGCGGATTCGGCAGCCCACTCTCGTCGATCCAGTCTGACAGCGCCTGGTTCGCCGGCGCGCCGAACCGGCCCGTCATCAGACTATGAAAACACCAGCCGTCCGCGAGGCGCCAGATGCAGCGCACCGTGGCCCGGCCATAGTTCAGCGCGCCGCCGACGCGATGCAGCTTACGGCGGTCGAACTGCCACACCAGCACACCGTTGACGTTGCGGCTGAACGCGACCTCCTGAATCGATACGTCGACATGCTGACCGCGCCCCGACTGCAAGCGCGAATACCAGGCTGCCATCGCGCCTGCCGCCGCCACCATCTCCGCATGGAACGTGCACGCGTCGAGCGCTTCCTTGACCGGCGGCCGGTCCGGCTCGCCGGTCAGCCGCAGCGTGCCGCCCATCGCAGACGCGACGAGTTCGCCGCCGCGCCAACGCGCGCGCTCGCCGCCGCTGCCGAACGGCGACACCGAAACGTGAACAAGCGCAGGATTCCACGCTTCGAGCCGCTCGCGCGTGACGCCTTGATCCGCGAGGCGCTCGAGACCGAGAGCGTCCACTAGAAAATCGGCACGCGAAATGTGCTCCGCGTCGAGACGGCCCACCCGGACGTCCGCGCCGAGCGTCCGCAACAGCCGACACAGGGGCCGCTCGACCATCCCGCCATCCGTGATCACCACTGTGCCTTCAAGCGGATGCACGTGCACACCTCTCGACAAAGTCCGCGATGCGCTGCGGCGTGTCGTCGTCGACCTGCCAGCGTCGCGCCGCGAGCAGCAACACGGGGAGCCCAGCGGCCGCAAGCGCCTGCTGCTGCGCCGGCGCGGTCCAAGCGAGCGCCTCGTCCTCGCGCGTCAGCCAGATGACGACGCCATCGGCCCGCGCGGCGCGTGCGCGTTCGACGATCCACGCGGCCCGGTCGAAAAATGCCCGCGGCGCGATCGATGCGGCGCGGAGATGTCGCGCGAGCGCCTGCGCAGGCGCCTCTTGCTCCGCAGGCAGCTCAGGTCCGAGCCGGTCGAGCCCCAACGCCTGAGCTTCGGCGACGATACTGGCGCCGGCGGCCTCGGCGGCAACGTGCAGGCGGTCATCGACCGGCAGGCTGCCGGCCAGCAAGATTCTCGTGACGAGCGAGGGCACCTCCGGTATCTGTAAGCGCTCGACCCATTCGCACGGATTGGTCCACAGCGCCGCGCGCGCGAGCCGCTCGTACAGCGGCCCCTCCGCCGCGCGCGCCCCCCCAAGCTCGGCGAAGCGGCGGCGAAGGGCGTTCGCGCCTGCGATTCCTGCGGCCAAGCTGTCGTTCGTGACATCGAGCGCGGCCATCAGCGCCTGCACCGCCGCTTCGGTATGCGCGACGCTGGTCTCGCGCGGAATCAGCGCGATGTCGAACATGCGCACAACGGGGCCGCGAACCTTACCGCGCCGCTGCAGCTCGGCCACGTAGTAATAGAGCCGCTGACTCGCATCGTCGGCACGCGAGAAAACGACCGTGTCGAGCGCGTCGAAAGCGCCGTCCCGCCACTGCTCGAGAATCGAGCGCGACCAATAGGGGAAGCTCGACTCGAGCCACCGATCCGCCCACGGCGTCGCACCGTCCGCACGCCACGGCAAGTGGCCGAATGGGCGCCCGCTCGAGATGAGCACTTCGACGGGCACGTCCGGACCGACGAAGCCGACACCGTCCGACCGCCCGCGGTAGCTTGCGAGGGGATCGCCGAGACGTTTATTGATCTCGATTGCAGCGGTGTGGTTTGCCGGAATGGAATTGCTGTTCATTGACCGAGCCACCGAGGTAATCCAAGGGCCATGACAGGAAAGACGACCAGCAGCGTCAAGTGCACTAGGTCCGCGGTAAGAAACGGCAGCACGCCCTTAAAGATGCGGCCGAGCGAGACATCGGGCACGACGCCCTGGATAACATAGAGATTCATGCCAATCGGCGGATGAATGAAGCCGATTTCCATCGCGCGCACGAGAAAGATGCCGAACCAGATGGTCGACAAGCCCATGTCCGTGACGAGCGGTAACAATATCGGTGTGGTCAGCAACATCAACGCAAGACCGTCCAGCACCGAACCGATCACGAGCAGGAACACCGCTACCAGCAGCATTGTCGCCACTGGACCTAGGCCAAGCGTAGCGATCGCAGAACCGATCGCCTCGGTCAGCCCCGTCACGCTGATGAACGCGGCAAAGATCAGTGCGCCGATCAGCACGAGGTAGATCAGGCCGCTGGTCCTGAGCGTGTCCTCGAGCGCGCGGCGCAGGGCGGTTACAGTCAACTTACGTCGCCGCCAACAAATGAGCAAAGCGCCGGCCGCACCTACCGCCGCCGCCTCTGTCGGCGTGATCCAGCCCATCATGATCCCGCCGATCACGACGAGCACGAGCAAGCCGATGTCCGCGATGCTCTTGAGCGCTGCACGCCGTTCTGTCCAGCTCGCCTTCTCGGTCGGCGGTGCAAGCGACGGCCGCCAACCCACCACCAGCATGACGACGAGGAAGTAGCTCAGCATCTGCGTGAGACCGGGAATGATCGCCGCCGTGAACAGCGCGCCGATCGACTGTTCGGCGATAATTCCGTAGACGATCAACGCGCCGGACGGCGGGATCATCTGCCCCAGCGTGCCGCCGGCTGCGACGGTGCCCGTCGCGAGCGCATCGGAGTAGCCGCGGCGGCGCATCTCTGGCACGGCGACGAGCCCGATGGTCGCGGTCGTCGCAAGACTCGAGCCGTTGATCGAGCCGAAGCCGGCGCAGCCGGCGACCGATGCGATCGCAAGGCCGCCTCGCCGATGCCCGAAGAGCCGGGATGCCACGCCGAAGAAGTCGCGGCTCGCGTCAGCCATGAAGCAGAGATGTGCCATCAGCATGAATAGCGGCAGCGTGCCAAGCTCGTAGCGCGTCATCGTCTCGAAGACGAGCACGCCGGACTTGATCAGCGCCGGCTCCAGGCCGAGCGCCAAAATCAGGCCGCCAAGCCCCGTGATACCGAGCGCAACGCCGATCGGCATCCCCGTCAGCAACAACGCCAGCAGCACGATGACGCCGAGCATGCCGACGATGGGCTGGCCGATCACTTTGGCCTTCGCCGGACGAGGCGGAGCAGCGACAGCAGCAGAAGCACCGTCAACGAGACGGCCGTCGCGATCCGCAGCGGCCGATACGGGATGCGCAGCAACTCGCTCTCCTCGTGGCCATTCCACAGATCGGCCGCGATCCATACCGTGCCCGCGAGCAGCGCCGCGAACAGCAGCGCCGCCGTGAAGGCATGAAGCTTGAGCGCACGTTCGCGCGCAGCCGCCGACAGGCGCTCGAGCAGCAGATTGACCCGCGCATGAGCGCTGTCCAGCGTCGCGATGATCAGCCCTCCAGCCGCCGCGAACAGGATCGCGGCCTCGACGATCTCGATCGAACCGATCAGCGGCACGCGGATCTGCCTGCCGAGCATCGCGAGCACATCGACCGCCGCGGCGATGAGCAGCGCGCCGCCTGCAACCCAGACCAATGCGTCTCTGAGGCGCTTAAGGATCATTCGCACATCCATAGTGCGGCCGACGCGCGGCGCCAAGTTCGCGCGGGCAGCCTCGCTTCGCTCGCGATCCGCTCGAGATACGCGATGACCGCGTCGGCACGCTCGTCCGTGACGCATACGGGCCGCCCGGGCGGCTCGACGTAGAGCGGCACGACGCCGGTCGAAAGCGAGCCGTTGGCGCGTGCGATCACCACACCGAGCACGCCGTGCACGGCTTCCGGATGAAACGGCGCCAGCGTATAGCGCGGATCGGGCTCGAAACCAAACAGCTTGCGGCGCCGCTCGGCCCAGGCGGCGCGCGCAGGATGACTCTGGCCGACCGCGAGCGCATGGGTGACGACACAGGCGTTGCCAAGCCCGTGAAAAACGGGACGCCCGCACCTGCCGACCTCGATTCCGCGCAGCAGATGGGCGTGGTGGCCGACGACGATATCGGCGCCGGCGTCGAGAGCCGCCGCGGCCAGCGGCCGCTCGTACGGCGCCAGCACGGCCGGCGTATGCACGATCCCTTTGTGCAGGGCGACGATCACCACATCGGCGGAGCTGCGCTCCGCGCCGATATCGTCGGCGAGCTGCCGCAAGGCGTCGTCCGTCGCATCGGTAAGCGGCGCCGCGGGCGCCACCGCGCTTCCGTCTGCCGTAGCGATGCGAAGGTAATTACAGCCGGCCCGCTCCGCCGTCGCCCAAGCGGCCTCCGGCCCGACGCAGTTATAGCTGAGCAGCGTGATTCGCTTGCCGCGGCATTCGAGTCTCAACGGCCGACGCGCATCATTGAGGGTTGCGCCGGCGCCGGTATGCGCAATGCGGAGCTGCTCGAGGCGCTCGATCGTATCCTCGATGCCCTCGGGGCCCCAGTCCGCGATGTGATTGCCGGCGAGCGAGAGCGCATCGAAACCGCAGCGAGCGAGCGCGTCGAGGTGCTCCGGCGCCGCGGCCGCGGCTGGCACGTCTCCGCTAAGCTCGGCGCCGCGTCGCGTGTGCGGCACTTCGAGATGGCCGATGGCGACATCGGCGCTCTGCACGGCGCGCGCGATCCCGGACAGCCAATGATCCGGCCCGTCCGCGTCGAGCACGAGATCGCCCGCAAGCAGAATCAGCACATCGCCGGGCTCTCGGGCCGCCTCGGCCAGATCAGAGAACACGGGACATCCTGCTAATACGATGCGAGCGGCAAATCGACGCGCGAGCCGGATGAACCGCCGAGCACCAGCGCGATGTTAGGCGCCGGATCGATACGGATGTCTACAAGGTTGCGCTGCCGCGGATCAGCGCCGGTTACGACGAGCCGCAGACGGTGTCCGGCCTCGACGACTTCCGACGTTGGAGTCAGTGCGAAGCTGAGTCGCGCTTCTTCGTCTGCCGCGAGCGGCGCATGGTCGGCTTCGAGCCCGGTATGCCACGGTAAGCCGAGCGTGTCATACGGGGCTTCGCCGGTCTGTCGATACGCAGCGCCGAGGCGGCCGAACGCCAGCACTTCGGCCGAGCCGTCGAGCGCGACCTTCTCGAGGTACGCAAATACGACCGGCTCAGGCTGATCGGCCGTGACCGTCAAGTGCACGACCGGATAGCCGATCAAGGTGTAGTCGCGCGACAACGGCTCCGACGTGAAGCTCAACCCACGGTCATGCTGCGAGTCGACCCAAAAGGCGAAGTACTCACCGCCGCCGACCTCGTAATCGACCTCGAACGCTGGACGAGCAGCGTTTGCCGTCGCGGTCACCAGCGTCAGCTCGCCGCCCGCCTCCTCGGCGAGATGCCAGGCTTCCGTGGCCGCGCCGACTCCCGGCCAGCGCTCGGCGCGCTGCCAGGTCTGCCCCGGCTCAGCACCGTCCAGCCACCACGTCACACGCGGCGGGGGCTCGGTGGCCGGTTCATCTCTCAAGTGTTCATCGAAGTAGCCGATGAGCTCGGCCGCAAAATCGATGTCGGGCGGCGTCGCGCAGTGCGTGCCTGGGCCGAGCAGCAGACGGCTGCCGAGATTCTCGGCCGCGAGGATCATCTGCGCGGTCGGCTCGTCGCGCCAGTTACTGAAGAAGTAAGTCGCGATCCCGGATTCCCGCAAGGTATCGAGGTACGTGTACGGGCCGGCCTCCTCCCAGAAGCGGTTGCCCGTCAAGTCAGAGACGCTATCGCGAAACGGCATACCGTGCCAGAGCAGCGCCATCGGTGTGTTACGCGCGTGCTCCGCGACCGCCGCGCGCAACAGGCTACCGTCGCCGTCCTCGTCGAGCGGCACGCTCATCAGGTCATCGCTGAGCGGCTCGTCCGGACGTGTATTGAACTGCGCCGTGACGCCGCCCTTGCGAACAAAGCTGAACTTGTCGAGGTCGCTGGCGCCCGCGAAGATTGCACGGAGCGCCGGCGGGGCCGTGGTCGCGACGTGCATGGCCGAGCCGCCGAGATATGAGCAGCCGTACATCCCAACCCTGCCGTTCGACCACGGCTGCTCGGCAAGCCATTGCACGAGGTCGCGTCCGTCGAGCGCTTCGGTCCGGTCCTGAAAGCCGCGCCGCGAACCGAATGATGCACCTTTGCCGCGCACGTCCGCGATCGCGAGCGCGTAGCCCGCGTCGAGCAACGCCTGATCTGCCGTGCCCGCGATGCTCGGCCCGATGATGCGTCCGTCTGCATTACGGTAGCGCGCGCGATACGGCGTAAACGCGAAGACTACCGGTTGTGAAGTCTCGAGCAGCGCGCCGTTCTCGGACGGCCGCAGGACATTCATCGCGAGGCGCGTGCCGTCGCGCACCGGCACGTAGACCGACTCGCGGAACGGCCCGGTCGGCGGCGGCAGCTGCTTCTGCTCGATGCTCCAGCGCTCGTCGGCGCACAAGCGGCAGTCGCGGCCGGCGAAATCCCAGCTCGCGTCGGCGTCGCCCTTGAGCTGCCAGTCGAGCCAGCGCGTGCTGACGCGTGCCCATTCGCCGCCGTCCGGCTCCGCGAACGTGCCGCCATGGCCGACCGGCAACGCGCCGAAGAAGACCGGCACGTGTTCGATTCGCGCGACGTCATCGAGCGCATTCTCGTGTGCGATGTCCGAGGGCCCGCCGGTCAGATACAGCACCGGACTATGCAGACGCGGCAGCTGCGACTTGTCGATCTCGACGCGGCTGAGGCCACTGCCCGGCGTGATGTAGATCCCGCTGTTCAGGACCAGCGTCGTATCGATGCGCGGATCGTCCGACACCGCGAGCGCCTGCAGACCGCCGCAGCTGTGGCCGCCGACAGCGATCCGCGCGACATCGATGCGGTGCTCGAAGTCGCTGCCTTCCCGCGCCGTCTCGCGCGTCGCCCAGTCGATGGCCTCGAGCATCTGCGCCGCCTGCGTCGCATCCCTCGAGCCGTCGGCCGCTGCGGGCGCGCCGCCGGCCGGCACGCCGAGCGCGACAACGACGTAGCCTTGCGACGAGATTTCGCGCAGATACGCTGCATGCGCGAGGCCGTTGCTGCTGCAGCCGCCGTTGCCCCAGACATAAAGGGGCAACGCCTCGCCCGGCCAATCGACCGGTCGATACACGGTGTGGCCCGGCAGCTCGTGGCGAGTTTCCGCGGTGGCCGGGAAGGGGCCGGTGCCCGACGGCTCACCGACAAACTCGGCGAGCGCGGGGATCGTCCATATCGTAGCCAGCAGCGCTGGCAACGCACTCTTCAATCGACGCATCTCTCGCCCAGGACTCCTACCGATTCGGCGGTACACGCCACGTGTCAGCGCAGCGATCGCGAGTCCGTTTCCCAGCTCGGGTCCTGACAGATCGCGCAGTCATCGCCGAGAAAGTATCCACGGCCGGCCGCGCTCGTATCGCCTAACAGCTGCCACTTGAGCCATGCAACGGCCGCAACGCCGTAGGGACCGCCGTTGTCTTGGTTGTACGTGCCGCCATGTCCGACGGACGGATAGACGCCGTAAAAGACGGGCACGCTCTCCGGCAGGTCTTCGAAGTCGCGTTTGCCGTTCGCGTGGGCGATATCCGCTTCGCCGCCGGTGACGATGATGACCGAGCCATTTATCGCGTGATATAGCGCTTCGTCCGGCTCGAACAAGCCGCTGTTCCAGATGCCGACCGTCGCGACGCGCGAGTCGTTCGAAGCGCCGTACGACATCAAGCCGCCGCACGACATCCCCATCGCTGCG
>CAZFJU010000207.1:0-7832 GCA_964518995.1 uncultured Gammaproteobacteria bacterium
CGGATGGACATCGAGCGCGAGCGCGGCATCACGATCAAGTCCCAGGCCGTGAGGCTCCCCTGGGCGGTGGACGGGACCTCTCACATCCTCAACATGATCGACACTCCCGGCCACGTGGACTTCACCTACGAGGTGTCCCGCTCGCTCGCCGCGTGCGAGGGCGCGCTGCTGGTGGTCGATGCGGCGCAGGGCGTCGAGGCGCAGAGCGTCGCGAACTGCTATACCGCCATCGAGCAGGGTCTCGAAGTCGTCCCGGTGATCAACAAGATCGATCTACCGACCGCGGATCCAGACCGCGTCATTCGCCAGATCGAGGACATCATAGGCATCGAGGCGCAGGACGCAGTGCGCATCAGTGCGAAAACCGGCCTCGGTGTCGAGGACTTGCTCGAGCGCATCGTCGAGCGCATTCCGCCGCCGAAGGGCAGCCCGAGCGAGCCGCTCCAGGCCCTGATTGTCGACTCGTGGTTCGATAGCTATGTGGGCGTGGTATCACTCGTACGGGTGGTCAACGGCACGGTCACAAAAGGCGATCGAGTCGTCGTGCACTCCACGGGCCGTCGCTACCTCGCCGATCGGGTCGGCGTGTTTACGCCGCGGCCGCTCGACCGCGAGCAGCTTTCGGCCGGCGAGGTGGGCTAT
Source organism: uncultured Gammaproteobacteria bacterium (assembly GCA_964518995.1). Lineage (GTDB taxonomy): Bacteria > Pseudomonadota > Gammaproteobacteria > Steroidobacterales > Rariloculaceae > ZC4RG20. The sequence continues at coordinate 643 of CAZFJU010000207.1, forward strand.
CTGATCGCGTCGATCAAGGAGATCGACGCCGCTCCGGTAGGCGACACGATCATCTCGGCCGATGCCCGCGATACACCCCAGCTGCCGGGCTTCAAGCGCGTAAGCCCGCGCGTGTTCGCCGGGCTTTTCCCGCTCTCATCCGATGACTACGACGCCTTTCGGCAAGCCTTGCAGAAGCTCGCGCTGAACGACTCGGCGCTGACCTTCGAGCCCGAGACGAGCGTCGCGCTCGGCTTCGGTTTCCGCTGCGGCTTTTTGGGTCTGCTGCACATGGAGATCGTGCAGGAGCGTCTCGAGCGCGAGCACGCGTTGTCGCTGATCTCGACGGCGCCTACCGTTGTCTACGAGGTCGAAACGAACGACGGCGAGGTACGTAAGATCGAGAACCCGTCGCAGCTGCCGCCAACGACGCAAATTCGGGAGATTCGCGAGCCGCTGATCCTTGCCAGCATTCTCGTGCCGCAGACCCATCTTGGCGCAGTCATCACGCTGTGCATCGAGAAGCGGGGCACGCAGCGTAAGCTTCAGTACCTCGGCGGGCAGGTTTCGCTCGAGTTCGAGATGCCGCTCGCCGAGGTCGTGCTCGATTTCTTCGATCGCCTGAAGTCGGTAAGCCGCGGCTATGCCTCATTCGACTACCAGTTTCTACGCTTCCAGCCCGCGCCGCTGGTCAAGCTCGATATCTTGATCAATAAGGAGCGGGTCGACGCGATGTCGATGATCGTGCATCGCGAAGGCGCCGAGAGGAAAGGCCGCGCGCTCGTCGAGACGTTGCGCGAGCTGATCCCGCGTCAGCAGTTCGAGGTCGCCGTGCAGGCGGCGATCGGCAGCCAGATCGTCGCACGCAGCACCGTGAAGGCCTACCGCAAGGATGTCACGGCGAAGCTGTACGGCGGAGACGTCTCGCGTAAGCGCAAGCTGCTCGAAAAGCAGAAGGCCGGCAAGCGCCGTATGAAGCAGATCGGCGCCGTCGAAATTCCGCAGGAGGCCTTCCTCGCCGTGTTGCAGGCGGATAAGAAATAACCAATACTGAGCGGCCCGGCGTGCCTCTTACCCCTCGGATCTAAAGGAAAAGTCCCTTGGATTTCGCGCTCATTCTCGTCGTGGCGACATTCGTCACGGGCCTCATTTGGGCTCTCGATGCATTGGTATTCAAGCGCTTGCGTAGTGGGGGCGCGCACGAGGGCGCGGCCGGCCGCGAGCCGGTCATTGTCGAGTATTCCAAGTCCTTCTTCCCGGTGCTGCTGCTGGTTCTGGTGCTGCGCTCATTCCTGTTCGAGCCGTTCCGTATCCCGTCCGGATCGATGATGCCGACCCTGCTCGAGGGCGATTTCATTTTCGTGAACAAGTTCGTATACGGGCTACGATTGCCGGTGCTTAATACGAAAATCCTGGAGCTCGGCGAACCGGAGCGCGGCGACGTCATTGTCTTCAGGCTGCCGTCGGACCCGGCGATCAACTACATCAAGCGGGTCGTCGGCTTACCCGGCGATACCGTGTACTACGATCAGGGCAGCAAGCAACTGACGATCAACGGAGAAAAGGTTCCGCTCGAGCTCTTGGGCGCCCCTCCGGAGGATGCCGGCATGCTGCTCGCGCAAGAGCAGCTCGGCGACGAAAAGCACTATCTGCTCCTGACCCGCGGCGCGCTGAGCCGGGGCGGAACCTACGAGGTGCCGGAAGGGCATTACTTCATGATGGGCGACAATCGCGACAACAGCCGAGACAGCCGTTTCGAAGGCGTCGACTACATTCCTGAGCACCTTCTGGTGGGCCGCGCCGAGCGAATCTGGATGAATTGGCGTTCGCCAAGCGAAGGGGGCCCGCAGTGGAGCCGTATCGGCAAAAGTATCGATTGACCGGTATTCCGGCCCGCCGGAGTCAAGCCGGCATCACGCTGATTGGTTTTCTGATTCTCGCCGCCCTGTTCGGTGTCGTCGGCTACGGCGGGCTGAAGCTGTTTCCGCTGTACATGGATAACATGAAGCTCGGGCGCGTTCTTGAAGACGTGCGCCAGGAGCTCGACGGCAGAAACGCGACCGCCGGCCAGATCCGCACTGCGTTCTCGCGTCGCTTCGCGGTCGAGGGGATACAGCTCCCGGCCGAGAGTGTTAAGATCACTCAGGCCCGCGACGGCCATGAAGTCAGCATTCAAACCGATAACCGCACGCCTTACATCGCAGATATTTGGTTTCTCGTGACGTTCGACAAGAAGGTCGAGATCAGGCGGTGACCGCTCGGTCCCGCTGGGCCGAGACTCATCTGCACCATCGTTTCGAAGATCCGGGGCTCCTCGAGCTTGCGCTGACGCATCGCAGCGCATCGAAGCACAACAACGAGCGGCTCGAGTTCCTCGGGGACGCGTTCCTGAACTTCACAGTGGCGCGGCGGCTTTATGCATTGCGGCCAACGGATAGCGAAGGCGATCTGAGCCGAGCGCGGGCATCGCTGGTGAACCAGGCGTCGCTGGCGGCGCTGGGTCGCGATCTCGGTATCGATAAATATCTCGTGCTCGGCCGCGGCGAGCTGCGCCAGCGCGGTGCGCAGCGCGCGGCCGTGCTCGCGGACGCCTTCGAGGCGGTGATCGGCGCGGTGCTGCTCGACGGCGGTCATGTCGACGCCGAGCGTCTCATCGAGCGGCTGTTTGCCGAGCGTTTCGCGCAGTTGCCGGATTCGGCGGAGCTCAAGGACCCGAAGACCCGGTTACAGGAGTGGCTACAGGGGCGCGCGCTCACGCTGCCGGTGTACCGCGTCGATTCGGTGCGCGGCCGCGAGCACGAGCAGATCTTTACGGTGGTCTGCGAAGTTGGCGAGCGGCAAACGCGGACCACGGGCGAAGGGCGTAGTCGGCGCATCGCGGAGCAGGAAGCGGCCGCAGCGATGCTCATGGAGTTGAAGCGTGATGAAGGATGAAGGCGGCGCCGAGAGCCGCTCGGGGTACGTCGCGATCGTCGGTCGACCGAACGTCGGCAAGTCGACGCTGCTGAACGCGCTGATCGGCGAGAAGATCAGCATCGTCAGCTCGAAGCCGCATACGACGCGCCACCGCATTCTCGGCATTCTGAATCGCGACGGCGACCAGGCCGTCTTCATCGACACGCCGGGTCATGCTCCGCGCACCGAGCGCGCGATGCATCGGCTGATGTCCCGCGCGATCCATCAGGCGGTCGAAGATTGCGATCTGATCCTGTTCGTCGTCGATGCGCGCGGCCTGACCGACGCGGACGAGCGCCTCGCCGAGATGCTGCGGCCGCGCTTCGATCGAACGCTGCTCGTGCTCAACAAGGTGGACATGGTGAAGCCGAGATCGCAGCTTCTGCCGACGCTCGAAGCGGTAGGGGCGAAGTATCCGCTCGCGGCCTTCGTGCCGATCTCTGCGCGCCGCGGTCAGAATCTCGATGGGTTGCTCGCCGAGCTGTTCTCGCGGCTCCCTGCGGGGCCGCCGCTGTTCCCGGTCGAGATGAAAACCGATCGGGATCTCGCCTTCCGCAGCGCGGAGATCGTGCGCGAGAAGCTGATGCACATGCTGCATCAAGAAGTGCCGTACGGCCTCGGCGTCGAAGTCGAGCATCTCTCGCAGGCCGAGGACGGCCGCTGGCTCGTGCATGCGCTGATCTGGCTCGAGCGCGAGAGCCATAAGCCGATCGTGATCGGTAAAGGCGGCGAGCTCTTGAAGCAGGTCGGCCGGGATGCGCGGCTCGAGCTCTGCGAGATGCTCGGCGGCCGCGTGCACCTCGAGATGTGGGTGAAAGTGCGCGAGCACTGGTCGGATAGCGAGCGCGAGCTGCAGCGGCTCGGCTTCGACGTCTGATGTAAGCGTGCATGGCGGACCGCGAAAGAGTATTGCTCGAGCGAGGCTTCGTGCTTCATCAGCGGCCGTATCGGGACACGAGCCAGATCGTCGAATGTTTGACTGCGAGCCATGGCCGCATTGGCCTCGTCGCACGCGGCTCGCGCGGCGGCCGGGGCACGCGACGCGCATTGCTGCAACCTTTCGCACCACTGCGGCTATCGTGGACACGCCGCGGCGAGCTCGGCACGCTGACCGATGTCGAGGCCGACGGAATCCCTGCTGCGCTTGCGGGTGACGCGTTGCTCGCAGCCTACTACGTCAACGAGCTGCTGCTGCGTCTGCTCGCCCGCGGCGATCAGAACGACGCGATTCATTCCTGCTATAGTGACTGCCTTTCGACGCTGGCCGGCGCGTCCGGTGTTCCGCGCGCGCTTCGCTTGTTCGAGCTTCGGTTGCTGCGCGCGCTCGGTTATGGGCTCGAGCTCGATCACGAGGTCGACACCGGCGAGCGCCTACGTCCCGAGGGCCGTTATCTTTACGACCCGGAGCAAGGTCCGCGCGCGGTCGGCGACCGCGTCGAGGACGAGCACGCGTACTGGGGCCGGGAACTGCTGGCGCTCGGCGACGAGGCACTTGCGGACGAAGCGAGCCTCCGCGCGGCACGGCGATTGCTCGGCGGGATATTGAAGAGCCATCTCGGAGAGCGCCCGCTGAAGAGCCGCGAAGTATTGAAGGACATCATCGCGAGAGGGCTCTGAGCCCCGGTCGGACCTCGGCTCGGCCGAGCGTTCTCGCGACCGGAGAGAGACGCCGTCGAACCGGCACATCGTTCGCTACAGCATGATTTTCGGAATCGGAACGGACATCGTCCAGCTCTCCCGGATGGAGAGCACCTACGAGCGCTTTGGCGACGCCTTCGCGCGCCGCGTGCTGCTGGACGCCGAGCACGCGCTGTTCGTCCGCGCCAAGCGCCCGGTGCGCTTTCTCGCAATGCGCTTTGCGGCGAAGGAGGCCGTGGTGAAGGCGATGGGCACCGGCTTTGCGAACGGCATGTGGGTGCGCGACGTCGGTACCGTGCCGAATGCGCTGGGGCAGCCGCAGATCATCTATTCCGCGCGGGGGCAGGCGATGTGCGACAAGCTCGGCATCGGCGATGGCCATCTCACGCTGACCGACGAAGCGGGGCTGGTGCTCGCGGTCGCCGTGCTGCTCCGGCGCACGAGCTGACGCTGACGACATCGCCCCGCGCAGGAGAATCATGAGCGTAGAGGATTCGTTCGACGGCGACATGCCGCGCAAGCGCGGCGCCGCCATCCTCGTTTTTGATATAGAGACGATCCCGGACATCGATCTGGGCCGTCGTCTCTATGACGTCCCCGATCTTCCGGACGAGGATGTCGCCCGCATCATGCTCTTCAAGCAGCAGCAGGCAAGGCAAACCGATTTTCTGCCGTTGCCGATGCATCGCGTGATTGCGATATCCGGCGTCCTGCGCACGGCCGACGATATCCATATCTTTACGCTCGGCGGCGACGGCGAGTCGGAGAGCGAGATTGTGCAGCGCTTCTTCGACGGCCTCGAGCGAACCCGACCCGATCTGGTCTCGTGGAACGGCTGCTCGTTCGATCTGCCGGTGCTGCACTATCGATGTCTCAAGCACGGTATCAACGCGGCGCGCTATTGGGAGACGGGCGATAACGACCCGGCATTTCGCTTTAATAACTACATGAACCGCTTCCATTGGCGGCATCTCGATTTGATGGATGTTCTGTCCGGCTATCAGGGCGGCGGCCGTGCATCGCTCGAGCTCGTCGCGCAGCTCTGCGGCGGCCCGGGCAAGCTCGGCATGAGCGGCGATCAGGTCTGGGAGAGGTGGCGCCGCGGCGAGCTTGCCAGCATCTGCAACTATTGCGAGACCGACGTGCTGAACACGTACCTCGTCTATCTGCGTTTCCAGCTGATCCGTGGTCTTTACGATCACGCGCGCCTCGATGCCGAGACGGAGCGGCTCGAGGCGAAGCTCGAGGCTTCCGCTAAGCCGCATCTTGCAGAGTTCCTCGCAGCATGGCGTACGGCCCGTGGCGGCGATTGAGCGTGACGAGCTCGAGGCGTCGATCCTCGATCTGACGCACGACGGGCACGGCATCGCCGATCTCGACGGCCGGCGCGTGTTCGTGCCGGGTACGCTGCCCGGCGAGCAAGTGCTGATCGCGCCGCGGCGCAAGCGCCGCCGCTATACCGAGGCGGACCTCGTCCGGGTCATCGCGCCGTCGCCGGAGCGCGTCACGCCGCCGTGCGAGGTGTTTGGCCGCTGCGGCGGCTGCGCGCTGCAACACCTTTCATACGAGGCTCAGGTCCGCTTCAAGCAGAAGGTCGTCGCGGACGCGTTCAAGCGGATCGCGGGCATCGAGCCGGATGCATGGCTCGAGCCGATCGTCGGTCCGGAGTGGCGCTATCGGCGTCGAGCGCGGCTCGGTGCGAAATTTGTCGAAGCGAAAGAGCGCGTGCTGGTCGGCTTCCGCGAGCGAGGCGCTCCATACATCACGGATATGAGCCGGTGCCCGGTCTTGGCAGCGCCGCTGGATACGCTGATCGGCCCGCTGGCCGAGACGATTGCCGCATCCCGCTTGAAGAAGCGGTTGCCGCAAATCGAAGCGGCGGTCGGCGACGAGGCCGCCGCGATCGTGCTGCGCGTGCTCGACACGCCGGACGGTGCGGAGCGGCAGCGATTCGCGGTCTTCGGCGCGGAGCACGAGCTCGACGTCTACCTGCAGACCGGTGGACCCGGCACGATCGAGCCGCTTGGCACTCCCCGCCCGCTTCGCTACCGCTTGGCAGACTTCGACGTAACGCTCGAATTCCTCCCGACCGATTTCATTCAGATCAATGCGGCCGTCAACGCGCAGATGGTCGCGGCCGCGGTCGAGCTTGCCGAGCTCCGGCCGGACGATCGGGTCCTCGACCTATTCTGCGGGCTCGGCAACTTCACGCTGCCGTTCGCACGGCACGCCGGCGAGCTGCTCGGCGTCGAAGGGGAGGCGGGTCTCGTCGCGCGTGCGGTGCACAACGCGCGCCTGAACGGCATCGAGCATGCGCGCTTCGTCGCTGCAGACCTCGCCGAGCCGGATTGGCCGTTCTATCGCCAAGCGTGGGACGTCGTGCTGCTCGATCCGCCGCGCACCGGCGCCGAGGTGCCGGTGCGCCAGCTCGGCCGCGCGAAGCCGCGGCGGATCGTGTACGTATCGTGTCATCCAGCGACGCTCGCGCGCGACGCGAAGATCCTCGCGGACGCTCACGGCTATCGATTGCGTGCGGCCCGGGTGCTCGATATGTTCCCGCATACCCACCACGTCGAAGCGATGGCGCTGTTCGAGGCGCCGGCCCGGCGATGACGCAG
>CAZFJU010000208.1:0-7679 GCA_964518995.1 uncultured Gammaproteobacteria bacterium
AGGCCCGCGAGGGCCGGCTGCATATCCTCGAAGAGATGAACCGTGTTTTGAGCCGCCCGCGCGAGCAGATGTCGGATTGGGCGCCGAGCATCGTCACGATCAAGATCGATCCGGAGAAGATCCGCGAGGTGATTGGCAAGGGCGGCGCGGTCATCCGCGCGATCACCGAGGAGACGGGCGCGACGATCGATATCGAGAACGACGGAACGGTAAAGATCGCGTCGGTCGACTCGGCTTCGGGCCGTGCGGCTCGCGAGCGCATCGAGCTGATCACTGCAGACGTCGAGGTGGGGAGAGTTTACGAGGGCAAAGTCGTCCGGCTCATGGACTTCGGCGCGTTCGTGGCGATTCTGCCGGGCAAAGATGGGCTGGTGCATATTTCGCAGATTTCGAACGACCGGGTCGAGCGCGTCAGCGACAAACTGCATGAAGGCGACGTCGTTAAGGTCAAGGTGCTCGAGGTCGATCGCCAGGGGCGCATTCGCCTCAGCATGCGCGACGTCGGCGAAAACTAGCTCACAGGATTGCGCGCTCCCGTGCCTTCACTGCACGGCTGAGCGCGCCGTCGTCAGCGAAACGGTGCTGACCAGCCGCGGCTGTGGCTGTGTCAGCCGTTCCATTCCAACTCTGCGATGCCTCGCAGCGCCTCGATACGCCAGTGCTTGACCGCCCAGTGCCATAACTCGCGGGGAGCGGCGCCGCGGAGGTCGTACGGCAGCGTGGCCCCGAGCCGTTCCAGCGTCTCCAAGGCCGTTTGCGAGGCGGCACGGCGGTCGATGGCGCGCGCGCCGGTTTGCTTCGACAACTTTTGACCCGTCGCCGTGGCCAGTATCGGCACATGGAGATAGTGGGGCGCTATGAGCCCCAACGCCTGCTGCAGGTGACGCTGCGCCGGTACGCAGTCGAGCAAATCACGTCCTCGGACGATCGTCGTGACGCCCTGGTCGCCATCATCGACGACGACGGCGAGGTGATAGGCCGGCAGATCATCGCGGCGCCAGATCACATAGTCGCCATAGCCGGCCGTGGCCGGTGGGTCGACGCGTCCCTGCAGCCCATCCTCGAACGGCGGCCATGGGCCGTCGACGCGCATGCGGACGGCCATGTCATGGGCGTCGAGGCGCAACCCGCGGCACGAACCTGGGTAGCCGGCGCTGCCGCCGTGTCGGGCCGCGAAGGCTCGCAGCTCGCTTCGACTACAGCGGCAGCGGAAAGCGCAGCCGGCATCGAGCAGGCGGCCGCATGCTGCGGCATACACCTCGAGCCGATGGCTTTGATGCCGCACTCGACGGTCCCATTCGAGCCCGAAGGCCTCCAGAGTACGAAGGATGTCGTCGGCCGCACCGGGGACTTCGCGGGGCGGATCGATGTCCTCGATACGGACGAGCCACTCTCCGCCGGCTTGGCGGGCATGGAGAAAGCTTGCGACTGCGGTCAGCAGCGAGCCGGCGTGCAATGGCCCGGTGGGCGATGGAGCGAACCGGCCGACGTAGAGCACAAACTCAGAGACGCCGGCACCGTGCGGCGCTCGAGCGCCGCACGGTGCCGCGAAGGAGACTTAGACCGGCGGAGCGCAACTCAACGGTAGTAATCCTCGCGATCGCGGAACTGACGTTCCGCCAGCTCCCGCCGCTCCTGCGCCTCGACACACAGCGTTGCAACCGGTCGCGCTTCCAGGCGCCGTAAGCCGATCTCGTCGCCAGTCTCCTCGCAGTAGCCATACGACCCGTCCTCGATCCGCTGCAGGGCCGAGTCGATTTTTTTCAGCAGCTTACGCTCACGGTCGCGCGTACGCAGCTCGAGGCCGAACTCGGATTCCTGAGTCGCCCGGTCGTTCGGGTCCGGGAAGTTCGCCGCGTCGTCTTTCATGTGCAGGACCGTTCGATCCACTTCTTCCATCAGCTCGCGCTTCCACGCGAGCAGGATGTTTCGGAAGTGTTCGAGCTGCTCCTCGCTCATGTACATCTCGCCGCGCTTCGGCTCGTACGGCGTGAAGCTGCGAACCGGACCGAACAGTGCGCTGGACTCCGACTTCTTCGGAGCGCTTCCCTCAGCGGGCTTGACGGCCTCAGGCCCGGCGCTGCTGACGACTTCGGGCTCTGCGGCGCCGGAGCCGGCGACGGGAGGTGATGTTAAAGCCTTTTTCTTCGAGCTCGCTGGTTTAGCCACTACTTTCCGTTTTGAAGCTGGTTTCGCCTTCTTCGCCGTCGACTTCTCGACCGTGGCCTTCTTCTTGCCGGCCCGTTTCGCGGAAATCTTCTTCGAAGTCCCTTTCTTCCCTGACGCGTTTGTCGTCGTGCGGGCACTCTCCGACGACCCGCCAGCCTTTGGGCTGCGGCTCGCCGACGTCTTCCGTGATGTCGTCCCGGCGCCTGTGCTGCTACCTGTTTTCTTCTTTTTCTTGGTGGCTGCCATCTTGCCCGGCATACAAATTGCCTCCAAGAGCAACTACACGAAACCGGCGATTATACATACAGGCTGGCGGAGCGGAAGCCCATTCGTAGCTGTTTCTCGCGGCCGTTCACGAGTTGCTCCAACCCTCCTGCCGATGCTCGACCGTGACGGAGGTATAGAGCCCACCGCGCACATTGAATTCAGCCGTGAGCCGCAGGAAGCGGGGCGCCATACGGCCCACCAGATCGTCGACGATTCGGTTGGTCACCGCCTCGTGAAAGGCGCCTTGATCGCGAAACGCCCACACATAAAGCTTCAGTGATTTCAGCTCCACGCATTCGCCATCGGGCACGTATTCAAGGTGGAGCGTTGCGAAATCCGGCTGGCCCGTTTTCGGGCATAGGCAGGTGAACTCCGGAATGCGAATGCGGATCGTGTAATCACGATCGCGCTGCGGATTCGGAAAGGTTTCGAGGATGGCCTGAGAGGGCTCTAACGGGGTCGCCGTGGACACGTTGATCAATGCTCTCGAACGGGATGCCTGACGCCCAGCATGCGTCGTTTTGACTCGCCTTTTACTTTACACTACCGCCCTCGAGGGGGCTATTGCGGCTGAAGTTGCACTTATACGATCGAAGATGCTTCGAGCGACCACCAATGCGCTGCGGAAGTCGGAAGGTCCATGCGCCTGAGTAAAATCAAGCTCGCCGGCTTCAAAACGTTTGTCGACCCTACGACCATCAGGTTTCCGAGCAACCTGATGGGCATCGTCGGTCCAAATGGCTGCGGCAAGTCCAATGTCATCGATGCGATCCGCTGGGTGCTGGGCGAGAGCTCGGCGAAAACGCTGCGTGGCGATTCGATGGCGGATGTCATCTTCAACGGATCGAGCACACGCAAGCCCGTGGGGCAAGCGAGTGTCGAGCTGGTTTTCGACAACTCGGATCGAACGATCTCCGGCGCCTACGCCAATTACTCCGAGGTCTCGGTTCGCCGTCTCGTTACGCGGGACGGCACGTCGCAATATTTCTTGAACGGTGGCCGCTGCCGGCGCAAGGATATCACCCATATTCTGCTCGGCACCGGGCTCGGTACAAACGGCTACTCGATCATCGAGCAAGGCATGATCTCGCGGCTCGTCGAGGCTAAGCCGGAGGAGCTGCGCGCATTCCTCGAGGAGGCGGCCGGCATATCGAAGTACAAGGAACGCCGCCGCGAGACCGAGCACCGCATTCGGCATACGCGCGAGAATCTCGAGCGTCTTACCGACCTGCGCGATGAGGTGGACAAGCAGCTGAACCACCTTCAGCGGCAAGCCAAAGCCGCGGTACGTTACAAGGAGCTAAAGACCGAGCAGCGGCGGGTGACGGCGGAGTTGCTCGCGTTGCGCTTGCAGGCGCTGCGCGGGGACGTCGAGACGACCGATGAGCAGCTCACCGTTCGGCGTGACGAGCTCGAAACGGCGATCGCCGCCCAACGCGAGGCCGACGAGGGCGCCGAGCAGGCCCGCCGGGAAGTCGGCGAGCGTAACGAAGCCTTGAACGCGGTCCAAGGTGAGTACTACCGGGTCGGCGCGGAGATCGCACGCCTCGAGCAGTCGATCAAGCACCGCAAAGAGCTGATGCAGCGCCAGCGCGAGGATCTCGAGACGGCTGAGTATCAGCTCGAGGAGATCGAGACCCACGTCGAGAACGACCAGCTCGAGCTCGAACAGCTGGAGCTCGCGCTCGAAGAGCTCAACCCCGGCCTTACCGAGGCGAACGAAAGCCGTGCCGAGGCTGAAGAGGCGCTGCACCTCGCCGAGTCTGCAATGGAGGAGTGGCGCCAACGCTGGGAGCAGGTCGCGCGGGAAAGCGCCAACATGGAGAGCGCGGCGCAGGTCGAAGAGGCTCGGCTCGAGCAGCTTACGGCCCAGCGTGATCGCCTGGCGCGTGAGCAGGAGCGGCAAGCCGCCGAGCGCGAGTCGTTGCGTTTCGAGGAGCTCGAAGCACGGCTCGAGCAGATTGCGGTCGATGAAGAGACCTTGCAATCGGAGTGCGCGGAAGCCACTCGGTGGCTCGATGCCGTGTGGCAACAAATCCAAGACCTGCGCGAGCAAGAAACCCAGGTTTCGGCGCACCTCGACGAGATCCGCGTACAGCTGCAGAACGATCGCGGCCGACTTGCATCGCTCGAGGCCCTTCAGGAGGGCGCTCTCGGCAAAACAACGAAGCAGGTCGGCGAGTGGCTGGAAGGCGCTCCGATCGTCGATCGGCGCAGCCTCGCAGAGCGGCTTTCGGTCGAGCCGGGCTGGGAGCGGGCCGTCGAAACCGTGCTGGGCGGTTATCTGCAAGCGATGAGCGTTGCGGCGCTCGATGACGTCGCCGAGACCCTCGCCGATCTCACGGACGGCGGGCTTGCGTTGCTCGAGGAGTCCGGGCGTGCACGCGACGTGCACACCGGCGATGCGCAATGGCTCGCCGACCTCGTAACGGCGCCGCCATCGGCGCAGCCGCTCCTCGTGGGCGTCCGAGCGGCACCGACGTTGGAGGAAGCCTTCCGGCAAAGGAGCGAGCTTGCCGACGGCGAGTCGATCATTACGCCTTCCGGCACTTGGCTCGGCCGGCACTCGCTGCGGATCAATCGCAGCGATGATCCCGAAATCGGCGTCATTGCGCGAGGCGAAGAAATCTCGCGGCTCAAGTCGCAAACGAGCGCCACCGCAGCCCGCGTCGAAGATGTCGCGGCGGAGTTGGCCGACACTCGGGTGCGCATCGAGCAGCTCGAGAACTCGCGCAAGCAGGCTCAGAACGAGGCGAATCAGAAGCAGCAGCGCTACGCGGAGACCAAGACGCAGCTCGAGGCCTCGCGCACGGAGCTCGAGCAGCTACGCGGCCGTGCTCGCGTGCTCGATCAAACCATCTCGGAGCTCGCCACGGAACGGCAGACGCTCGATGGAAAGCTCGGCGAATGCGCTGCCCGGCGAGACGATGCGGTGCAGGTGCTCGAAGAGCTTGGCGACGTCCGGCAAAGGCTCGATACCGAGCGCAGCCGACATCAAGCCGTGGTATCGGAGGCGCGGGCCCAAGCCGAGCAGCATCGGCAGATCGCGCATGAGCTGGCGATCAAGGTGGAATCGAGCCGGAACTCCAAGGAGTCGGCCAGTGCCGCGCTCGCACGGGTGCTCGCACAGCAACAGCATTTGTTGAAGCGGCGCGACGAGCTGCAGCAGCAGATTCAATCGGCCGTCGAGCCCTTGGCGGCGGACGAGAGCGCGCTCGCGCTGCTTGTCGACGAACGGCTGACCGTCGAGGCGAAGCTTGCCGAAGCGCGCTCAGCGGTCGAGGCGCTCGATCTGCAGCTGCGGGAGATCGCGCAGCGGCGCAATGAGGCACAGCAGGCCGTCGCCGGCGCCCGCGAGGCGGCCGACACAGTGCGGCTGGCCGCGCGGGAAGCGCAAGTCCGGCTGGAAACGGTCGTCGAGCAATTCAACGAGACGGGGTTCGAGCTCGAGCAAGTACTCTCCGAGATGCCGGCAGAGGCGACCACTGCCGTGTGGAGCGAAACGCTGGAGTCTATCGAGCGAAAGATCCAGCGTCTTGGCGCGATCAACCTCGCGGCAATCGACGAATTCGAAGAGCAGTCCGAGCGCAAGAAGTATCTGGACACGCAGTTCGCTGATTTGACGGAGGCGCTCGAGACGCTGGAAGACGCGATCCGCAAGATCGACCGAGAGACCCGCTCGCGTTTCAAAGAGACGTTCGACAAGGCCAATCAGGGGCTCGGCCGGCTCTTCCCGCGGCTTTTCGGCGGCGGACACGCGAGCCTCGAGCTCGACGGCGATGATCTGCTTGATTCCGGCGTCACGATCATGGCTCGACCGCCCGGCAAGAGGAACAGCACTATTCATCTGCTTTCCGGCGGCGAGAAGGCACTGACTGCCGTTGCGCTCGTGTTCTCCATCTTCGAGCTCAATCCGGCGCCGTTCTGCCTGTTGGACGAGGTCGACGCGCCTCTCGACGATGCGAACGTCGGGCGGTTCAGCGAGATCGTGAAGGAAATGTCCGGCCAGGTGCAGTTCGTGTTGATTACCCACAACAAGACGACAATGGAGGCTATGCATCAGCTCAGCGGTGTCACCATGCACGAGCCCGGCGTCTCTCGATTGGTTGCCGTTGACCTCGATGAAGCCGTGCACCTTGCTGCGGTATAGGGGCCAAGGTGATGGCCGAATTACGCTGGATTCTGCTCGCTCTGGGCGTGATGCTCGTTTGCGGCATTTACCTTTGGGGTCGAGGGCTGTTTCGGAGAACCCGGCATACCCGCCCGCGGAGCCGCCGCCGTAACGAGCCGCGCATTGCGGTAGACGATGATCCGATAACGGATGACGTGCTGTTCGCGGCGCCGGGGTCCAATGGCGGGCGCAAAGCTGCGTGGTCGCTCGAGGAGCCGGAGCTCGACGACTTTCCGCCTGATGACGCGCCGCCAGAGCCGGAGACGCTGCCACCGCCGCCTCGAGTCGAGAAGGTTATTGCGTTGCGGTTCGTTCCCACAGCCGGTGATCTTGATGCGGTGGAGGCCGTGTACGCACTGCAGGAGGCTGGGCTCGAGCACGGCCGCTACGGTATTTTCCACCTTCCCGATCCGTCTTATCCGGATGAGCCGCTGTTCAGCGTCGCAAGCCTGACGGAGCCCGGGTCGTTTGACCTCGAACGGCTCGAAGAGCAGCCGCTGGTCGGCATGAGCTTTTTCATGATCCTGCCAGGTGTTGGCGACCCGGTTGGACGGTTCGATGCAATGGTCGAGACCGCTCGATCGCTTGCACGCCACCTCGATGCCGAGCTCTTCGACGATCGAGGAACGTTGTGGAGCATCCAGCGGGAGCGTTACATCCGGGAAGAGCTGATTAGTTACCGGTCTCACGCTGAACCATACTGAGGCGAACCCCCATGCCGGGCCGGAGCTCCAAACGGGTCGTTACGAACCTCGAGCGGCTTCGCCGCGAGATCGAGGAGCACAACTACAACTATTTCGTCCTCGATGCGCCGACGGTTCCCGACGCTGAGTACGACCGGTTGATGCAAGAGCTACGCGCGCTCGAGGCGGAGCATCCCGAGCTCATCACGCCCGATTCCCCGACACAGAGAGTCGGCGCGACACCCGTCGGCGAGTTCGCCCAGGTTCGCCATAGCCAGCCGATGTTGTCTCTCGAGAACGCGTTCACCGAGGCGGAGCTGTTCGCATTTGGAAAACGCGTGAGCGATCGGCTCAAAGCTGCCGGAGTGGACACCGCCGAGATTCCGTTC
>CAZFJU010000209.1:0-7645 GCA_964518995.1 uncultured Gammaproteobacteria bacterium
TGTCTATTTGCTGAGCGACATGGGGTTCTTCGTCGACGGCGCGTTCTTCAAGCAGGACATCGGCTGGACGGACGGCGATCTCGACGCCGTCGAGGATTATCTGCGCAGTCATGCGATTCCGGTGGCGATTCACAAGTGGACGCCGGAAGCGCGCATCGAGGAGGCGGTCCGCGCGGCCGGCGCGGAGCTCGTCGTGCTCGATTCCATCGAGATCGGGATCGACGAGGATGGCCGCTTACGTGCGGACAGCTATCAGCAGCTCCTGCGTCGGAACCTCGATGCGCTGCACGCGGCGCTTGCGAACGGCAAATGACGTCGATCGGCCCGTGCTCGGTCCGGCGGTCAGAGCCGCACGGCGTTGTGGATGCAGGCGACTGCGGAGCGCTCGCCGCCGCGCTGTTGGCCGAGGAGCGTCCCGCCAACCGTTAATAACGTCGATTAGCGAGCGCTCAAGCACGAGGCTTCCAAATGCTTGAGCTTCGACGGCAAAGGCCAACGATTCGTTTGGGCCGCTAGCCCGTTATTAACCGTTCTTATCAGCCGTTGAGGAGCGGGTCTAAACTAGACTCTCTCCTTAGTCGCCGCGATCCGTGGCGGCCGGAGGAGCTGAAAGGATGGTCTTAGGGCATTCGGAGAGGCGGGATAGCGCTGCCCGCGCCGTGCCGGCGATAAGTCTGCTCGTCACGCTAATCTATGTCTTGTTGCCATCGCCCGCGGTGGCGCAGCGTGCCGCCGACAGCTCGATGGAGGAGGTCATCGTCAGCGCGAGCGCGCGCCCGATCGAGGCGGCCAAGGTGGGCAGCGCGGTCTCGGTGATCAGCGCGGACGACCTCCATACCGGCGGCGTCCAGTACGCGTCGGACGCGCTGCGGCGGGTCCCCGGGGTCGCGGTCAACCGATCCGGCTCCTTTGGTGGCCTGACGCAGGTCCGCATGCGCGGCGCGGAGGGTAATCAGGTCCTGGTATTGATCGACGGCGTCGAGGTGGCGGGCTCGTGCTCCGGGGAGTTCGACTTCTCATCGCTGCTGGCGGAGGGCATCGAGCGCATCGAGGTATTGCGCGGACCGCAAAGCGGGCTGTATGGCGGCAACGCGATGGCAGGTGTGATCAACATCGTCACTGCCGGCGCCGGGCCTTCCGGTGTGGATTTCTCCGCGGAGGCCGGGTCATTCGGAACGACGCAGGTCAGCCTGTCCGCGCGCGGCGGCAACGATCGGCGGTTCGGTGCGTTGACCGTGACCTCTCGGCAGACTGATGGCATCAATACCTCACCGAGCGGTGACGAGAGGGATGGCGACGAGAACCTCACTTTCTTTGACCGCGGGCACATTCAGGCATCGGATATTTTTTCGCTCGACGGTTCCTTCCGGGTCGCGCAGAAAGAGTCCGACATGGACGCATTCGATTTCAGCGGCGGCCCGACTCAGGGCCTGTCGATCGACTCCGACGACTTTGCCGAGTCGAAGGATGCGCAGATTGCCGGCGGTGCCGAGTGGTCGCTGCGGGATGGCGGCTGGGTAACGCGACTCTCGGCATCGTATTTCGAAGGCAAGTCTAGCGGCGGGGTTTCGCCGTACGGATCAAAGGCGACGCGCGAGCAACTGAGACTGGTCACCACATACGCCTTCAACGCGCGCTCATCCCACTACGCACAGTTCGTGACGGCATTCGTCGAGCATGAAGACGAGACCTACCGCAACACCGTGCCTGAGGATCGTCGCAAGCAGCCAAGCTCAGCCGAGGCATCCTCGGAGTCGGGCTGGAATACCGCGCCGAGGTCGGCGAGCGCCTGTTTCTCTCCGGCGCCGTGCGCAGCGACGACAACGATGGTGCCGATGACGCCACCACCTTCCGGGCCACTGCCGCGTATCTCGTGGGCCGCGGCAGTCGTACCCGCGTCCATGCGAGCTACGGTACTGGCGTGACCAACCCGACGTTCTTCGAGCAGTTCGGCTTCGTGCCGGGCACGTTCGTGGGCAACCCGAATCTGCGGCCGGAGGAGGTCACAGGCTGGGATGCCGGCATTGAGCAACGGTTAGCTGGGGGCGGGTGTCCTTCGACATCACCTATTTCGACGCGGATCTCGAGAACGAGATCATCAATATCTTTCCAAGCGTCGAGAATGATTCGGGAACGAGCAAGCGTCGCGGCGTCGAGCTGACGCTGACCGGCGAGATCACGGACAGTCTCTCACTTAGCTCGAGCTTCACGTACACGGATGCCAAGGATCCGGACGGCACGGAGGAGGTGCGGCGGCCGCCGCGTTCCGCGAGCGTCGACCTGGTCTACCGCGCGCGCTCGGATCGGCTCACCGTTTATGCCGGCATCGTGCATAACGGCAGGATGCTCGACAACGATTTTCGGAACTTCTTCGTCAACTTCGCCGCGGAGAAGAGGCCTGTCGATGCCTACACGCTACTGAACGTCGGCGCGTACTACGACGTCACGGAACGTTTGCAACTCTTCGGGCGGCTCCAGAATGCTTTCGACAAAGACTACGAAGAAGTGATCGGCTACGCCACGATGGGCCGCGCGGCCTTCGGCGGCATTCGCTACGCATTGGGCCGGCGCTGAGTCGGCCGATCGCAAAACCGGCGACGAAGGAGATCACTATGAGCGATCGCGCACTTCACCCAGAGGATATTCGCCATCTGCTCCGGCGCTTGAGTTTTGCGGCGACGCGTGAGCAAATGCGCGACTTATTAGGGCTCAATCCCAGTGAAGCGTTCAAACGCATCTGGTCCGAGAGCTGGGATGGGCCTCTCACCGACGGGCCGGGTGTCGTCGCATTGCGCAGCACGGATTCGGCTGGCGAGCACGATGCTCAGGAGCGACAAATCCGTGCGCTGCGCGAGGCGTGGCTCGGACAGATGATCGCGAGTCCCGCCGGCTTACGGGAAAATCTGTTGCTGCTGATGCACGATCTTTTTGGCAGCTCGAGTGCAACGGTAGCGATACCGTATGCGCTTGCAGCGCGGAATCGTCTGCTCGACGCAGGAGACGAGCCGGTGCTCGCTCCGGCGGCGTCGATGGCGGAGCGGCGCACCGGGCTCGTTCCGACCTTCGATGACGCGCAATTCGAGGCGGGACCTAAGACGAATCTGGGCTCGACTGCGAACTTCGACGCACGTTCCGCCGTGCGACACCTCGCCCTGCAGCCCGCCACCGCACGGCGTATTGCCGGCCGACTGCTGCAATTTTTCGGCGTGTCGGAGGCGAACGGCCGACTTGCCGGAGTCCTGGAGCGCACCTATATCGAGAGCGAAGGCTCCATGCGCGCGCTGCTTTCGACGATGGTCGACGCCAAGGAATTCTGGTCGGAGGCTTCGCGCTGGTCGCTGCTCAAGAGCCCGGTGCATCTCGCGGTCGGGGCATGCAAGCAGCTTGCGCTCGAGCCGCCGCTAGCCGCACTGGATCAGTGGCTCAGCGCATGCGGGCAGACGTTGTTCGAGACGCCGAACAATGGCGAGGGCGGCTGGCCGCACGGGGAGGCATGGATCTCGCCTCCTGACCGGCTCGCGATTCGATACCGGTTGCCTGGCGTGCTGGCTGGTGAGGCGTTGGATCTCGGACTCGGGCCGCGGCCGGCAGCGGCTCACTCGGAGCAACTCGGAGCGCTCCGGATATCCGCGAGCATCGATGACGTTTTCGAGCTGCTCGATCCGGCGCCGGGGGTAGACGCCGAAGCGATGCGGAGCGCAGCCGGCGAGGACGATGCTGCAGCGCTCGTCCGGCTCGTGATGTCGACGCCGCACTATCAACTCGCGTGAACGGATTAATCATTCTCTTCGTGGAGAATTCGATATGAGCAAGCTTACCCGCCGACATCTTTTGGCCTGGGCCGCGCTCGCGCCGGCGTTGCCGCACTTCGTCTTGCAGCGTGCCCATGGGGCCGCCGCGGATGGTCTCGGCCGCTACGACGGACGGGCCGTTGTGGTCGTGCACTTGCGCGGCGGTAATGATGGGCTCAACACGGTCGTGCCCGTACGCGACAACCGCTATTACGCCGCGCGTCCCAGCATCGCGATTGCCCGCAACCGGACGCTACCGCTCGATGGCGGCGATCTCGGCTTGCATCCGTCGCTCGCCGACTTCAAGCATCTGATGGACGACGGCCACGCCGGTATCGTTCAAGCGGTGGGCTATCCCGAATCGTCCCGCTCGCATGCGCGGGCGACGGAGATCTGGGAAACCGCATCGCTTGCCGACGCGACTGACACGGGCTGGCTCGGGCGGTACATCGACTCCGCGTGCCAGTGCGAGTCGGAACGCACGGCTGGGGTCCAGTTCGGCGACAGCTTTGGAAAGACGCTCGCATCGACTTCCGGTAGGAGCCGCCTGATCGGCCATCCGCGACTGCTGTCGCAGCTCGATCCGGACGCGATGGTACGTGCCGCCGCGCAAGGACCGGACCAAGCATCGTTTGCGGAGATCGTCGACGCGCATTACGCGCTTACTGACGCCGCCCGGCTCGTGGCTCGAGCGGAACGCGCTTCGGGCGGCCGCTACGCTTATCCAGACACGACCTTCGGCAGCGCGTTACGTTGGGCGGGCAACATGATCGAGACGGAATGCCCAACGCGGACGTACTATCTTTCTGTCGGCTCGTTCGAGGACGGTGCCGCGTCGTTTGATACGCATGTCGACCAACTGCCGCAGCACGAGAGGCTCTACCGCGAGCTGGGACAGGGCCTGCGCGCTTTCGTGGACCATCTGCGCGCCGTCGGGCATTTCGATCGGGTGTTGTTCCTGACGTTCTCCGACTTCGGCAGGCAGCTCGAGGAGAACCGCACCCAAGGAACCGAGCATGGCGATGCGAGCGTGCTGTTGTACGGCGGCGGAGCCGTCAACGCTGGCCTTCAAGGGCAGCCACCCGATCTCGATGCCGTTGCGAACGGAGGTCTGTCGTTCCGCATCGATTTTCGGGCGATTTACGCGGAAGTGCTCTCGAGCTGGCTCGGGGCGCCCAGCCAGCCGCTGCTCGACGTATCAATGACGCCGTTTCCGTTGGTTCGATCAGCATAACGCGATGATCGCGACTCGCTCTAATCCAGTCCTAACGCGCTTGCACCATGAAGGAGCCGTGGAGTGAATACAAGATTGCACTTTGCCGTTGCAGCTCTCGCTTGCTTCTGCACAATGGCCGCGATTGCGCAGCAGCCGGATGAAACGTCGTTCGAGCCACTGCAGGGCTCGTGGACGGTTCGTGCCGCTGAGCAGGGGGGCCAACCCTTCGATGCGATCGTCGGCGGCCAGCTTCGGATCGATGGCAGCTCATTCGCGCTGCGAACGGCGACGGGCAACGAGCTCAACGGTATATTGCGGCTCGACGATGCAGCCTCGCCGATGCAGATCGACTTCGTGCTCAGCGAAGGCGACGTATGGGAGGGCATCTACGTTGCGAGCGGCGACGTTTTGCGCCTGAACTATGTCGAGGCTGATGACGGACTCGCGAGACCGAATGTTTTCGCGACGACCGCCGATACACCGGGCACGGTCATCGTGCTCGCCCGAGAGCGGTAGCGGGACGCACGCGCCGCGCAAGGGTGCCCGTGCCGGCCGCGATGGTCCAGGCTGCGAGGTCGAAGGCTACATAGACGCCGTCTCCGGCTGCGAGGCTGCTGAGAGTGTGGCGGCCGGTGGTCAGCGCCGAAACGATAGGCAGGCCGGCAAAGATGAAGGCGACAATCCCAAGCTGCTGACGCCAGGCTGTGGGGGGCCGGCACGCGAGCGCATGACATCCGGCGATCACCCAGGCGGCAAAGAACGCGCGTCCTTCCCACTGGCTCTGCGCGTCGAGCCCTGCAGGCAGCAGGCGATTGACCCAGAAATACGTTCCGACGGCGATCGGAAGACCGCATAGCACGCCCACGTTCAGGCGCTCGACAATCGCGCCCATCAACATCCCGTGGGCGTTGCGTCCAGCGCTGCGCCGCTGGGCCCAGACCACGAGCCCTGCGGCGATCATTACGCTGCCGACGATGCCGCAAGCGAATAGCAAGAGGCGCACGAACGGACTGGCGAACCGGGCGACGTGCAGCT
This sequence comes from uncultured Gammaproteobacteria bacterium, assembly GCA_964518995.1. Taxonomy (GTDB): domain Bacteria; phylum Pseudomonadota; class Gammaproteobacteria; order Steroidobacterales; family Rariloculaceae; genus ZC4RG20. The sequence goes on from CAZFJU010000209.1 coordinate 6,043, forward strand.
CGTAGAGCACGTCGTGTAAGACGGACATTGGGCTCGCCGTGCCGGCGTATGGCAGGATGCCGCCTGAATCAGGCTTGGCGCGACGAATCACGGCTTTCGCCTCGGCCGATAGCGGGCCCTGAATCAAGACATCGACAACTCGCGGCGAGCCGTCGACGTATGCGGCGGGCGCAGCCGCCAATGCGGCCAGCGAAGTTTCTTGCGGCAGCGCATGAGCGGCTTGCGTGCCGCCCGTCGGTGTCGTGAAGGCTTCGCCGAAGAAGTGATCGGGCCGATCACCGTATGCGGCTGCGAGGCCCCACGGCATGTATGAGAATAACAAAGTGACAAGGCCTGTGTAGGCAATCATCACATAGAACGGGAGGGCGAGCACGGCCGTCACGTTGTGCACGTCGAGCCAGGCGCGATGCGTCGACCTGGCGATGCGCAGTGTGAAAAAGTCTGCCAGCAGTTTGCGATGGGCGACGATGCCGCTCACGACGGCTACGAGCATCCAGATCGCCGCGGCGCCGGTGAACCAGTATCCCCAGCCGCGCAGCATCAACGTGAAGTGAAAGCTGTAGAAGAGCGACCCGCCGTAGGTGTCGCCGAGCTCGATCGGCTCACCGGTGGTCGCGTCGAGCATTTCTCTGCCGATGCTGCCTTCGTCGCTACGCCAGCTGATCGTGAGCACGGGATAGCGCACTGCAGGTAGATCGATACCCCAGCTCTGCGCATCGGGCGCAATGGCGTGCAGCCGCTCGAGGGCGGCAGTCGCTGCCTGCTCCGCGCTCACAGCATGCAGCCGCGGCTGCATCCAATAGGTAATCTCGGGATGGAAGTAGGCCAGCGTGCCGGTGACAAAGATGGCGAACAGCAGCCACCCTGCGCAGACGCCGGTCCCCCGGTGCAGCCACAGCATCGAACGGTAGAAAGAGGAGGTCATTGTCCAAGCAGCGCAGCAGCAACGATGATCGAGGGCGGGCCGGCGGCCAGCGCCAGCCCGATCCACGCCCGGGCCGCGTCGCGGGCCGCGAAGGTCCAGACGATCGCGACGACGTAGAGCGGGAAGCTGAGCAGCGACGCGAGCAGTACGGCTTCGCTACGCGGCATCGGCAGTGTGAGCGACAGGCACATTGCGACGACCGCGGCAGTACCGTAGCCGCCTACTGATGCCGCGAGGCAGCGAGACAGGACTCCGGGACGAAAGCGCAGGCGGATGCGGGGGCGGGCTCTCTCGGTGGGTCCCGTCACGTCATAGCCCTCCGGATCTGCGATCGATAAAGAGATCGAGGGTAGTGACAGAGGGCGGCGAACGGCAGAGAAGAACAGTAAAAGAACAGTAAAAAACAGCAATTAGCCGTTATGAGCCCTCCAGACGCACGGCGTTGCTGCATAAAACCCCGGCGGGAGCTCGTGATAGTCTTCGACCGCGACGGCGGCGCGACAACCCGGCCACCGTTCACCGAAGGGGGAAACGAGCTTAGAATCATCAGCTGGCCAGCGCCTCAGCGAGATCAGCGCCATCTCTCTCATCAATTTCCGCTTGCTCGAACATCGTAATTGAACCGGTTTTCGCCGCCGCCCGATCGTGCTCTGCCGCTGCTCGGCGGCCTGACCCCCG
>CAZFJU010000210.1:0-7616 GCA_964518995.1 uncultured Gammaproteobacteria bacterium
CTCGATCATGCCGTGCTCGCGCGCCATCCGCTTGATCCAGCGGTCGGATTTAATGGTCATGGGTGATCTATGGGCCTTCGTTCGGGTCCGGGAGCCCAAGCACGGACTCCAACTGAAGCGAGGTGAGCGTCTCGTCCTCTCGACGCTGCTCGATCCTCACCGGCAGATAGCGCAGGTCGGGCGCGAACCAGATGAGGGTATAGCGCGAAGAGTCTTCGCGCCGCTGCACGATTTTGATCGTCTCGTATGTGCCGGCAGCGGTGTCCAGCGTCTCTTCTCCGGCCAATTCGTAGTCGTAGACCTTGATCGACGTATCGTCGATCAACGGGTGCGACGCCGAAGGCGCCGCCGCGGCCTCGAGCTCGAGCATCAACGCGAGCTGCAGCGTTGCGCGGTCGTGCACGCCGGGCTCGAGAGGCAGCTCGAGGCGGCCATCCTCCGTGGCGACTTGGGCAACACCGCTCGTCCAATCGAAGTCGATCGTGAGGTTGTCCTCCCCGCGGCGGGTGCCGTCTTCCAAGCTGAACTCGAGCGGTCGCGGCATGCCGTCCTGCAGCTCGAACCGGCTTTCCTCCACGAGCGGACGGCGGCGGAGCAGCCGTGCGATGCCGCGTGCTTGGGTCACCGAGGTAAAGCGGTACGTTTCGCCCTGTTGTTCGAGGGTGTGCACACTGTCGCCGATTCGTCGCCCACGGTACTCGACATCGTAGTGGGCGGTATAGGTCGGCACCGTGTCGTTCGCCTGCGCGGCGCTGAACGCGCAGAGGAGGGCGGCGACGCAGGCGGCATTCGATGCAGCGAATGTTTTGCTCATCACTTCTCCTCTATGACGACTGGGCCGGCGAGACGTTCACCGTCCAGCCGCACCTGATCGCCCGTAAGGGCCAGACGGCCGCCGGCGAGCCAGCCGACGGCTTGCGGCAGAATGATATGTTCGCCGCGGTGAACCCGTGCGGCCAGCGTCTCGGCCGAATCGTGTGCCGATACGGGCAGCCGGTATTGGATCACGCGCGGGCCCGCGTCGAGCTCGCCGGTGACGAACACCACGGTCGCGCCGTGCTCGCGATCGCCGGCTTCGCGCCCGCGCCGGTGCGTATCGAGGCCACGATGTCGCGGCAGCAGCGACGGGTGGATGTTCAGCATTCGTCCCTGGAAACGGCTGACGAGGTCGGCGCCGAGAACGCGCATGAAGCCCGCGAGCACCACGGCGGCCGGTGAGTGCGCATCGATCGCGTCGGCCAGCGCGCTCTCATACGCCGCTCGGCTGGAATAGCGGCTCGGAGCCAGCGAAATCGCTTCGATCGCGGCGCGGCGGGCTCGATCGAGCCCGGGCGCGCTCGCGCGATCGCTGATGACCGCCGCGATGCGGGCCGCGAGCCGTCCTTCCCGAGAGGAGTCCATCAGCGCCTGAAGATTGGTGCCCTCACCGGAGACCAGGACGACGATGGCCGGCAACGCGCTCGAAGTGCTCAACGAATCTCGACCCGCCCGGCCGAATCGGCGACCACCTCGCCAATCACAGCCGCCTGCTCGCCGGCCTCCTGTAAGTAACGGGCGGCGGCTTCGGCCTCTGCGGCGGCGACGATGACCGCCATGCCAATGCCGCAATTGAACGTACGGTGCAGCTCGGGTGCGGCAACCCCGCGCCGCTCGAGCCAGTCGAATACCGGCGAGCGCTGCCAGCGCGATGTTTCGAGGTGCACGCCGAGCCCGGCCGGCAGCGTACGCGGGATGTTCTCGATCAGCCCGCCGCCCGTGATGTGCGCGAGGCCCTTGATTTCGACCTGCTCACGCAGCGCGAGCAGCGGCCGCACATAGATGCGCGTTGGCGTCAGCAGGTGCTCGAGCAGCGATTGGTCGCCGTGCCGTTCATCGGCGTCGGCCGGATGATGCTCGAGCACGCGGCGGATCAGCGAGTAGCCGTTCGAATGCGCGCCGGACGACAGCAGCCCGACGACGGCGTCGCCTGCGCGGATGCTGCTGCCGTCGATGATGCGCTCGCGCTCGACGATGCCGACGCAAAAGCCGGCGAGATCATATTCGCCGGCCTTGTGCATGCCCGGATGCTCGGCCGTCTCGCCGCCGAGCAGCGCCGCGCCCGCGAGCTCGCAGCCGCGGGCAATGCCGCTGATCACCCGTTCGGCGATGTCGACGTCGAGATGCGGAGTGACGAAATAGTCGAGAAAGAACAGCGGCTCGGCGCCTTGCACGACGACGTCGTTCACGCACATAGCGACGAGATCGATGCCGACGGTATCGTGCGCGCCGTGCTCGATCGCGACCTTGAGCTTCGTGCCGACGCCGTCCGTGCCGGCGACGAGCACCGGCTCGCGATAGCCCGCGGGCACGCGGAATAGCCCGCCGAAGCCGCCCAGCCCGCCGATGACCTCGGAGCGAAGGGTGCGCTTGACCGGGCCTTTGATGCGCTCGACGAGGGTTTCGCCCGCGTCGATATCGACGCCAGCGTCTTTGTACGTAAAGCTCGGATCGGCCGGCATATCGCGGTCCGTGGGGCTTGCGGCGGGGCCCGGTATAATAGGCCACCCGCCCAACGGGCGACAGGGCTTCAGTGAATGAAGGGACGACGCATATCGGCACCTGCGCTGCGTGGCGCGCGCACCAAGCGGATTGCGCAAGGTGTTTGCGCTGCCGCTTGCGCGGCCATCGTGGCGTTGGCCGTGCTGACCCCGCCGGCGGCGGCAGTGGTGTTCCCCAATCTGTACCGGCTCACCGTCACGCCGACGCCTGCAACCGGCACCTCGCAGGCGGCGGCGATCGAGCTCGCGATGCGCGGCCTGCTGATGCGTCTCACGGGCACGCGCGATCCGGACGCCGACCCGAGCCTCAGTCAGCTGCTCGGCGACGCATCGTCTTACGTGTCCTACTTCGGCATGGTGGATAGCGAACGCGCGCAGGTCGAGTTTTATCCGACCCAGGTCGACGACGCGCTCGAATCGCTGGGGTATCCGGTCTGGGGGGCCGAGCGGCCGCTCACGCTTCTATGGATCGCGATCGATGCCGGCGACGGCGAGCGAGTGCTGCTCTCGGACAGCGGCATCGGCGACACCGCGGGCGGTGTCGGCCTGCGGCCGGAGACGGTCGAGCTTGCCGAGGCCGTGCGCACGGAGATCGAAACGGTCGCCGATCAGCGCGGCTTGCCGATCCGCTTTCCGTTATTCGATCTCGAAGACATGACTTCGATGACGTCGGCCGACATCTGGGGCGGGTTCGTGGAGCAGGTGCAAAGGGCCTCGGCGCGCTACGGCGCCGACGCCATTCTAATCGGCCGAATTCGCTTCAATCCATTCGGTAATACCGTGCATTGGACACTCGTCCGGCAGAACGAGCGCAGCTCGTTCGCCGGCACGGAGCCGGGCGAGGGGCTGCATTGGGTCGCGGATCGCTACGTCGAGGCGTATGGGTTCGTCGGCGGCGCGCGGACAATACGGCTCGTCGTGCGGGACGTCTCGGGCCTCAACGACTATCTGCGCGTGCTGAGCTATCTCGAAGGGCTATCCGCGCTGGAGTCCGTGGACGTCGACGGATACGACGATGAGGGTGGGCTGCTGACGCTGCGCGCCTCCGCCCGCAGCGACGTGGCGGTGCTCGAGCAGACGCTCGGCCTCGGCCGTCTGCTGCAGCTCGAGACGACGGCGGCCGCTCGGCCCGACAACACGCTCGTGCTGAAGTGGGTGGGCGGAACGAGACGATGAGCCTGCGCTGGCTGCCGAATGCGATCTGCATCGTGCGCATTCTGCTCGTCGTGCCGCTCGTCATGGCCCTGCTCGACGAGCGCTATCGCGTGGCCTTGCTGCTGCTCATCATCGCCGGCGGCTCGGATGCGCTCGACGGGTTCCTGGCGAAGACGTTCGACTGGCGCACGCGGCTCGGCAGCCTGCTGGATCCCGCCGCCGATAAATTGCTGATCGTCTCTACGTTCTTGACGCTGACCTACATCGGCGCGGTGCCGCTCGCGCTCGCCTTCGTCGTCGTCCTGCGCGACGTCGTGATCGTGCTCGGTTCGATCGCGTATCACACGCTGATCGCGCCGCTGCAAGGCGAGCCGGAATCGATCAGCAAGCTCAATACGGCCTGCCAGCTTTTGTTCGTGCTGCTAACATTGATCGCGGCTTCCTTCGGCTGGCCGGGCGATGCCGTGCTGCTGGCGCTTGGGGCAGCGGTCGTGTTCACCAGTATCGTCAGCGGTCTCACCTACGTGCTCCGCTGGAGTCGGCGTGCGTGGCAGGCGGGCCATGCCGCAGCCTGACACTCCAGGGGGCGCGCCGACGCAGCTCGCGCTACCGCTGAGTCTCGAGGACCATGCGGCCTTCACGACGCTCGTCCCGGGCCGCAACGGCGCGGCCGTGGCGCACGTCCGTGCGCTCGTCACCGGCGGCGTCCGCGGTGAGGTCCTGTGGATATGGGGAGCTGCAGGCGCCGGCAAGAGCCACCTGCTGCAGGCGGCATGCCGAGATGCGGACGAGGCCGGCGCCCGTGCGATGTATTTGTCTTTCGATAGCGAGACGGCAGCCGATCCGGCGATCTTGACCGGGCTCGATGCGCTCGATTTCCTCGCGCTCGACGATATTGACGCGCTCGCCGCCCACCCCGGCTGGGAGCGCGCTTTGTTCACCGTGCTAAACGAGTTTCACGCGCGCGGCGCGCCGCTTCTGCTCGCCGCGGCCAACGCGCCGGCGGCGCTCGGCTTCGCTCTTGCTGATCTCGCATCGCGTGCCGCGGGAGCAACGGTCTACCGCCTGCACTCGCTCGAGGATGACGATCAGCTCGATGCGCTGCAGCGGCATGCACACAACCGCGGCTTCGAGCTCGACAGCGCCGCCGCGCGGTTCCTGCAGACGCGGGTGCAGCGCGATATGCCGGCGCTCTGCGCCTGGCTGCAGCGGCTCGACGCCGCCTCGCTCGCCGCTCAGCGGCGCCTCACGATCCCGTTCATTCGTGCTTCGCTTGCGGCGACGGCGGCACACGATTCAACGTGAACAGCAGGCCGAGCTCGACCAGGGCGGCAAGCAACGCAAGCGTGGCAAACGGCGCGCGTCCCGCTGCGGCGATCACCTCGACGGCCGCGGCGCCTGCGTAGGCGACCAGCGCGAACGCGAGCCACTGATAGGTGTAGCGGTGACGACGCCGTAGCCCCGGCATAGCCGCCAGCAGCGGGGCCGCAGCGACCGCGGCGAGCGTCAGGCGCACGCCGGTCGACCATGCGGAGGTCAGCACGCCGAACGTCACGGCAGCGAGCAGGGCCGCGTGGCATATCCACGCGGCGCGGACCAAAACTCTGCGGCTCATCGCTCGGCGCCTCCCTTCAGGCGGATCGCGACGCGCGCGACGCGTTCGCCGAGCGCCCGCGCGAGCGTGCTCTCGTCCTCCGATAGCGAAGTGTTCCAGTCCGCCGCGACGTGCGACGCACCGTACGGCGAGCCGCCGGTCCGCGTTTCGAACAGTGCCGGGCGCGTATAGGGCAGTCCGACCCACAGCATGCCGTGATGCACCAGCGGCAACGCGAGCCCGAGCAACGTCGCCTCTTGACCGCCATGCAGCGTCGAGGTCGACGTGAAGACCCCGGCGGGCTTGTCGGTCAGTCCGCCGGACAGCCAAAGCTCGGTCGTCGCGTCGAGGAAATGCTTGAGCGGCGCCGCCATGGCGCCGAAACGCGTCGGACTGCCGAGCAGCAGGCCGTCGCATTCGGCGAGATCGGCGACGCGCGCATACGGCGGCCCATCGTCCGGCACCGCCGGCGCAACCGCCTCGCTGGTTGGCGATACGGGCGGGACGGTGCGCAGGCGGGCGTGTGCGCCGGCCGCTTCGACGCCGCGTGCGATCTGTCGCGCGAGAGCGGCGGTACGCCCGCTGCGCGAGTAGTACAGGACGAGAATCGTCGTGTCCGTCACTCGACGAGTTCCAGCACACTTTCGGGCGGCCGGCCGACGCGTGCGCGATCAGCGACCTCCACGATCGGACGCTCGATCAGGATCGGATACCGGGTCATCAGGGCGATCAGGTCGTCCTCGCTCGAGCTCGCGTCGAGGCCGCTCTCCTTCCACTCCTTCTCGTTCTTGCGGATCAGCTCGTGCGCGGTCATGCCGAGCTTCGCGAGCAGCGCTTTCAGGCGCGCGGCGTCCGGCGGCGTTTTGAGATATTCGACGATCTCCGGCTCGACGCCGCGCTCCTCGAGCAGCTGCAACGTTGCGCGGGACTTCGAGCAGCGCGGGTTGTGATAGATTTTCGGCACCATCGGGCTTCCTCCGTATGCGCGCCTCGTGCGTGGCGCCCGCGCAGTTTAGGGGAGGCAGATCAAGGCTTTCCAGGGCGGCCTCCGGCGGAGCCGTGCTATGCTTGGCTGCGCTCCATCGGTGGAGCTCTGCGGAACGGTCCGAGCAGAAGAACCCACGATCCGAGCTTACGGATGCAAGCGCTGAAAAGAACGGCTGTCGCTTTCGCCGCCGGCCTCTCGCTCGCGGCGTGCGCCACATCGCCTCCCGTTCAGGAAATGAGCGATGCCCGGCAGGCTATTGCCGCGGCAGAGGAGGCCTTTGCGGGTGAGCTTGCGCCCGGTCCGTTGAGCGACGCGCGGCGTTTTCTCGAGACGGCCGAGCAGCAGCTCCGCGCCGAAGCCTATGGCGCCGCGCGCATCAATGCGGTCCGTGCGAAGAATCGCGCGGTACAGGCGCTGGAAGTGAGCCAGGAAGCGAGCGCCGGCGGCAGCGAGGAGAACTGATCGGCATGCCCGCGCAGGCCGTCCGGTTTATCGTCGTCGGCAAAGTGCAAGGCGTTTATTATCGCGCCACGGCTGCCCAGCATGCGCGGCGGCTCGGTCTCGAAGGATGGGCACGCAATCTGCCGGACGGGCGCGTCGAGATCGTTGCGGCCGGCGACCGGGCGAGCCTGGCGGCGCTTGCCGAGTGGCTCTGGGAGGGCCCGCCCGCCGCTATAGTGCGTGAGGTCACGAGCGAGGAGTGGCGTGCCGAGCTCGGCGTCACATCGTTCGAGGTGCGCTGAACCTCAAAACTTGTACCACTTGCGGTTCATCCGCTGGATCACCCGGTCCGGGTACCACGTTTGCCCGAGGCTGCCGTTGTAGCGCGCGAGGCCGCGTACGAGGTCGAAGCGTTCCATCTCGAGATAGTACTTGAGGATTCGGCAGCCGATCAGCACGTTCGTATCGATTCTGAAGAGGACGTTCATGTCCCGGAAGCCGAGCTCCGGCTCGAGCTCCTCGATCCAGAACGGCATGACCTGCATCAGGCCGAGCGCGCCCGCCGACGAGATCGCGAACCGGTCGAAGTTGCTCTCGACATCGATGACCGCAAGCACGAGTTCCGGGTCGAGGCCAACCTCGCGCGCGTGCCAGTGAACGCTTTTCAGGATCTCCAAGCGCTCTTCCGGGGCGGCGACCTGCCGCGCCAGCCGATGCGCCATATCGGTCAACCATACTTCCGCATCGAAGCGGTCGCGGAAGCTGCCCGCGTCGGCAACGGCGTGCCGCAGGATCTCGCGCAGCCGCGGATCCGGGCCCGAGCGGGCGTCTGCCGCGGCCGGCCGCGACAGCGCGGCCGCGCCGCTCTGGGCGGCCGCCGGCGATAGGCCGACCACCGCCG
>CAZFJU010000211.1:0-7609 GCA_964518995.1 uncultured Gammaproteobacteria bacterium
AGCCGGGGTCGAATGCGCAGCATAGCTTCTATCAGTTGCTGCACCAGGGAACGGACGCGGTGTCCATAGACTTCCTGCTGCCCGCCCGATCGGCCAGCGGCGCACAGCAGCAACACGATCTCGCCGCCGCGAACTGCTTCGCTCAGGCCTGGGCGCTGGCCGAAGGAGATCCGGATGGGGCCGGCCGCGGGCCGCACCAGCACTATCCGGGCAGCCGCGGGAGCACGCTGATCTCGTTCGAGACACTCGATGCCGAGACGCTCGGCAAGCTGGTCGCGCTCTACGAGCACAAGGTCTACGTGCAGGGCACGCTGTGGGACGTCAACTCGTTCGATCAATGGGGTGTGGAGCTCGGCAAGCGGTTGGCGTCCAAGCTGATCGGAGCTGAGAGCGCCGACAGCCTGGTATTTCCGCCCGCCATCGCCGGGGCGGCCGGCCGAGTGGCACGTTGGCGCGGCGTGTAGCCGAAGGCCCGTCCAGCCGACGATTGCGGTATATTCTCGGGCCGTTCAGCGGCGCATCGGGTCGTTGCTCCCTCTCACATTCAGCTAAACCAATTTGTGCGTTGAACCTTCAATTCATTCAGCACGGCTTCTGCCGGCGCCAAGCCGAGCTGGCGAGTCATCGGTATCCATCCGTTCGGATCCATCGCTGTCCGTCCGCCGTTCGGCAGGTCGAGCCGTGAGCGGCCGAAAAGTCACCGGTCGCGGGCCGTGGATCCGGCGGACGGCAGCCGCCGTGGTCACGTGGCTCGTCGCGGCCGTCGCCCTCGCGCAGTTCCCGGTGCCGACCAGCGAGCAGATCGAGGCATTCGGCCGGCTGCCGCCGGCGCAACAGCAAGCGTTGCTGCGCGAGCTGCAGGGTTCGCTGCCGCCGGCGCAACGCCGAGCCGTGCTACAAATGCTGCAAGCGGGGCAGACGGGGCAGAGCGCGGCGCGCGACGCCGGTCCCGACGATCGCGGCGACGACCCGAACCGCTTGTTGAGCTCGCTTCTCGAAGGCGCGGATAGCCTTGGGCGTGACGATCTCGAGCGTTTTCAGCCGAAATTCGGGGCGAACGACACACTGGTGCTCCAGCTCGAGCAGGATCCGGAGCGTCCCCTGCGGCCGGCGGACGGCGATCAGCAGCGGGTCGACGAGTTCGCTGATCGGCTCGCCGCGGGCAATCCGTACCAGCTTGATTCGGTCGGGCAGCTGCACCTGCCCGGAATTCCGGCAATCGCGCTCGCGGGCCTGAGCGTGACCCAAGCCACCGTGCGGCTCAGCGCGGAGCCCGCGCTCAGGCTATTCGATGTGACGGTGACCCGGCTGCCGCTCGAGCCGATCGGCACGGATGCGCTCAAGCCTTTCGGGCACGAGATATTCCGCGAGCGCGCGCGCGACTTCTTGCGCTCATCGAACATGCCCGTCCCATTGGGTTACGTGATCGGCCCGGGCGACACCGTCAACGTCCAGCTGTTCGGGAATCAAAACGCGGAGTACTTTCTCGAGGTCAGCCGCGAGGGCGTGATCAATTTCCCGAACATCGGGCCGATCTCGGTGGCCGGTCTCAGCTTCACCGCATTGCGCGACACCATCACCGCGCGCGTAACGGAGCAGATGATCGGCGTGCGGGCGAGTGTCACGCTCGGCGAGCTGCGCTCCGTTCAAGTGTTCGTCGTGGGTGACGTGGTCGCTCCGGGCGCGTACACCGTGGGCGGCATGTCGACGATCATGAACGCGCTGCTGATGAGCGGCGGCGTTACGGACATCGGCTCGCTGAGGCGTGTGCAGCTGCGGCGAGAAGGCGAAACGGTCGGCACGCTGGATTTGTACGATCTGCTGCTGCGCGGAGATACGAGCGCCGATCTGCGGCTCCAGTCGGACGATGTCATCTTCGTGCCGCCCATCGGCGACACGGTGGCGATTCATGGCGAAGTGCGCAGGCCGGCCATTTACGAGCTGTCCGACGAACGCACGATGAGCGACGTGGTGCAGCTCTCCGGCGGTCTGACGGCGCGGGCCAATATGCGCGCCGTGAAGCTCGAGCGCGTCGTCGCATCACGCGGAACGAACGTGGTGGACGTGGATATCAGCTCCCCGGCCGGAAGCGGCGTGGAGCTGCGTAATGGGGATGTAGTTCGCGTTTTGCCGAACCTGTCCTTGCTCGAGGACTCCGTGCGCGTCGAGGGTAACGTGCAGCAGCCGGGGCTCTACGAGTGGTCGGAAGGAATGAGGCTCGCGGACGTGCTGCCGTCGTCGGAGTACGTGCTCCCGAAGACAGACCTCAACTACGTGCTGATCCGCCGTGAGACAGCGCCGAACGTGCAGCCTGCGGTGATCTCCGCCGATCTCGCGGCCGCGTGGCGCAACCGCGCGAGCGACGACAACGTTCGGCTCGAGCCGCGCGACACGCTTTATGTGTTCAATCGAGATATCGGCCGCGGCCATATCGTCGGGCCGCTGCTCGAGGAGCTGCGCATCCAGGCGCCGTCGAACCAACCGCTGCCGGTCGTACGCGTCGGCGGACGAGTGCGGGCGGCCGGGGAATATCCGCTCGAAGCGGGCATGCGGATCAGTGACCTGCTTCGTGCCGGCGGCGGGCTCAGCGATGCCGCATACGGCATCGATGCGGAGCTCTCGCGCTACTCGGTGATCAATGGCGAGTATCGCGAAACCGAGCTCATTACTGTCAATCTCGTCGCGGCGCTCGCCGGGGACGCTGCGGCCAACATCGCCCTCGCGCCGTACGACTTCCTCAATGTGAAGGAGGTCCCGAGGTGGCGTGAGCAGCAGAGCGTGGCGATTCGCGGCGAGGTGCGGTTCCCGGGCGTCTATCCGATTCGGCAAGGCGAAAAGCTGTCCTCCGTGCTCGAGCGGGCCGGCGGCTTGACGGACTTCGCTTTCCCGGCGGGCAGCGTGTTCACGCGCGTCGAGGAGCGCGAGCGGGAACGCGAGCAGTTGGATGTGCTCGCGAGGCGCATCGAAGGCGAGCTCGCATCGCTTTCGTTGTCGGATCCAGGCTCGAGCGACGCGATCACGACCGGCCGATCGCTGATCGATCAGCTGCGCACGGCGGAAGCGACCGGTCGCGTCGTGATGCGGCTCGATGACCTCCTCGCCGGCGACGAGCAGATGGATGTCGTCCTGAAAGGCGGCGACGAGCTCGTCGTGCCGGACACCCGGCAATCGGTCACGATCATTGGCGAAGTGCAATATCCGACCTCCCATCTGCACGAGCGCGGCATCGATCTGAACGAGTACATCTCGCGTAGCGGCGGGCTCACGGACCGCTCCGACCGCCGGCGGATCTATGTCGTGCGCGCGAACGGCGAAGTGGTGATCGATCGCCGCTCGGGGTGGTTCAGTCGCAGCGGCCGGCTCGATATTCGCGCCGGAGATACGATCGTCGTACCGATGGATGTCGACCGCGTCCGGCCGCTCGCGGGTTGGAGCAGCATCACGCAGATTGTCTACAACCTTGCGATTGCCGCGGCCGCAGTGAATTCGTTCTGACCCCCGATGCGAGCCAATATTCGCTTGATTGCGCGGCTGGATATCAAAGGGACGAATCTGATCAAAGGCGTTCATCTCGAAGGTCTGCGAGTGATCGGCCCGCCAGAGGAGACAGCGCGCCGCTACTATCAGGACGGCATCGACGAGCTGATCTACATGGATGTCGTCGCCAGCTTGTACGGGCGTAACCACCTGGCCGAAGTCATCAGCCGGGTGGCGCGCGATGTCTTCATACCGATGACCGTGGGCGGCGGCGTCCGCGGCGTCGCCGATGCGGATCAGCTACTGCGGGCCGGCGCGGATAAAGTGGCGGTGAACACGGCCGCGCTGCGCCGTCCCGAGCTCATCACGGAGATCGCTTCCCGCTTCGGCTCGCAATGCATGGTCGTTTCCGTCGAAGGAAAGCGGCTGCCGGACGGCCGCTGGGAGTGCTACACGGATAACGGGCGAGAGCGCACGGGCCGCGAAGTGGTTCAATGGGTCACGGAAGCCGTCGATCGCGGCGCCGGCGAGGTGCTGCTGACATCGGTGGATCAAGAAGGGACGCGCCGCGGCTTCGACGTAGCGCTGACGCGCGCCGTCACCTCGGCCGTGCGCGTGCCGGTCATCGCGAGCGGCGGCATGGGGCAGGTCGAGCACATACGGGAAGTCGTCGAGGAAGGCGGCGCGGACGCCGTCGCGCTTGCGGACTACCTTCACTTCTCGCGCGGCACCGTCAAGGATGTTCGTTCGGCGGCATTGGCCATGCAACTGAACGTTCGCTACGCATGATACGCGCGACCGTCATCGACTACGGGACCGGCAATCTGCACAGTGTCCGGCGGGCTTTCGAGGCCTGCGGCGCGGAGGTCACCTTCGCGCTCCATCCGGATGACCTCATGCATGCGGACCGGCTCGTGCTGCCGGGAGTGGGGGCGTTCGCGAACGGCATCGACGCGCTGCGCGAGCGCGGCTTCGACGAGGCGATCGCGGCTTATACCCGCACCGGCAAGCCTGTGCTTGGCATCTGCCTCGGCATGCAGCTGTTGTTCGAGACGAGCGAGGAGTTTGGTCACCACGGCGGTCTCGGGCTGCTGCAGGGCCGGGTCACGGCTATTCCGCAGTCGAGCCCGGATGGCGTTCCTCACAAGGTTCCGCATATCGGCTGGAATGCGCTGACCATGCCCAGTGCACGAGACAGCTGGCAGGGCACGATGTTGGAAGGCGTGGAGCCGAGCTCCTACGTCTATTTCGTGCATTCGTACGCGGCGCAGCCGCTCGACGCGCACCGCCTCGCAGATTGCGTTTACAACGGGCTGGTCTTGTCCGCCGCCGTCTGCCGCGACAACCTCATGGGATGTCAGTTTCATCCGGAGAAAAGCGGCGCCACGGGGCTGCGGATCCTCAGCTCCTTTCTCGCATTGAAGTAGTACGACCCGCAATGATCGAAGGCGACCCGAAGCAAACAAAGTCCTCGAGCGCGCCCAGCGAGCCGCAGCTGTGGCAGGGCTATATCGTGCCGACGACCACGGCCGCGCCGTCGAATGCCGTGCCGGTCGGCGAGCTCGTCATGCAGGTGCTTCGCACCTGGCCGTATCTGCTCGTCTGCGCCGTCGCCTTCGGCGCGCTCGCCTACGCGGCCACCTTCGCGCTCACGCCGCTTTATCGTTCCACCGTCGTCTTCGCAGTGGATGCGCTCGAATCCGATCCGCTGTCGGGAAGCGGGCTGGGCCAGCTCAGCGGGCTGGCGGGCCTTGCTGGCCTCAACTTCGGGCAAATGGACCGGACGCAGGAAGTCATTGCCGTGCTGCAGTCCCGCGACCTCGCCGAGCGATTCATCAACGAGCAGGAGCTGAAGCCGCTGTTCTTCGCCGACCGCTGGGACGAGCAACGACAAACGTGGTCCGCAGACGTCGAAGCGCCGACCGACGAAGACGCGTACCTGTATTTCGATCAACGCGTGCGTTCCATCGCCGAGGACCGGCGCACGGGGCTCGTCTCGCTTTCGGTGACGTGGCGCGATCCGGAAGCGGCCGCGGCGTGGGCGAACGACTTCGTGGCGCTCGGCAATTCGCAACTGCGGGACCGCGCGATCCGCGAAGCGCAGCGGAGCCTCGCTTTTCTCGAGCGCGAGCTCGAGCGAAGCGCACAGGTCGAGCTGCGCCAGTCGCTGTATGAGCTGATGGAGGCGCAGAAAAAGCAGGAGATGCTGGCCAACGTGCGTGAGGGCTTTGCGTTCCGCCTCATCGACAGCGCGCGGCCCTCGGATCCGGAGCGGCACATCTTCCCGAGCCGCCCCCTGTTCGCGGTCGCCGGTATCCTGCTCGGCGGCGGGCTCGGCTTGGTGCTTGGCCTTTGGCGACAGCGGTTTCGGCCACCGTCGCTCGATCGATGAGCGGCACGCTCGGAGCGGAGCGCACCGCATTCCGCTTGCTGCTGATTACGAATGTGCCGGCGTTGGCCGCGTATGCGGTGCACTGCGGGGTCGACCAAATCTTCGTCGATCTCGAGATGCGCGGAAAAGCGGCCCGACAACACGGCCGCGACACCGTCATCAGCCATCATTCGCTCGACGACGTCGCCGCGTTGCGTGAGGCGGTGCCGGCCGGCGTGCTGCTCGTGCGGATCAATCCGTGGGATGGCGATTCAGCGCGCGAAGTGGAGCAGGTGCTGGCGCGCGGCGCCGATCTGATCATGCTGCCGATGTTCAAAGGCGCCGACGAGGTGCATCGCCTGGTCGACGCCGTCGCGGGGCGCGCGGGCGTGGTGCCGTTGTTGGAAACCCCCGAGGCGGCCGCTCTCGTCGCGGACATCGCCGCCATCGACGGCGTTTCGCGTGTGCACATCGGTTTAAATGACCTGCATCTCGGCCTGCGCCGCCGGTTCATGTTCGAGCTGCTCGCGGACGGCACCGTCGAGCGGCTCGCGGACGCCCTGCGCGCGCGGCAGATGCCGTTCGGCATCGGCGGGGTGGCGCGGGTCGGCGAAGGCCTGCTGCCGGCAGAGCTCGTGCTCGGCGAGCATGTCCGCCTCGGCTCCACGGCCGCGATCCTGTCGCGGACGTTTCATCGCGGCGCGGCGACGGTCGCGGCGCTCGAGCGCGAGATGGATCTTGCCGTCGAGATCGGCCGCCTGCGACAGCGGCTCGCGGATCATGCCGCGTCTACGGCGGCGGCTCTCGAGCAGAACCGGCTGGAAGTCGTGCGGCGCGTGCGCAGGATCGCGGACGGGGCGCGTGCATGAAGCGCGTGCTCGATATCCTGATCGCCGGCGCCGCGTTCGTCGTGCTGCTGCCGATTGTCGCGGTGATCGTCGCGGCCATCTATCTTGACGATCGCGGTCCGCCGTTCTTCAAGCAGAAGCGAGTCGGGCGGCATGGCAATGTGTTCTCGATGCTCAAGTTTCGCAGCATGGTCGTGAATGCGGAGCGCCTCGGCGGCTACAGCACGGAGCCCGGCGACAAGCGCATCACTCGAATCGGGGCATTCTTGCGCCGCACCAGCCTCGACGAGCTGCCGCAGCTCTTGAATGTGCTGAAAGGCGACATGAGTCTCGTAGGTCCACGGCCCGATGTGCCGGCGCAGTGCGAGCTCTACACTGACGACGAATGGGCGAAGCGTCATCGCGTACGTCCGGGTCTGACCGGTCTCGCGCAGGCGACCCTGCGCTCGGAAGCGACGCTCGAGCAACGCAAGGCGCTCGATCTGCAATACGTGGACAACCCGTCGATCGCGATGGATTTCAAGATCATTGCGATGACAGTGCGGCAGCTCATCCTCCGAGGCAGTTATTGAACGATGTGCGGGATATTCGGCTTCTATTCCCGAGACGGCACGGGTCTCGACGCGCGGTCACTGCAGGAGATGGGCCGGGTCATCCGGCATCGAGGTCCCGACGATGACGGGCTGTTCGCCGTTCCGCATGCCGCGGTCGGGAATCGGCGTCTGTCGATCATCGACATCGCCGGCGGCCATCAGCCGTTCGTGTCGGACGATGGTCAGGTGGCCCTCGTGCAGAACGGCGAAATTTTCAACTACGTAGAGCTCGCCGCGGAGCTTGCAAAGCAGGGCGTAAACTTCCGCACCCGCTCGGATACCGAGGTCCTGCTGCGGCTCTATGAGCGGGAGGGGATCGA
>CAZFJU010000212.1:0-7576 GCA_964518995.1 uncultured Gammaproteobacteria bacterium
TCATCGCGAGCTCGCCGCCGGTGCGCCGCGGCATGCAGCGCAGAAAGAGAAGGATGACGAGGTAAAGCACGGTGCCGCGGACGATCAGCTCGAGCAGCGGCGTTTCGAGCGCGAAGATCTCCGACCAGCTGTCTGGCACCCAATCCATAAGCGTTGGTTCCGTATCGCCAGCGGATCGGCCGGCCACTTCGAGCTTCAAACACCGCAAAACCGAGGGGTTCCACGGCTATGCGTCGCGACCCGACTCAAACGGGCCCCCGACGTATGCAGAACGTGTGCCAGCACTGCTACCGAGCATTCCGCATCTAGGGGCTAAGCGACATCGTTAGCAGGCGGGAAAGGGCTCTGATGATCGGGTCTCCGCGAACATCACTCGCTATATGCTGATGCGAACAGATTCAAACCGAGCCGTTGCGATAAGAATCGCGCCGCATATTGACCTTTCACGCTATTGCCGGCGACGTCGACGCGCGGGGCGAAGGTGCCGAGGCCGCCTTTCCCCGGCGCCACCGTGACGATTCCCCCGCCGATCCCGCTCTTGCCAGGCAGGCCGATGTCGAAGAGCCAGTCTCCGGAGGTCTCGTACAGGCCGGCGGTCGCCATCACCGCCAACGTGCCGTGACATTCGGCTTGCCCCACCACGGCTTCCTTCGTCAGCGGATTCACGCCGCCGTCGGCGAGCGTGGCCGCCATGACGGCGAGATCTTTCGCCGTCACGAAGAGCGAGCACTGCCGCGTATACAGATCGACCGCCTCCACCGCCGGCAGTGCCACGCGGCCGAAGCTATGCAGCAGCCGCGCGAGACTATGGTTGCGATCGTTTGTTGCGGATGCGCTTGCGAGCATCTCCGGGTTGAGCGGCAACGGGCGGCCAGCGAACCGCCCGAGACCATCTTGGATAAACTGCCATTTCGCTTCGAGGGTCGCGCCCGGTGCAAGGGACGTGGTGGCGATCGCGCCGGCATTCACCATCGGATTCGTCCGACCGTCTGCGCCGCGCTCTACGCTCTCGAGGGAATTGAACGGCCGGCCCGTGGCGTTGACCCCGACGTACTCCCGCACGCGCTCGGCGCCGATCGCGGCGCAGACCAGAGCGAACACGAACGGCTTCGCAACGCTCATGATGGCGAACTCATGTTCCGCGTTGCCCGCCGCGTAGAGGTTGCCGGTAACGTCCACCACGCACAGGCCGAACAAGTCGCTCGGCACGCGCGTGAGCGCGGGATAGACCCGGGAGTTCTCGCCCTCCGTGTCCGCCTTGTAGCGTTGATACGCCTCCGCGACGACGGTGCGAACGGTCTCCGCAGGCGGCAAACGCCCTGTCGAGACGTACATGTCACCCTGATCACCCAACATATCGAGCCCGGCCGCGCCTCCAATCTACGTTAGGGCCAGCAGCGATGCGGACACGGCTAAAGCCCGTTGAAGCCGGTGTTCGTCACGACCGCTTGTCTTGGCAATTCGACGGCAGCGATGATCGTGCGGCTGTTGGCCGACGAGCGCAACGTGAACGCCGTCGCGCGCTGAAATGCGCGTCTCGGGCACGAACTCGAGCACGTGCCGGTAACGGCCGTTATGATTCCGGTCAGCTTCGAACGGGCAAGGGGGCGGGTGATAGAGCTGATGTCATTCAAAGCCGTGCTGCAGGGCGATGGCGCCGGCGGCGATATCACGGTCCTGTACGTCGATGAGCATCTCGCGGTCGTCGACAAGCCGGCCGGCCTCGCCGTGCACGACAGCCGCCTCGCGCGCGGTGAAACCGAGTTTCTGGTGGACCGCTTGCGAGCCCGGTTCGGGCGTCGTGTGCATCCGGCGCATCGGCTGGACCGCGCCACCAGCGGCTGTTTGCTGGTGGCGTTCGACGGCGCGACCGCCGCAGCGCTGGGTCGGCAGCTGATGTCGCGGACAGTAGACAAGCACTATTTGGCGGTGTGCCGCGGCTGGCCTGCAGAGGAATTCACGATCGATCATCCGCTCGATGGCGGCCCGGGGAGGAAGGAAAGGAAGTCCGCGCTGACCCGCTTCGCGCGCTTGGCTACGATAGAGTTGGATATGCCTTCGGAAGGTTTTCCGACCTCACGCTATGCGCTGCTGCGGGTGATGCCCGAGACGGGCCGGTTCCGCCAGATCCGCCGCCACCTCAAACACGCGTCGCACCACCTCATCGGAGACACGAGCCACGGCGACGGCCGCCACAACCGCAATTTTCGGATGCTCGGCATCCACCGCATGCTGCTGCACGCATGGCGACTGCAGTTCGACCACCCGCATGATGGTCGTGCATTGACGATCACGGCGCCGCCCGACGCGGAGCTCGGCAAAGCGCTGCGGCTTTTCGGCATGGAGTCGGAAGATCGATCGATCACTGCGGATGGAGCGGGCGGCGAGAGCCGGCTGTCCTAGTCAATATGTGCGGGTGCGGATGAGTACGACGTCAAGTTTTCCGTAAAATTCGCCGTTCAAGCAGGCTGTGCATCTCGCCTCATCGTTCGTGTCGGTCAAGGGCTATTCCTGTGTTTTGGGCGGGGGATGCTTCTGAGCTGCTCTTGCAGGAATCCCATGTCGGAAGCAAATCACCGTCCCACCTTCCGTGAACGCGCGTCGACCGGCATTTCCGGCTTGGACGACGTGCTCGGCGGCGGATTTCCCAAGGGGCATCTCTATCTCATTGAAGGCGAGAGCGGTGTCGGCAAAAGCACGCTCGGCATGCAGTTCTTGCTCGAGGGGATGCGCCGCGGCGAGAGCGCGCTTTGGGTCACGATGTCCGAAACTGAGCGCGAGCTCGCGGAAGTCGCCCGCTCTCATGGGTGGGACTTAGGCGGCCTAGAGATTCTTAACTTGGTCGTGCCGCATCTCGCGCTGGAATCGGACGAAGATTACTCGTTTTTCTCCCCAGCGGAAGTTGAGCTCGATGACACGATTCAATCGATACTTTCGGCTGTAAACCGGCTGGCGCCGAGCAGAGTCGTCTTCGACCCCTTTTCGGACATCAAGCACCTGGCGAGAGACGTGCTCCGGTATCGTCGTCACATCGTCGCGCTGCGGGATTTCTTCTCGCAGCGCGGATGCACCGTGTTGCTGATGCAAGAGATGACCCGCGGATCGTCGGGCGACGTTCAAGCCGAGGCATTGACTCACGGTTATCTGACCCTTCATCAAGATTCTCCGGAGTACGGCGGCCAGCGGCGTCGACTACGTGTGCACAAGATGCGGGGTATATCCTTCCGTGGCGGCTTCCATGACTACTCGATCGGTACCGGCGGGCTCGCCGTCTTTCCGCGCTTGATTGCGGCGGAGCACTACGATGAGTCCAGCGAGGAGGACATCGGAAGCGGCATCCCTGAGCTTGACCGGCTTGTCGGGGGTGGTCTGGACCCTGGTTCGAGCGCGTTGATCATGGGCGCGACCGGCGTCGGCAAGAGCACAGTGGCGACACAGTACGCATTAGCGGCGGCAGCGCGTCAGCAGAACTCCCTTTACTTCCTGTTCGACGAGACCGTCCGCGCGTTCAAAGCGCGAACGAGAAAGCTCGAGATCTCCCTCGACGAGCCGCTGAACAGCGGCCGCCTGCAGGTTCGGCAAGTCGACCCCGCCCAGTTCAGCCCGGGCGAATTTGCGCACATCGTCGTCGAAGCCGTCGAGCAGGCTTCCGTCAAGCTGATCGTGATCGACAGCCTGACGGGCTACTTGAGCGCGATGCCGGAGGAGCGCTTTCTAGCGACTCATGTGCATGAGTTGCTGACCTACTTGAGTCACCGCAACGTCATTACCATTCTCACGCTCGCCCAGCATGGTGTGGTCGGTGAGCACGTCGAGTCGCCGATCGATATCAGCTACCTCGCCGATACTGTCGTCTTGCTCCGCTATTTCGAGGCTTTTGGACAAGTACGTCGCGCAGTATCGGTGATTAAAAAGCGGACGGGTCCGCACGAAAGCCGAATACGCGAGATGATGATCGGTCCGCCTCACCGCATTCGCATTGGTGAGCCGCTCAGCGCTTTTCAAGGTGTGTTGACGGGCACGCCCGAATACACCGGGGAGGCGATGGACCTCCAGAAGAGATAGGCCCGGGTCGCCAGTGGAGCAGCGGGTACTCGTGTGGGCGGTTGGGCGGGACGGGCGGCTGACGTGTAGCTTCGTTCAGCAAGCCGGGTTTGAGTGCTTCGCATGCTCCTCATGGAGTGCTCTCAAAAGCGAAGTGGAGCGCGGCGCGGCCGCGCTCATCATCGGCGGCGAGCTGTTGACCGATCCTGTCGTCGCGGCCTTCGGGAGGCTGCTTGCGGCGCAGCCGCCATGGTCGGATATTCCAATCATCGTCATCGCAGAAAGCAGCGACACAAGACAAATTTTCGAAGCGCTCGGCACCGTAACGGTGCTGCATCGGCCGGTGTCCACGGATACCCTCGCCTCGACGGTGCGTGTCGCGATCCGCGCGCGGAGCCGGCAATATCAGGTCCGCGATCTGCTTCGGCAGCGTGAGGACTTTCTCGCCATGCTCGCGCATGAGCTGCGCAACCCGCTCGCGCCGATGCGCACCGGGCTGCAGGTGCTGCGGCTGAGTGACTCCCGCGACACGCCGGACCAGATCACCGCGATGATAGAGCGCCAGGTGGAGACGATGTCGCGGCTGATCGACGATTTGCTCGACGTGTCCCGCATTACACGCGGCAAGGTTTCGCTGCGGAAAGAACCGCTGCATCTGCAAGAGATCGTGCAGCTGTTGATGGTCGGGCATACCCGGCTCGCAGCAGAGAAGGGCATCACGATCGAATGTGATGTTCAGCAGGAGCCCATTATCGTAGATGCCGATGCGACGCGGCTCGAGCAGATGGTCGGCAACGTGCTGGCCAACGCGATCAAGTTTACGCCCGAGCGCGGCGCCATACGCTTGAGTGTTGCTCGTGAGCTTACGATGGCGGTCATCCGGGTGCGAGACACCGGAACGGGTATACCGCCGGCGATGCTGACGAAAGTGTTCGATCTTTTCACCCAGACCGATCGGCCGCTCGATCGCGGCCAAGGCGGGCTGGGCATCGGGCTTACGCTCGTGAAGTCGCTCGCGGAGCTGCACGGCGGCACGGCGCAAGCGATAAGCGAAGGGGAGGGCAAGGGTACCGAGATCGTGATGCGGATTCCCGCGCGGCCATGCGCGGAATATTCCAGCCCCCGGGCGCGTAGACAAGCGAGTCTATCGAGCCCGTGGCTACGTAAGGTTTTGGTAATCGAAGACAACCACGACGCGGCAAGCTCCCTCGCCGCGTATCTCAGAGCGTGCGGCCACCTCGTGCGGATTGCACATGACGGCATCACTGGGATGAAGGCCGCCATCGAGATGCAGCCTCAAGTGGTGATCTGCGACATCGGGCTGCCGGGTGTCGACGGTTACGAGCTGGCTCGACAGCTGCGAGCCGAGCCGGGCCTGCAAGACTGCCGATTCGTGGCCGTTACAGGTTACGGCGAGGAGCAGGACCGCGAGCGCGGCTTGAGGGCGGGTTTCCATCACTACCTAGTCAAGCCAGCGGACCCTTCCGTCATTGCCGATATCGTCGGCTCGAACGCAAACGGCGACATTACCTGCCAGTTCGGTTGAGCGCTGCTTCCGCGGGAACGTTTACGAATCGACTCTCGTTTGAGAATTACCTCCGCAGTACAGCAGTCCGCCTCTGGGTCATAGGCGAGGCCCTCCCAGGTCTGCCGACCCGCGTCCACCACTCACCCGTCCAGGTCGGGGCGGCGAGCTCGAGCTCCGGGTTTTGCGTGCGGTGTGGACACCATGCCGCATTTCGGGCGACAAAGACACTCCTCCGCCGACCGCTCGTTGCCGCTTCGGTGCGCTTCATTCCGCCCAGCTCCCAGCTCGTCGCGCGGCGTCCCGGGGCGCGTTGCGGTTTGTGACGCTGCACGCGGATGATACGATGGCGGAAACGAGAGGAAGTACAAAGTGTTGATGGCCGCTGCGCTTGCGGCCACCGTCGTCCAGGCGAGTAAGTAAATCGCATCAAGCACGGTTCCGCGGGATGTAACCGGCGGCGGATAGCCGGGGCGTGCGGCGTCGCCCGAGAGGTCACACCATTCGTGCGGGCGCCGGCGCATCGATCTCGACAGTCAAGGGAGGCGGGGACGTGGTCAGAGTTGTCCGATACGCTGGCGCCGGGGCAATGCTCGAAGTCGTCCAATCGGTGCTCGAACAGCACGAAGCCGAGAACAGCCTGATTCTCGGTACCCTTCTTAGTCTGGCGCGTGCCGTCCCAAAAGTGCCCACTGCAGACCTCCTTGCGACGGTTCATAGGCGAAGTGACGCCTGCTGGGTCCTGGCGGCCCTAACGATGCCGCCGCATCCGCTTGTGCTCGCCGCTGCCGGACGGACCTCCGCGAAAGATTATGCCGCGCTCTCGCAATACCTCGCGAAAGAACGAACTGCCGTAAATGAGCTGGTGGCGACTTCGGCCATGGCGAAGGAGTTCGGCAGCACCTGGGCCGAAGTGACCGGCTCGACGGCGAAGGTGCGCTGGCACCAGCGCTTGCATGCGCTGAGCGCGGTCAATATGCAAGCCGCCGTGCAAGGGCATCTGAGGCTTGCCGCACTCGGCGATCTCGAACTCGTCGCGGAGTGGTTCTGCGAGTTCGAAGCGGAAGCGCTCGACGCGCACAATGGTGCGCTCGCTCGAGAACGCGCAACTGTGCGAGTTCAATCCGGACAGGTGTATCTATGGGAGGACTCAGAGCCGCGCGCGATGGCTGCATGGGCCCGACCGACCAAGAACACGGTGAGCGTGAATGCGGTCTACACGCCGCCGTTATGGCGCGGGCGCGGTTACGCTACGGCCGTTGTGGCAGAGTTGAGCCGACAGCTGCTGGCGGGCGGATACCGCCTGTGCGTGCTGTACACGGATCTCGCGAACGCCACATCGAACGGCATCTACCACCGGATCGGTTACCGGCCCGTCGCGGACTTCTCGCACGTACGGTTCGAGGAGGCCGCGCCGCGACAACCCTGAATTCGCATTCGAGATGACCCAAGCAGGCGACCGGTGATCGCGCGGTGCCAGGTGCGGTGCTACTAGTAGCGGGTTGTCAAGCGATCCGGATAACAATAGAGCCAGCGCTCGCCGGGCTCCGCCGACGCAACGACGGGATGCCCGGTAATTTGAGCGTGCCGCGTAGCGTGGCGATTCGGCGAGCTGTCGCAGCAGTGCGTGCCGCCGCACTGCTGGCACGTGCGAAGGTGAACCCAAGAGTCTCCGGTCTTCACGCATTCGTCGCACTGATAGTGCTGCCCGTGCTTGACGGTCTCGACTTCTTGGAGATGGCTGCAGATCGATGCTCTGGACATGCGTGAAGCTCCTCTGAACGACGTTCGCCGGATTCACACGAACGCAACAAGGCGATTTCGGAAGACGGATAATCCATTACGCGATCTCATCGCACCGATGCTTCAGTCACCGGCTCCAGCTACAATAGCCGACGCCGCCATACGGCGGCCACTACAGGGGCATCGAGATGACCGAGCGGGCTGGCCGCGTGACAGTGGCGCTGGCGTTGGTCTTGCTTGCAATCTCACCGGCCGTCGGGCAGG
>CAZFJU010000213.1:0-5520 GCA_964518995.1 uncultured Gammaproteobacteria bacterium
ACCCGGCTCGGCAACGTGGAGCGGGGCCGGCTGCGCAACCGAGCGCTTGGCTTCGTCTACCAGTTCCATCATTTGTTGCCGGAGTTCTCGGCGCTCGAGAACGTCGCGATGCCGTTGCTGGTCGGCGGCGCAAAAGCCGCCGACGCCGAGCGCGCGGCGCGTACGCTGCTCGGCCGAGTCGGGCTCGGCGAGCGGCTCACGCATCGGCCGGGGCAGCTGTCCGGCGGCGAGCGGCAGCGCACGGCCGTCGCCCGTGCGCTCGTCACGCGGCCGGCCGCGGTGCTGGCTGACGAGCCGACGGGCAATCTCGATCGGCCGACCGGCCAGCGCGTATTCGATGTGCTGCTCGAGTTGAACGCCTCGCTCGGCACGAGCCTCGTCGTCGTGACGCACGATCCCGATCTCGCCCAACGCATGGATCGGGTGCTCGAGCTGAAGGACGGCCGCCTCGTCGATCTATAGCGGGCGGTGGTGGCCTGCTCCAGACCATGAGCAGGCTGCTGAGCTCGGCACGGAAGCCGGCCGGCCCTACCTTACCGCTGCTCGCGGCGATCGTCTGCGCAGCCATCACCCTCATCCATCGGCTGCCGGAGCTGCCGGGCCTCGCATGGCTCGTGCCAGCAGCCATAGCGACGTTGCTTGCGCTCGAGCGGCCGGGCACGCGTTGGCTGATCGTCGTCATCGCCGCATGCGGCTGGACGGTGGCGGCGGCCGAGCGCGGCCTGCGCGACCGGCTTCCCGATGCCGCCACGGGCAGCGATTTCGCAGTCGTTGGCTGGGTATCCGGCTTTCCGGAAGCGTCTCCGGAGCGAACGCGCTTCGCATTCGTCGTCGAGCACGCCGACGATCCGCTCGTGCCGAAGCGTTTGCGGCTCGGCTGGTACGACGCGCCGCCGTCGCTGCACGCGGGGCAGTCTTATCGGTTGACGGTGCGGCTGCGAGCGCCGCGCGGGCTCGCCAACCCGGGCGGCTTCGATTACGCGCAGTGGCTGCTGATGAACGGCTACGGCGCCACCGGTTATGTCCGTGCCGGAGAGCTGCACGAGCCCGAGCGCGTGCGGCTCGGGCGATGGTGGCTCGAGGTCCGTCGCGCGGCTGCGGAGCGGCTTGCAGCGAGGATCGACGATGCCGATGCGGCGGCCCTCGTGATCGCGCTCGCGATCGGTGAGCGCTATGGCTTCTCGGAGACGCATTGGGAGGATTTGCGGCGCACCGGCCTGAGCCATCTCGTCGCGATCTCCGGTCTGCACGTCGGGCTCATCGCCATTTTCGGGTTCGTCATCGTGCGTCGCGCGTGGCTGTGGCTGCCGCAGCGGATCGCGCATCTCGATCTCGAAGCGGCCGCCGTCGCGAGCGCTGCGGCGGCGTTGCTCTACGCTGCGCTCGCCGGTTTTGCCCTGCCGACGCAACGCTCCGTGATCATGATCGTAGTCTCGCTTGCGATCACGGTCGGCCGGCGCAGCGGGGCCTGGGCACAAGGCCTCGCGGTGGCCGTGCTCGTCGTGCTCGCGCTCGATCCGTTCGCGGTGCTGTCGGCGTCGTTCTGGCTGTCGTTCGGCGCGGTCGCATTGCTGCTCGCGATGGCGACCCGCACCGAGACGAGGCTATCCCTGCCCACGCGCCGCGAGCGCCTGGGCCGGTTTGCCGCAACGCTCGCGGCGTTACAGCTGACGATGAGCTTCGGGCTCGCGCCGATCGGCGCAGCGTACTTCGGCGAGATGTCGATCGTCTCGCCGCTGATCAACCTCGTCGCGATCCCCTACTTCAGCTTCGTGCTGGTGCCCGCCACGCTCTGCGCGCTCGCGGCGGCTGCGCTCGCGCTCCCCGGCGCCGACTGGGTCGCGGCCGGCGCCGCGGCCCTCGCGCGGGCCGCGTGGCTGGGCATCCATGCGGCTGCGGCCGTGCCCTGGGCGGCGATGACTTTGCCGCGCCCGCCCGAGCTGGTCGCTGCGCTCGCGCTCGTCGGTATCATTCTGGGGCTGCCCGCGCACCCGCTGCCGGGCCGGCTCCTCGCCTGGCTTGCGCTGCTGCCGGTCGTCGTGCCGACTGCCGAGCGCCCGGCACCGGGCGCCGTCTACGTGGTCGTGCTGGACGTCGGGCACGGGCTCGCGGTGATCGTCGAGACAGCGAGCCGGCGGCTGCTGTACGACGCCGGCCCCCGTTTCGCGTCCGGCTTCGATACCGGCGCCGACGTTGCCGTGCCAGCGCTCGGGCAGCGGCCTCGCGGCCTCGATCTGCTCGTCATCAGCCATGCGGACAACGATCATGCGGGCGGCGCGCCCGCGGTGCTGCGCGCGTATCCCCATGCCGAGGTGCTCGCCGGGCCGGACGTCAGCGACTTGCCGGCGCGCCGTTGCGAAGCCGGCACGGCGTGGCGATGGGACGACGTCGAGTTCACCGTGCTGCATCCCGCCGCCGGCTTTATTCCGCTCGGCAACGACAGCTCGTGCGTGCTCAAGGTCGTCGCGGCGGGCGGCTCGCTGCTCCTGCTCGGTGACGTCGAGCGGCGCGGTGAACGCGCGCTCGTCGCCGATGCGCGGGTCGCGGCCGACGTCGTGGTCGTCGCCCACCACGGCAGCGCGACGTCTTCGACGCCGGCGCTAGTCGATGCGGCCGGCGCTCGCTTCGCGCTCGTCTCGGCCGGTTATCGCAATCAGTGGAATTTTCCGCGCCCGGAGGTCGTCGCGCGGTGGGAGGAGGCGGGCGCACGGCTCCTGTCGACGTCGGATGACGGCGCGCTGCACGTGCTGATCGACGAAGAGGGCATCGAGATCTGGACGGAGCGCGGGCAGCGGCGCCGATACTGGCACGCCGAATGAGCGATCTGTGCGTGCGCGCACGTTCCGGGCGCGCGGAAGCGGGCAGTAGTTCTCGAAACAGCCGAGCAGCTCTAGGGCGCGCCGGGTTTGCCGCCGCCGGGTTTGACACGCGTTCGGGGCCGGCTACCATAAACTGACTTTTTCCACGCACGGTAGGTTCATGATCGCAAGAGCCTTTGAGCGTGTGGCGCTGCTCGGTCGGCCTCTGCTGGTCGCAATGGCCGTCGTCATGGCGACGGTGCTCGCGCCGGCCGTCGCCGGCGCGCAGGAGAGCGAGCAGGCGGCCGCGAACGAACGCACCGGTGAAGCTCGCGCCGCCGCCGACCGCGCGGCCGATGCCGATCCGCTGTCGACCACACCCGTCGACGAGGAAGTCGTCGTACGCGGTCAACTGAGCCGCGGTGCGCTGCGCGTGCAGATCGAGATGGCCGAGGAAGCATTCTTTGGTCGCTTCAACGATATCAACAGCGACGACGAGTTCGACATTCACTGCCGGCGTGTCGTCGAGCTCGGCTCCAGAATCCCGCGCCGCCGGTGCGAGCCTAATTTTTGGCGCACCGCACAGGCGGATTACGCCCGCGAGACCGTCATCGCCCTGCAGGGCGGTTTCGCGGGCATTCCGGAAGCGGCGATCGCCTACGCGAACCATAAGCAGCTTCAGCTCAATGATGAGGTTCGCGAGCTCGCGGCCCAGGATCCGGAGCTCCGCGAAGCGCTCGCGCGGCTCGCTACGCTGCAGCAGGCCTACGCCGCGCAGGGCACCGACTGACGGCATCAGCGGGCACCTATCTCGTCAACAACGAGCGCCGGACGCTGCGGTGCGGCGATCGTGCGCGTGATGGGTGAACAACGCAACATGCCCGTGTATATTCGCGCCGATGCACACGCTACTCATCAGGCTGTCGTGACGGCGATGGATGTCGCGGGCCAGCTCGGCTTCGTCAACGTCAACATCGCTACCGTCACGCCTCCGGATGCTTGACGGACCCGCCGCAGTCTACCGACGGCTGCTGCGCTACGTTCATCCTCACCGCTACATTGTCGTCGGCGCGGTCATCGCCGGGCTGTTCTATGCCGGCGGCACGATGCTATTGCCGCTGTTGCTCGGCGATGTGATCGATCGGATCGTCGACAGCGTAGAGGCCGCAGGCCGCGCTGCCGAAGCGCCGTGGAGAGTGCCGCTGCTGATCGCGATCGTGTTCGCGGTGCGCGGCGTCATGGACTTTCTGATGGTCTACGGGCTCGGCTGGGTGGGCCGTTCCGTGATCCGCGATCTGCGCTCCGAGCTGTTCGAGCATTATCTGCTCATGCCGTCGAGCGACCTCGACCAGACGTCGTCCGGCGAGCTGATCTCGAAGCTGACCTACGATACCGAGCAGGTCGCCGAAGCGATCTCGAATGCGATCGTCGTGCTGATCCGGGACACCCTGACGATCGTCATGCTCGTCGCGATGATGATCTGGCTCAGCCCTGCGTTGACGTTGCTCGTCGCGATCGTCGGCCCGACGATCGGCGCACTGGTCGGCTACATGAGCAAAGCCTTCAGGCGGCACAGCACGCGTATCCAAACTTCGATGGGCGACGCCACCCGTGTTGCCGAGCAGTCGTTGCAAGGCCATCGCATCATCAAAGTATTTCAGGGCCAGGACTACGAGCGCGAGCAGTTCGCTGCGATCAATCAACGCAACTTTCGGTTGAATATCCGCTTGACGGCAACGCGCGCGGCCGGCGATTCGTTTACCCAATATACGGTCGCAGTCGGTGCGGCGGCCGTCATCTTCGTCGCGTTGACGGACTGGGTCTTGCCGGACCTTACGCCGTCGTCGTTCATCGAGTTCATTGCTTACATGGGCATGGTGCTGGCGCCGTTGAAGCGCCTCGTGAATATCAATGCATCCGTGCAGCGCGGCGTGGCCGCGGCGGAGAGCGTGTTCCGCACGATCGACGGTTCCATCGAGCAAGATACCGGCACCGAGGCGCTCGAGCGCGCCCGCGGCGATGTCGAGTACCGCGGCGTATCGTTCGGCTACGGCGGCCGCAAGCTGCGGGTTCTGAACGATGTCAGCTTCCGCGCACCCGCCGGCAGCACCGTCGCGCTGGTCGGGCGCTCGGGCAGCGGTAAATCGACCATCGCGAATCTGATGCCGCGCTTCTACGAGATCGACGAAGGTGAGATCCTGCTCGACGGACTCGACATTCGCCGCTATCGCCTCGCGGATCTGCGCCGGCAGATCGGTTTCGTCAGCCAGGACGTCGTGCTGTTCGACGACACGATCGCCGGCAATATTGCCTATGGCGGCCTCGCCGACCGCACGCGCGCGGAGATCGAGCGAGCGGCCGAGGACGCGCATGTCGCCGAGTTCGCCGCGGCCTTGCCGGACGGGCTCGATACCGAGGTCGGCGAACGCGGCGTGCTGTTGTCCGGAGGCCAACGGCAGCGCATCGCGATCGCCCGCGCGCTGCTGAAAAACGCGCCGGTGCTGATTCTCGACGAAGCGACGTCAGCGCTCGATACCGAATCCGAGCGGCGCGTGCAGAGCGCGCTGAATCGGCTGATGGAGGGCCGCACGACGCTCGTGATCGCACACCGCCTGTCGACCATCGAGAGGGCCGACCTGATCGTCGTGATGTCGGAGGGCCGCGTCGTCGAGACCGGCACGCATACGGAGCTGCTCGAGCGGGGCGGGCACTACGCCGCGCT
>CAZFJU010000213.1:5620-7454 GCA_964518995.1 uncultured Gammaproteobacteria bacterium
GCGGGCCGAGCGCGCCGTCGAGCAGATCTGGTACGCCGGCAGCGCGTGGCAGTGGCCGCTGCGGCCGATCTCGTTCGCGTTCCGCGCGCTGGTGGCGGCGCGCCGGGGGCTGTACCGCCTCGGTATCAAAGAGCAGGCGACGGTGCCGGTGCCGGTGATCGTGGTCGGCAACGTGACCGTAGGCGGCACCGGCAAGACGCCGTTCGTGATCTGGCTTGCTCGCGAGCTCGGCGCGCGCGGCTTCACGCCCGGCATCGTGACACGCGGCTACGGCGGACGTGCCGCCGAATGGCCGCAGCGCGTGCTGGCCACGTCGTCCGCCGATGACGTCGGCGACGAGCCGGTGCTGATCGCGCGGCGCACGGGCTGCCCGGTACAGGCGGGGCCGGACCGCGCCGCTGCGGCCGCCGCGCTGCTTCGCGAGGCGCCCCAGGTCGATGTGATCCTCGCTGATGACGGGCTGCAGCATTACCGTTTGGCGCGCGCGTTCGAGATCGCCGTCATCGACGGCGTCCGCGGGCTCGGTAACGGGCAATGTCTGCCGGCCGGGCCCTTGCGGGAGCCTGCGGCGCGGCTCGCGACCGTGGATGCGGTGGTGATCCACGGCCGACCTGTCGAGCGGCGTGACGCGACACACGCCGGTTTGCCCGTGAACGGCCCGCAGGTCGCAATGTCGCTGACGGTGAGCCGGGTCTACCGGCTTGCGGACGGCGCGGAAGCGCGGCTCGACGCATTCGCCGGCCAGCCGGTGCACGCGCTGGCCGGCATCGGCCACCCGGAGCGGTTCTTCCGCATGCTGGAGGACGCCGGCATGTCGGTGCAGAGGCATCCGTTGGCCGACCATGCGCGGATCCGCGCGCAGGACCTGCCGGTGAAGCCCGCATGGCCGCTGCTGATGACCGAGAAGGATGCTGTCAAGCTTCGCGGTGTGGCGCGTGCAGACGTATGGTGCGTTGCGGTCGACGCGGTCGTCGGTGCGGCGGAGGGCAGCCGCTTACTGGCCGCGATCGAAGCGACGATCGGCGCGCCGAGACCGGCCGCGCCGGATGGCGCGCCGAAGACGTGAACCAATGCGCGACGCGCGGGCGAGAGCAATGCAGGACGATTTCAGTGTAGTCATACCGGCGCGGTACGCATCCAGCCGCTTGCCGGGCAAGCCGCTTGCCGACATTTGCGGACGGCCGATGATCGCGTGGGTGCACGAGCGCGCGCAGGCGAGCGGCGCAGCGGAGGTCTTGGTCGCGACCGACGACGAGCGCGTGGCGGAGGCCGCGCGCGCGCATGGCGCTCGCGTCGAGATGACCGGCGCGCACCATCAGAGCGGCACCGACCGTGCGGCCGAGGTCGCCGAGCGGCTCGGCTGGCCCGCGGAGCGGATCGTGGTCAACGTGCAAGGCGATGAGCCGCTCGTGCCGCCCGAGCTGATCGCGCAGGTCGCTCGGTTGCTCGCCGGCCGCGCAGAGGCGGCGATCGCGACCCTGACCACGCCGATCGAGCGGCCGGAAGAGCTCACGGATCCGAGCACGGCAAAGGTGATCAGCGACCGAAATGGGCGGGCCCTTTACTTCAGCCGCGCGCCGATACCATGGAGTCGCGACGGTGAGCGCCCTGAGCTGCCGCGGCGGCACGTCGGCCTCTATGCTTACCGCGTGCGTGATCTCCGAGCGCTGAGCGCTGAGCCGCCGTGCGCGCTCGAGCGGGCGGAACGGCTCGAGCAGCTCCGGGCGCTATGGCTCGGCATGCAGATCGTGGTCGAGGACGCGATCGTGCCGCCGGCGCGCGGGGTCGATACGCCCGCGGAGCTCGATGCGATCCGGGCCGCCGCGCTGGCGGA
>CAZFJU010000214.1:0-7397 GCA_964518995.1 uncultured Gammaproteobacteria bacterium
GCTGATCCGCGCCGCCAAGGCGTTGAGCCGCCGGTACTCGGCGCCGCTGCTGGTCGCAATGCCGCTCGAGGGGTTGTCGTCGGCCTCAACGCATCCACAAAGGTTCATCAACCGGTGCATTCGGCTTCCTTCCGCGGCACGCAAGGTTCGCTACGATCGCCGCATTGAGCTCACACAGCGAGAAGAACTGGCGGTTGCGACCTCTAATGCCCCGTCGACATCGGCGCGAATAGCGACGTCATGATCGAGGCCACGACGAGCACGATAGCGATGATTGTCCACTCGACTCTGACCGAGACGCCAATCGCATGGATGGCAGAGGCATCGCCTTTTCCTATCGCCGGACCATAGCGCCACTTGTTCAGCGCAGCCAGCACCATTAACACGCCGGAGCCCGCGATCTTTGAGAGCAGCAACAGGCCATAGGATGTGAGCAGGGCTCCGAAGCTCTGCAGAAGCACGACGGACAGTACCAGGCCCGCGACGAAGATCATCGGCACCAGCCACAGCGCGATCGACGAGAACCGCTCGACTACCGCGGCAGTGACGGAGAAGCTTTCGTTACGGCCCACGCGATACACCGGCCACAGTGCGCCGAACCAGAACGCGACGATCAAAACGTGCACGATGAGCGCGGGGCCGAGCAGCCAACGCTGCTCGTGCGTGGCGGTGTGCCCCATGAACGCGAAAGACGTCGCGATCAAGGCTGCGCCGACGACGCCTGCCGTGCGCGCGGCCGGATTCGACCCTGTCAGGCCCATCAGGACGACGACGAGGCCGAGTATCTGCAAGGCGGCCGTCGCGCCGGCATCCGACGACCAGAGCAGAGAGTGCAGCGAACCATCGAGAACACCATCAAAGCTGCCGGTAACCCGGGCGGGCTCGAAGCTGCGATGCACGGCTACCGTCACGAGAGCCGCACCCGTGCTCCATCGGGCCATGCCGAGGATCGATTGCGAGGCCCGATCGAGATCGCCCTCGAATAGTGCGCGAAAAAGTGCGAGTCCGGCCGCATGCAAAACGGCGACGAACGCGGCGGCACGCAGAGCCACGGCAATGAAGTCGACGGTCCCTACAGCGAAGCCCTCCGCAGCAATTGCGCGTTGATGGCGACGATCACCGTACTTGCGGACATCAGCACGGCGCCGACCGCCGGCGCCAGCACGATCCCGGCCCATGCCAACACGCCGGCCGCGAGGGGGATCGCGACGATGTTATAGCCCGCTGCCCACCAAAGGTTCTGCAGCATCTTTCGATAGCTCGCGCGGCTCAACGACACGATTCTCGGCACGTCACGCGGATCGCTGCGCACGAGCACGACGTCGCCGGCTTCGACGGCCACGTCCGTTCCCGCGCCGATCGCAATACCCACATCGGCCGTCACCAGCGCGGGCGCATCGTTTACTCCGTCGCCGACCATGGCGACGCGCTTGCCTTCACGCTGCAGCGCCTCGATCTTGGCAGCCTTCTCGTCGGGCAACACTTGCGCGAACACCGTGTCGATGCCGAGCTCCCTCGCGACCCGGTTCGCGACCGCCGCCGAATCGCCCGTCATCATCGCCACCTCGATCCCTGCCTCGTGCAAGTGCCGGATGGCCTCATACGATTCTGGTCGGATCGCATCCGCGACGGCGAACGCCGCGAGAGCCTGGCCGCCCTCGATCAGGTAGATCGTCGCCTGGGCGTTGCCGCTGAAGCGCGCCTCGGCCTCGCGCAGCTCGGGCGGAAGATCCACGCCGGCCTTGCCGAGCAGCGCCGGTCCACCGACCTGCAAGCGACGGCCTTCCACTTCGGCTTCCACACCATGCCCAGGCAACGCCTTGAAGCCATGAGCTTGAGGCACAGCCAGCCCCCGCTCCTCCGCGCTCTTCAACAGGGCCCGCGCGATCGGATGCTCAGAATCGCGCTCGACGGACGCTGCCACCCGCAGGGCCTCGTCGGACGCGACTCCTTCAGCTACAGCAACGTCGACGACACGATGCTCGCCCAGGGTCAGCGTGCCCGTCTTGTCGAAAACGACGGTGTCCAGGTTGCGGGCTTCCTCGAGACCTCGGCGGTCGCGAACCAGCAAGCCGCTGCGAGCACCGAGCGTCGTCGAGATCGCGATCACCAGCGGCACAGCAAGCCCGAGCGCGTGCGGGCACGCGATCACGAGCACCGTCACGACGCGGGTCACGACGAAGTCGAGTTCGGCCCCAGCCACGAGCCACGCGACGAAGGTCAGGAGGCCGGCACCGATCGCGACAATAGTCAGGAAGAAGGCGGCTCGATCGGCGAGCGCTTGCGCACGCGAACGCGATGTCTGCGCATGCGAGACGAGCCGCATGATTCCGGCAAGCGCCGTGTTGTCGCCGGCGCCGGTGATCTCGACGCGGAACGAGCCTTGCCCGTTCACCGTGCCTGCGATGACCTGGTCGCCCTCGTGCTTGTCGACTGGATTCGACTCCCCGGTGATGACGGCCTCGTTGACACTGCTCTTGCCGCTGCGAACGACACCGTCCGCCGGCACGGCCGCTCCCGGCCGAATGAGGATGAGGTCTCCGTCCCGGAGCCGATCGGTGGTCACTTCCTCGGTCTTATCGTCGGCGGTGATGCGCAGGGCGGTGTCCGGCAACAGCTTCGCCAGCTCTTTGAGGGCACCTTGTGCCTGGAAGATCGATCGCATCTCGATCCAGTGCCCGAGCAGCATGATCGTGACCAGTGTCGCAAGCTCCCACCACAAGGCCATGCCGGGGTAGCCGAGCGTGACGGCCGCGCTGTAGACGAAGGCGACGAAGATCGCGAGTGAGATCAGCGTCATCATGCCGGGCAGCCGATCCTTCAGCTCCCGATAGGCTCCCTCCAGGAACGGCCAACCGCCGTAAACGAAGACGATCGTGCCGAAGAGCGCGGGCAGCCACTGCGCACCCGGGAAGCCAGGTGCGGAGTAGCCAAGCCACTCTTGAATCTGCTCGCTCCACACGAGCGTCGGCAGGGTCAGCGCAAGCGTCAGCCAAAAGCGGCTGCGGAACATCTCGACGCTGTGACCGGCGTGCTTGTCGTGTGCCGCATGCTCGCCGGCGCCCGCCCCGTGATGTCGACTCTCCCGAACCGCGTGCTCGGAGTGAGCGTCGACCGCGCCGCGGCGCCCGGCCAGCGAATTGCTGGAGTCGTCGCCCCCGTTGTTCATGCTGCTTTCCCCTGCTTCATCGAAGTCGATGCGATGCCACGTGCGGGTGCCACGTTGCAGTCACTAATGCCCGGTGTGCGAGACTCCGTGGGCGCTGTTCACCGTGAAGCTGAACTGGCCGGTCATCACGTGCGTGTCCGCCGACAGAGCCCTCCAGGCGACGACGTAGCTTCCGTCTGCAAGCGACGGCGCCTCAATGAAGAACTCAGCACTCGCTGAGGACGGTAACGACCCAACGTCCTGCTTGCCGGTCGCGCCTTCGATCGAGAGCGACGTCAACCGAACCGGCTCAGAGAACTGCAGCGTGATCGCTTCGGGCGACGCATGGACTACGGCCGCGTCCGCCGGCGTTGAACTCGAGAGCTCGGTATGTGCGTAGGCAAGGGTAGCCGTCAGAGACAGAATCAAGGTCTGGACGGACGTCTTCATGTTTGCATCTCCTCGTTGAAACATAGTGCCCGACTCGCAGCGGTTGCGGACAGCATCAGAACCATGCCCGCACGCCGGCGATGATCTTCCAACCTCGGGCGTCCTTTCCTGCCGCCCGAGCGAAATCGGGTGTCGTACCGAGCTTTCGCTCCCATCCGACGCCGATATAGGGCGCAACCTCGCGCCGAAGCTCGTAGCGCAGCCGCAGACCTCCCTCGACGGAACCGAGGCCGGAGCCGATCCGGAGCTCCGGGATGGCCTGGCCCGAAAAGTTCATCTCGACGCGCGGCTGCAGCACCAGGCGCTGGCGGATCCGCAGGTCGTACTCGGCCTCGAATCGCCCGGTCCAATCGCCCTCTTCCGACACGAATGCCGCAGCGTCGATCTCGACGAAGTACGGCAGTGCGCCTTGAACGCCGAGCACCGCGTGCGAGCGTTGTGGGGACGGCTCGAAGTCGTGTCGCACGCCCGCTTGAAAGTCGAAGTAGGGTGTAACGGCACGGCTGTACAGCACCTGAACTTCGGCATCGTCAGGATTACGGCCCGGCTCGCCGGCGCCCTCGCTCTTCCACCATAGCTTGTGGATGTCCCCGCCGTACCACCCTTGCAGGTCCCACACGAGGCGCTCGTCACCGTCTCCGAAGTTCGCCTCGAAGCGGTCGGCCAGCACCATCTGTGTTCTGAATCCGCCCTGCTCGATACGCAGTTGCTCGCGGGCTGCGGCCATCTCTTCGGCATCAAAGATCGTATCGGCTGCGTACGCGGGACCCGAAAGCGCGACGGAGCTCGGTGCTTCTCTCGGTAGATCGAGGGACAGGTCCTGCGCCGGATTCGCCTCGTGGCCGTCGTGCGCCTCGTTTACGGGCTCCGCGACGGAGTGATCCGTGTGCGTCTCCTGTCCGTGCTCGACATCCTGCAAAGCATGGTCTGCATGCTGCGCAACCGCGTCCGCCTCTGAAGCAGCGAGGAGAATCCAAAGGGCGGCGAACCGGGTCATGTCGCACCTCCGTCGAGCGGGCGGACGGTGACGACGTTGAACATCCCCGCATGCATATGAAAGAGCAGGTGGCAGTGGAACGCCCAGTCGCCGGGCGCATCTGCCGTCAAATCAAAGCTGATCTTGCTGCCCGGCAGCACGTTCACCGTGTGCTTCCTCGGGTGCCTGCCAGGCCGACCGGTCACGACCTCGAAGAAGTGCCCGTGCAGGTGAATCGGATGCTGCATCATCGTGTCGTTGACGAGCGTGACACGCACGCGCTCGTTGCGCGCGAAGCGTATGGGCTCGACCACTTCGCTGAAACGGCGCCCGTCGAACGACCACATGAAGCGCTCCATGTTGCCGGTCAAGTGAATCTCCATCGATCGCGACGGCGGCCGCGGATCGGGATTGGGATCGAGCGCAACGAGATCGGTGTAGACCAGTACGCGGTGGTCGACATCTTCGAGACCGAGGCCCCGTTTGCCGGCCGCATCCTGGGGGTTCATCGCGATCATGTCGACGCCAACGCCGACCTCCATATCCGGCGGCGCGAGGGACTTGTCGCGCATGCTCATGTCTGCATGGGCGCCGCTCGAAGGGCTCGCCGCCGCTGCACCGCCGGCATCGTGACCGGCATGTGCGTCGTCAGCGCTGGGCGCTCCGTTAGCAGCGGCCGCGCCGTGTTCTGCGTGTGCGGCGTGCGCATTGCCGTCCGTGGAGTGGTCCATCCCGCCCATGCCCATGTCGTCCATCCCCAAGGTCGGCCGCGAGCGCAGCGGCGGCACCTGCGCCGTCATGCCGAGCCGCGGCGCGAGCGTTGCTCGGGCCATGCCGGAGCGGTCCACGGACTCCGCGACAAGGGTGTACGCGCGGTCCTCCGTCGGCTGCACGACCACGTCGTAAGTCTCGGCGACGGTGATCTGAAACTCGTCTACGTCGACCGGGACCACGTTGTTGCCGTCGGCGTTCACTACCGTCATCGGCAAGCCCGGAATGCGAACGTTGAAAATCGTCATGCCCGAGGCGTTGATGAAGCGCAGGCGGACGCGTTCGCCGGGGCGGAAGAGACCTGTCCAGCTCTCCTCTGGCCCGTGGCCGTTGACGAGGTAGGTGTACGTCGCGCCCGTGATGTCGGCAATGTCCGTCGAATCCATGCGCATCCGTTGCCATATGCGCCAGTCAGCGAACGGCATCGCGTTCGGCTCGCGGCGGCCGAGCAGCCCGGCCAGCGTCTGGCGCTGATAGTTGAAGTAGCCCTCCTGCTTCTTCAGCTTGGCCATGATCGTGTGCGGATGCATGAAGCTCCAATCCGACAGCACGACGACGTGCTCGCGGTCGTACTCGACCGGATCAGCCCCCACAGGATCGAGGATCAGCGGCCCGTAGTGGCCGAGCTGCTCCTGAAAGTGCGAATGGCTGTGGTACCAAAATGTGCCGGCGTGACGGACCGGGAACTCGTAGACGAACGTTTGTCCGGGGCGAATGCCTGGGAAGCTGACGCCCGGCACACCGTCCATATGAAACGGCACGAGCAGGCCGTGCCAGTGGATCGACGTGTCCTCGTCGAGGTTGTTCGTGACCGCAAGCCGCACGTGCTGCCCTTCCGTGAGCCGGATCAAGGGCGCCGGGAGCGTGCCGTTGATGGTGACCGCGTGGCCGGTGCGCCCGCCGACGGTGAATCGACTCCGGTCCACCGTCAACGCGATCTCTTCGCCGGTCAATGTCCGCATGTCGGGCGCCGTGACGCCCGGCGTGCCCGTGCGCGCCCAAGCGGGCAACAGGCCCGGAAGCGACCACCCGGCCCCGGCGAGCGCAGCCGCGTGAAGCCATTGTCGTCGATTGAGGTTCGTATCCATTTACTGCCTCCGGGCGTCGCATGCGATCCGTCCGCTCACGCAGCGGCGCGGCAACGGCTATGGAAACGAGCTGAGGAAGGGTGTTCTCGCGTCTGCCCAAAGGGGCGACGCATGCGTCGAGCACGACAAGCCGCGTCAGCGGCCGGCGCTCAAAGCAGAAGGACGCAGTAACGGATGGTCAGTGGGCGAAGTTGCAGTGCGGCAGTATCTTGCCGTGCCGTACGGCAAATCGGAGTCGACTGAGCGGCCTCCTCGGGGGCAATCCAAGCGACCGGCGACAGGAAGGGCTTCGAATCAAACGAAGGAATGATGGTGGCAGTCGCCGCTGTGGTCGTGTCCGAGACGCTGCAAAGAGCATGATCCGACTCGAGTGCGCCGCTCGCAGGCGAAGTCGGGCAGTGTGGACAGCCGCCATGATCGTGTGGGAGGCCGGTCTCCGCCAGCGGCATTGTTCCGTCGTTGACGCTCGCGTGACGGTGGGCGTCCGAAGCATCGCTGCTGTGGGAATCGGCAGAACCGTGGAGAGCATCATCGTGGAGGCTGTTACCCCCACGCGCGAACTCGGCCGCTGCGTCTCCCGGTATCATGCCTACGCATGCTACGGCCCCGTTGAGCAAAGCGACGGCGAGCAGCGGCAACGCGGCCCAGGCCGTCGCCCTGCGTCGCCTTCGGATGTGCTCCAGTACAGTCATGCTCGCCCTCGTGACGCCCTCTCTACTCCCAAGACCCCTACCTCTACAGAGGTAACGCGGGAGACGGAGAGTTCCTTGCCTCCACCCGTCGTAACGGGCCGGACGTTCGCTTGCGTGCTGCGCGCGGCTTCGCCGACGCTGCACGGGCGAGGGCGGCGGCTCAATAGAACTCAGTGAACTCCCACAGCCTTCTATGGAGTGAGCGGGTGATGGGAATCGAACCCACGTCATCAGCTTGGGAAGCTGAGGTTCTACCATTGAACTACACCCGC
>CAZFJU010000215.1:0-7309 GCA_964518995.1 uncultured Gammaproteobacteria bacterium
TGTATGGCGGCCTGCACCTTGATCTTCGACTCCTTGACGAGCTTGACGATCTTTCGTGCCGTGTCGGCATCGATGCCATGCTTCATTACGATCGTCTGCTTCGTTCGGTGTATGGCTTCCTCCGGTTTCTCGGGCGCCATCGAGCGCACGTCGATGCCGCGCCGTGCAAGCTTGTCGGTAAAGATCGTCAACATCTGTTGCACCTGGAAAGCGCTCGGCGCTTCGAGCGTGACGACCCATTCCGATAGCCCGACTTTCGCCCCGCTGCCGCGAAAATCGAATCGGCTGTCGATTTCGCGGTTCGCTTGATCCACCGCGTTGGTCAGCTCGTGACGGTCGAGCTCGGAAACGACATCGAAAGAGGGCACTGGGAGCTACCTCGAGGTGAATGACTTGCAGGACATTAGAGGTCGAGCACCGAGCGGTCGAGCTCGGCGAGACTCGTTCGACCTGCCATCGCCATGGCCGCCTTGAGCTCGCGGCCGAGATTGTCCAGCATTGCCTCGACGGAAGGGCCGCCGCCCGCGGCGAGGGCGTAGGCCCACGCGCGGCCGAGCAGCACACCGTCCGCGCCGAGCGCAAGCATGCGCAGCACGTCGACGCCATTGCGAATGCCGCCGTCGGCGAGCACGGTCAGGCGGCCGGCGACCGCGTCGACGATGCTCGGGACGGCTCGAACCGTCGAGCGCACGCCATCGAACTGCCGTCCGCCGTGATTCGAGACG
Organism: uncultured Gammaproteobacteria bacterium; assembly: GCA_964518995.1. Taxonomy (GTDB): domain Bacteria; phylum Pseudomonadota; class Gammaproteobacteria; order Steroidobacterales; family Rariloculaceae; genus ZC4RG20. Next base: position 726 of record CAZFJU010000215.1, read on the forward strand.
ACGATGCCATCGGCGCCGAGTGCAACCGCCTGCTTCGCATCTTCGGGGTCGAGAATGCCTTTGATCAGCAGCGGTCCGCGCCATTTCGTGCGGATCCACTCGAGATCCTTCCAAGTCACGCTGGGATCGAAGTTACGGCCGAGCCAGCCGATATAGTCTTCAAGGCCGCTGTTCTTGCCGAGGACCGCGAGCAGATTGCCGAGCGAATGCGGGCGGCCGCGCAAGCCAACGTCGAACGCCCACCGAGGTTTGCCGAGGCCCTGCAACATACGCCGCGCGGCGCCGGTCCAGCCCGGTTGCCCGGCCAGGCCCGACTTGTAGTCGCGATAGCGGATGCCAGGCACGGGCATGTCGACCGTGAAAAACATCGCCGTGCAGCCGGCCTCCGTGGCCCGATCGATCAGGTCGTGCATGAACGCGCGGTCGCGAATCACATAGAGTTGAAACCAGATCGGCTTCGTGACCGCGGCGCGGATCTCTTCGAGACTGCAGATCGATACCGTGGATAGGCAGAACGGCACATTGGCTGCTTCGGCCGCGCGGGCCGCCTGCAGCTCGCCGCGCCGCGCGAACATGCCGGAGATGCCGATCGGGCCCAAGCCGATCGGTAGCGACCAGCGATGACCGAACAGCTCCTTCGCGGTATCGATCTCCGCGACGTTGCTGAGCACCCGCTGACGCAGCTCGATGCTGCGCAGATCGTCGACGTTGCGGCGCAAAGTATGCTCCGTGTAGGAGCCGCCATTGAGATATTCCGCGAGAAAGCGGGGCAGCCGCCGGGTCGCTTCCGTGGCGATGTCATCCGATGAGCGAAGCTTCATAAACTCTCGATTTGGGCTGACAAGCCCGCAGTGCCGCGGGTCGCGGCCATCATAACGGTCCTCCGTGCCGAGGTCATGGGGCATTGCGCCAATGGGCTAACCGCGTGGAATCAGCTCGCTCTTGTAGGTCTCGGGAGCAAAGCCGATGACGATCCGCGAATCGAGCTCCAGCACGGGCCGCTTGATCATCGACGGCTGTGCGAGCATGAGCTCCACGGCGCGTGCTTCGTCGAGATCGCCTTTTTGCGCTTCGGGAAGCTTTCTGAACGTCGTGCCCGCACGGTTCAGAAGCTTCTCCCAGCCGCAGGCTTGGCACCAGCCGCTCAGCCGCTCGCGGTCGATGCCCTCTTTCTTGTAGTCGTGAAACGTGTAGCGGATATCGTGCGCGTCCAGCCATGCACGCGCCTTCTTCATGGTGTCGCAATTTCTAATACCGTAGATCGTCGCTGTCATCGGGAGGCTCCAAGACGAGATGGTGTCGACCACCGGCGGCCGCGCAGCCGACAACAAAGCGCGCGTCCTCCGGGGCGACGGCGCGAGAGTTTACGGTATCACCGGCTCGGCGGCGGCGCGCGGCCCGGCTAACTAGGCTGTCCGGCGCAGCGCTGCCCTAGCCCCGCCAGGCTGCTATGGCTTGACGTTGATACGGTCGCCAAATAACCATACGGCTATTGAATCTGCGGGTTATCAGTCGAACGATGACCTCCGCTCGCCGAGGCGAGCCCGTCAGGAGGAAGCGATAAGCGGGAATGCGACGTCGCAGGTGACCCAGCCGAGCGATCATGAGGTAAGAGTCGTTCGCGAGTTCGACGCGCCGCGCGAGCTCGTATACGAGGCATACACCACTCCAGCACTGCTTCAGCAATGGCTGCTGGGGCCGCCGGGATGGACGATGCCCGTATGCGAGATGGATTTACGCGTCGGCGGCCCGTACCGCTGGCGATGGCGCAATACCGAGGACGGCAAGGAGTTCGGCTTCCACGGCGAATTTCGGCTCGTCGAGCCCGGCAGCCGGCTCGTGTACAGCGAGCACTATGATCCGGGCGACGTCGGCGGGGATATGGGCTCGGGCGCCGTGATCACGATCGAGCTCCACGAGCGAAACGGCGTGACGACGCTGTCGACGTCGATGGATTTCCACACAAAGGAGGCACGCGACGCGGCGATGGCCACCGGCATGACCGATGGCATGGAGATGACCTACGAGCGGCTCGATCAGCTGCTCGCCAAGTCCCGCGGCAAAGGCGGGAAGGGGTCCTGAGCGCCGCGCGGGCGCAGTTTTTGGATCGCGCGCAACGGGCCGTCACCTGGGCCCGTTGCCGTTGAGCGATCGCCCGACCGGCGCGATTCGCGCGGCGCGCTGCTCCGCCGGTCCGCGTCTCTTCACCAGGTTGAACGCGGTATTCACCAGCCCGATATGCGAGAACGCTTGCGGGAAGTTGCCGAGCAGCCGCCGGCTGATCGGATCATACTCTTCCGCCAGCAGACCGAGGTCGTTGCGGATCCCGAGTAATCGGCTGAATAATGCTCTCGCATCCTCGAGCCGACCGAGCATCGCGTAGGCGTCCGCGAGCCAGAACGAGCACGCGAGGAACGCGCCTTCCTTGCCGGTCAGGCCGTCGTCGACTTGATCGGTCGAGTAGCGGAGCACGAAGCCCTCCTCGACCAGCTCGCGCTCGATGGCGGCCACGGTGCCGACGAAGCGCGGATCGTCCGCAGGCAGGAAGCCGACCTGCGGAATCAGCAGCAATGCGGCATCAAGGGCTTCGCCGCCATAGTACTGCACGAAGGTTTGGCGCTGCTCGTCGAAGCCGTTCGCGAGGATGTCGGCACGGATCTCGTCGCGCACCGCGCGCCAGCGGTCCGTCGGGCCCGGCAGGCCGAAGTGCTCGCTCGATTTCAGTGCGCGGTCGAACGCGACCCAGCACATGATCCGCGAATGCGTGAATGCGCGAGGCGGTCCGCGCACCTCCCAGATGCCGTGATCGACGTCTCGCCACGCGGTCTCCAGATGCTTGAGCAGCATTTTTTCCACGCGCCAGGCCTCGTCGAGCGGCGCCAGCTCCGCTTCGCGCGCAGTATGCAGCGCGTCCATCAGCTCGCCATAGACATCGAGCTGGCGCTGCTCGACGGCCTGGTTCCCGACCCGGACCGGGCGGCTGTTCTCATAGCCCGGCAGCCACGGCACCTCGTTCTCGGGCAGCCAGCGTTCGCCGTCGATGCCGAACATGATGTGCAGCTGCTCCGGTGCGCCGGCTGCCGCCCGCAGCAGCCAGCGCCGCCATGACTCCGCTTCGCCGCGATAACCGGCGTTCAGCAGCGCATACAGCGTCAAGGTCGAATCGCGGATCCAGCAGTAGCGATAGTCCCAGTTCCGTTCGCCGCCGAGCGTCTCGGGCAGCGAGGTGGTCGGGGCCGCGACGATGCCGCCAGTCGGCTCATAGGTCAGGAGCTTCAGTGTGATCAGCGATCGCAGGACGGCTTCGCGCCAACCTTGCTCCTCGCACTCGAATTGGCAGTGCTGCGCCCATTCGCGCCATCCGGAGACCGTCTTCTCGAGGCTTTCTTGATGGTCGGGCACGAAGTGCGGGGTGCGGTGGGACGCATGATAGGAGAGCTTGAACGGCACGCTGTCGCCCTCGCGCACGGCGAAAGACGCAAACGTCTTTAAATCCCTACCGACCAGCTGCACGGGCGTATGCAGCTCGATCGCGTCAGGCCCCGCGATCGCGCTCAAGCCGTAGTCCCGGCGCCGCACCCACGGCACGGCCTGCCCGTAGTTGAAGCGCAGCACGAGCTCCATGCCGAGCGTCATCTCGCCGCGCAGCCCGCGGACGATCCGAACGACGTCGACCTTCCCTTCGTCATCGGTGAGCGGCATGAAGTCGATCAGCGCGACAGCGCCCTCGTCGTTCTCGAAGCACGTCTCGAGCACGGCGGTGCCCGGCAGGTAGCGGCGCGTGGTATGGAAGTTCGCATCTTCCGGCGCGATCTGCCAGTGGCCGTGCTCGGGGCCGCCCAACAGCGCGGCAAAGCAAGCGGCCGAGTCGAAGTGCGGCAGACATAGCCAATCGATCGAGCCATCGCGTGCGATGAGCGCGGCTGACACCATGTTGCCGATCAGCCCGTACTCTTCGATCCGCTTCGAGCGTGCGTTAGTCATGCGTGCCTGATTCCTCCACTGCAGCGACGGCTATCGTACCCACTTGTCCCATGCCCCGTAGCGCCCGCGGACCCGGCCGCGCGGCACGCTGAGCACAATGATCGCGATGCCGCACACGATCGACACCGCGATGGCAGCCGCGTTGCCAGCATAGAGAAGAGGCGACACGAGCAGCGCCGCGCCGAGCGGCACGTTGACATAGCGCACGATGCGCGTCACCTCCGCGGCGGAGATCGAGATCACCGTCAGCACTAGCGCGCCGATCAGGTGGTGAGCGTTTGCAAGGTTGCCGTCCGCGTCGACGGTGAGCCGCGTGAAGAGCAGCGACACCGCGATAGCGGCGGCGAGCACGAGCGTCCACGGCAGGCTCACGCCGCCCTGGACGATCTCTTTCATGATCACGCCCGCCGGGCGGTCGAGCTCATCCACCACGGTCGGCGGCGGCTCGGTCGGCGTCTCGTCGGTATCACCGAAGATGAAGACACGGAGCGCGTTGCGGCCGGCATTCATCCGTCGGCGCATGAACTGCAGCGTGGCCGCAAGCTCGTCGAGCGAGTATGGAATCTGGATCAGGACTGCAGCGGCCGCGATCAGCGCAAGGGTGCTCCAGGTGCCGATCATGATCGGCTGGATAATGACAAAAAAGATCGACACGACGCCGAGCGGCGCGATCATCAGCCCGAACAGCACGACGAGCCATGGCATGGTGCGCCAGCGCAGGCGCGAGCCGATGATCCCGGTTAGAATTTCGAGCATGTAGGTATAGCCGCCGACGGCGGCGTCCGACACGGGCCACGCTTCGGAAAACGACGAGGTGATGATCTCTTCCGTGCCGTTGCGCGGATCGGCCGCGGCGCCTGCGAAGAACGGTTCCCAGACGCCGTCGATATGACCGAGCTGGTAGGCCGCGAGATAGCGGGATACGAATAAACCGATCAGCGCGAGCGCGACGATCGGCAGCCGCTGCGTCCATGTCGAAGGGTTGTAGTCCCAACCGGGCGGACGATCGGGTCCGGTCAGCACCGCGAGCGGCGTCGGTCCGACGTCGGGTTTCGTGCATACGGCGAACCCGAAGATCAGCGCGCCGACGAGCGTATCCGAGAGATACGCGGCGGCATTCGGCGTCCAGAACAGGATCGGCAAGGCCATGACCAGCGCGCCGATCGCGGCTTGCGCCCAGCGCGCCCACTGACCGCGCCACGACAAAGATATCGACGCGAATAGGATCAGCGCCGCGCCGAGCATCGCTTCGCTGTAGCCGAGCCAGGCCGGCTCGACCGCGATCAGCGGCGGCTGCGTGACGAGCCAGGCGCCGAGGGCGATGTTGGCGAGGTGTGCCCAGCGATTCGCGCGCAGCTCGCGCTTGACGAGCGCGTCATGCCGCGCCGCGAGATCGCCGGCGCGCAAGCCCTGCGCCTCGGCTTCGGTAATCCACGGCGGCGCCGTGACATCGTTGCGACGGTACCATTCGGCCGGGTCGCGCTTCAGCGAACGGACCATGTCGGGCAGGACATCCTTCAAGCGGTGCTGAGGCGTCCAGCCGAGCAGCGTGCTCGCGCGGGTGATATCGAGCTCGTAATGGTCGTCCGCCATGGCGATCATCCACGGCTTGATGAACGGCGGCTCGCCCTCGTCGATGGCGTCCGGAATGACCGGCTCGAGCTTATCTTGCAGACGGACGCCGACCGCTGCGAGCGTCTTCGGCATGCGCAACGTCGGCCAGTCCTCGACGCCGTGAATCAGATAGCCGATCTCGTCCTGCAGCACGTCGTAGCTGACAGCGTCCGGCTCGCCGATCAGAATCTCCGCGGTCGGGGGCAGTTGTGCGCGCCGATCGACCGTGCGCACGAAGGCGTCGAGCATATCCGCGCGATGCACCATTGCCTGCCCGACCGAGCCGCTGCCCGAATAGAAGAAGCTTTCGAGCTCTCGCTCGTAGATGCGCGCCATCTGATGCGCCATCGTCGGCACTGAGGTCTGCTCGTCGTAGACGCCGGCGAGGCGCAGGATGACGTACGGAATATCGCCGTGCTCGGACTTGACCACTGCTTCGGCCGCGGCCTTCGACTGCGGATAGGCCCACGCCGGCGCCAGCTCGCGCGTCTCGTCGATGCGCTCTCCCGGCGCGCCCGCTTTGTGCACCAGCATGGTGCTCGAGTAAACGAACTGCTCGACATCGAACGTTTGCAGGCCGCGCAGTAAACGCCGCGTGCCGGCAACGTTCACCGTCTCGTAAAGCGGATTGTCCTCGCCGGAGAAATCGAAGAAGGCGACAAGATGGATGACGCTCGCGATATGGCGGCCGTGCGCCGCCCGGAGCTGGTCGAGAGCCGCGGCGAGATCCTCGTCCGACGAGAGATCCGCCTCGATGAGCGGGAAGTCGACGTCCTCGCGGGTGCGCTCGATGCCCACAACGCGATAGCGCGGCTGCAGCGCCGCCGCGAGCGATCGGCCGATATTGCCTCCGGCGCCCGTGATGACCACGAGCGGCCGCGAAGATGGACGCGATTCGCCCTCGTGCGTGGTGTTCGTTGCGACCGCCTCATCTCCTTTCCACCCGCTGCACCACGGGCGCGTTCCGTTGGGTTCCATCCCACCGC